>NZ_JBEKXH010000243.1:0-9917 GCF_049512235.1 Bradyrhizobium sp.
CTTGTAGGGGCGACCCTTGTGGTCGCCCTGCTTCGGCGCCTCCGCATCCAAGCCTTTCATCCGAGCGGGTCGGGCGAAGGCCGGTGCGAAACCCGCGATGACGATCTCAGACTATCTTTGCTCGGCTGTTTGAAAAGTGCATCGGAAATTTGTAGGGTGGGCAAAGCCATCGGGTCGCGCGCATGCGCGAACCGATGGCGTGCCCACCAATTTGAGAATCATCTCAAGCAAGGGATGGGCACGGCGCGAAGAAGGCGTTTTTGCCCACCCTACGAATCAATATGGGAAACTGGTTGCCCCTGTTTCCGCGCCTGTATTAACAGGGCTTAACAGGAAAAAGGTGTGGTCTTTCGGAGACACAACTTTCCCACTTGGATTACCTCGTCGCGTGCGGTCTGAAAAAGAGGCTGGTCCCGCCCCGGAACCAATTCGCACGCTTCCGACTTATATCAATGTTCCCTTCGTCCCATTGGTTTTGGAGACTGCTATGCCGAGCGCGGGCCGGACGCCTTCGATCATACCCTACGGGGCGGATCAAACCGTGTACGTCGTCATCGACCGCTTGGGTGGCCGGGATCCCGTCCATCGCGAAACCGAATACGAGCGGGCGGACCTCGAAACCATCATCGCCGATCTGATCTCGGGGCAATTCAACGATCCCGTCCGCGTCATCGCCTTCAACACCCTTGAGCACTGGTCGGACGATGTCTCCCGGGAGATCGCCCGCGAGATTGAAACCCGCAGCGACATCCAAGGCGCCCGCGTCCCCGAACATATCCGCGATTTCGTCGAAAGCTACTGCGGCCCGGCCCATGGACCTGCGCCGCGGCATTTCGGATGGGTCAACTGCCCTCGCGGCGCCTGGTGATGCATCGCCGTGCAGGCGCTTCAGGACTCGGCTAGCTTGCCATGCTATCCGTGCGGACGCGTTCAGGGGCGGAATGTGGCAGGGCTGCCCGGCGCCCCCTGGGCTCGCGCGCGGCATATCCTCATGGCGTCGCGGTTGGGCCGGTGCTAAGGACGTAACCAAGTCTGCGCAATCGAAGCGGACCACACCCGGCGGCACCGCGAATTAGAACGTGATGGAACAACCTGCAGGCCATCGGCTGAATGCCGACCAGATCGCCTACTGGAACGGTCCCGGCGGTCAGCACTGGACCGATCGGCAGCAGACCCAGGACATCCTGCTGGCACCGGTCTGCGATATCCTGATCGACCGCGCCGGGGCCAAGGCCGGCAAACGGATCGTCGATGTCGGCTGCGGCTGCGGCGCCACGACGATCGCATTTGCTCAAGCCGTGGGCCCGACCGGGCATGTGCTGGGCGTCGATATCTCCGCGCCGATGCTGGCGCGCGCGCGGCAAATGGCGCCGGCGGGCCTGCCGGTCGAATTTGTTCTGGCCGATGCGACGGTCCATGAGTTCGTTCCCGCAAGTTTCGATCTCATGGTCTCGCGGTTCGGCGTGATGTTTTTCGCCGAGCCGGTGCTGTCCTTTGCCAATGTGCGCAAGGCGCTGCGTTCGTCGGGCCGGCTGGCATTTGCCTGCTGGCGGGAGCCGCGCGATAATCCGTGGCTGATGGTGCCGCTGCAGGCGGCTTACAAGCACGTTGCAAAACTGCCGCAGCTCGGACCGGAAGACCCCGGGCCGTTCGCCTTTGCGTCCGAAGAGCGCGTGCATCGCATCCTCGGCGCGGCCGGGTTCTCTACCATCAAGATGGAGCCATGCCATCTCTCGCTCGATATCGCGATCGGGCAAGGGCTTGATGCCGCGGTGGAAGCCGCGCTCGAAATCGGTCCGGCGAGCCGCGCGCTCGAGGGACAGCCGGCCGACGTTCGCGCCGCCGCTGCCGCTTCGATCCGGGAAGCGCTTAAGCCGTTCGTCAGCGGCCAGAGCGTGCCGCTTGCCGCGTCAATCTGGATGGTGACGGCGCGAGCTTCGTGACATTGCCTTTACCGGAGCGCCGGCAGCGCTGAGGCGTTTTCGCAACGCGAGCCGGTAGCCTCTTGAAAAGCCTTAAGCCCGCTCCTCCCAGATCATCGCGAGGTGAACGATGGTCTGCATGGCTTTTTCCATGTCCTGCACGCTTACCCATTCCTGCCGCGAATGAAATGCGTGCTCGCCGGCGAAGATGTTGGGGCAGGGCAGTCCCATGAACGACAGCCGCGAGCCGTCGGTGCCGCCGCGGATGGAAGTCTTCACCGGCTGAAGTCCGGTCCGGCGGATGGCCTCCATCGCGTGGTCGATGATCTCGGGGTGGCGGTCGATCACCAGCTTCATGTTGCGGTACTGCGGCTTGATCTCCAGCCGGTAGCTCGATCGCGGATAGTCGGACATCACCTGCTTGACGATATTTTCCAGCAGGGCTTCCTTGTCCAGCAATCCCTGCTCATTGAAATCGCGCACGATGAAATGGAGTGTAGCCTTTTCCAGCGCGCCGGAGATGCCGATCGGATGCAGAAAGCCTTCCTTGCCTTCGGTGGTTTCGGGCGAGCAGGTATGTTTGGGCAACCGCTCGACGATGCCGGCGGCGATCTTGATCGCGTGCTCCATCTTGCCCTTGGCAAAGCCCGGATGGGTGCTGACGCCCTCGATGGTGAGGGTGGCGGCATCCGCCGAGAAGGTCTCGTCCTCGATATTCCCGGCGGTTTCGCCGTCAATCGTATAGGCAAAATCGGCCCCGAGTTTATTGAGGTCGGCCTTGTCGACGCCGCGGCCGATCTCTTCGTCGGGCGTGAACAGGATCTTGATGGCGCCGTGTTTGATCTGCGGATTTTTGGTCAGGAAATGCGCCGCGTCCATGATTTCGGCAAGGCCGGCCTTGTTGTCGGCGCCTAACAGCGTGGTGCCGTCTGACGTGACGATGTCGTTGCCGATCTGATCGGCCAGTGCCGGATGCTCCGCAGCACGGATGATCTGCGAGGGGTCGCCCGGCAGCACGATGTCGCCGCCGCGGTAATTCCGCACGATCTGCGGCTTGACGTCCTTGCCGCTGCAGTCAGGCGAGGTGTCCATATGCGAGCAGAAGCAGATGACCGGTACCTTCTTTGCGGTATTCGCCGGGATCGTGGCATAGACGTAGCCGTATTCGTCGAGATGCGCGTCGCGGATTTGCATCGCCTGCAGTTCGGCTGCCAGCAGGCGGCCGAGATCTTTCTGCTTTTCGGTGGAAGGGCAGGCCGGCGAAGCCGGGTCCGACTGGGTGTCGATGACGACATAGCGCAGCAGGCGCTCGGTCACGCTATGCGTAAAGCGGAGGGGTGAACTCACAATCGACACCGCGGGTGAAAGACGGGAAACGCCTGCTTCGGAACAAGCGTCATTCCGGGGGTCGCGCGCGCCGCGCCGGAATGACGCCAAGTCGGAAGACCAGCCTTGTCAGACGGCTTCCTTGAGCTCCTTGGCCGCACGGAAGGCAACCTTCTTGCTGGCCTTGATGTGGATCGCTTCTCCGGTGGCTGGGTTGCGGCCCATCCGGGCGGCGCGCTTGCGCACCTGCAGGATCCCGAGACCGACGATGCGTATGCGCTCACCCTTCTTGAGGTGCTTGGTGATCCGGGTGACCAGATCGCCCAGGATCGCTTCAGCCTGCTTCTTGGACAATTCCTGCTCCTCCGCAATCGCCGCCGCCAGATGCTTGAGCGTGACGGTGGTCGGGGTCGTTGCCTTTTTCGCCATATTTGGCCCTCCTCGTTGTTGATGGCTAGGAAACTAAGACGTATCAGGCCTTAAACGATTCGGGTGGCGGCTGCCTATGCTGTTTTGCTTATAAACAGCCCATTATTTGCATCGGCGTCGCAAAAACCCCTGCCTGGCAAGGGGATTCGCAACAACCTTGACTTGGATAGGTCCCCCCTTTAAGTCCACCTCGCGCGGGTTTCGTCAACCACGCGGGAGTAGCTCAGTTGGTTAGAGCGCCGGCCTGTCACGCCGGAGGTCGCGGGTTCGAGCCCCGTCTCTCGCGCCATCATTTCAATGACTTAGCGGCTTGGCCAACCTGACATTGTCCCCTATGGAGAGGTGGGCAGCCGGCAGTCGAACGGTGGTGGCGGAAGCTACTGACCCCTCGCTTTGGCCTTAATGACGTCGCCGCAGCGCCATGGCATGCCCATCTTTGAGCGGCAACAGCGCGGCCGAGGGCGCGCCTCATTCGAATCGGTCGATCATGACGGACCTGCTCAGACATGCATCTACGATCCTTGCCTCCTATCAGAGAGCCGAGGCGGAGCTGGTAGGCAAAGTCGTGGTGCTGACGGACGGCAAAGCCGGGACAGTAGAGGAAATCTGGTTGGACGAGCTGCATGGCCTGCGCATTTCGATCGGCGGGCATTTTGGCAAATGGCCGCTCTCCAGCCTGAAGATGGTCAGTTCGGAGCCGACAGGAAATCATCCAAACAGCCGGACCGAAACTGCCTCCCGCAGGCGGCCGAAATCGCTGTCATTCAAGCGTACTAGCGGATGACCGACACATCCGAACTCGTCACCGTCACAGGCTTGCCGGCCTTAATGACGCGGGCGCTCTGGGTGTAGTCCGAACCGGTGCGAGCCGAGATGCCGAAGCCTGCCACCGCGATGCCGGCCACGAGCGCCAACACCACGACTTTCAAGTGGGTAGCGCGGTCCGCTGAGTGAATGGAGTGGTTCATCCGAGCCTCCTGGCGCTTTTTGTCGCCGCCTTGTTGGCCGTAGAACTACCGATGATTTGTTTCGGGACTGTTTCGCAAATCCCTAAAAATGGCTTCGTCGGACCCTCCCGGGTCTATTCCCGACATCTTGCGCCGGCCCGCTGACCTGACCGTCACGTGGTCCGCAACACCGCGCGTGAGCTAACGGAGCTCCGTCGCCCCGGTTGCCTGCCAACGCACCCGCAACTCGTCGGGTCAGGGACATGGCCAAGCGAAACGCCGCCTTGCCTAGTTATCCCAACGCGCGTGGCGGCCCGAGGAGGCGTCAAGATCCTCAAGATAGCTTGTCTTGCGCCCCTTGTTGCACTGCGCTAAGCCTCTGGGCATCCCTGTTGACGAATCTGCGGTCCCCCCAAGCCGCGGGAAAAGGCTTCGCCGATGACCGGCATCCTGCAGAATTATCTTCCACTCGTGGTATTCATCGGGGTCGCCGGCCTGATTGGTTTGGCGCTCTTGATCGCCCCCTTCCTTCTCGCTTTCCAGCAGCCCGATCCGGAAAAGCTTTCGGCCTATGAATGCGGATTCAACGCATTTGATGATGCCCGCATGAAATTCGACGTCCGGTTCTACCTGGTAGCGATCCTCTTCATTATCTTCGATCTGGAAGTGGCATTCCTGTTCCCGTGGGCGGTGGCGTTCGGCAAACTGGGTGCAACCGGCTTCTGGTCGATGGTGGTTTTCCTCGCCGTGCTTACCGTCGGCTTTGCCTACGAATGGAAGAAAGGCGCGCTCGAATGGGACTGAGCCCTGCTGCCAAGACATCGGGATTTGCGCCGGCGGTCGCCCCCGCCGCGACCGGCATCATCGATCCCGCAACCGGCAAGCCGATCGGAGCCAATGATCCCTACTTTCTCGAGGTCAATCACGAGCTGTCCGACAAAGGCTTCTTCGTCGCCGCCGCCGACGATCTGATCATATGGGCGCGCACGGGCTCGCTCATGTGGATGACCTTCGGTCTGGCCTGCTGCGCGGTCGAGATGATGCAGATGTCGATGCCGCGCTATGACGCCGAACGGTTCGGTTTCGCGCCGCGCGCCTCGCCGCGGCAGTCTGACGTGATGATCGTGGCGGGCACGTTGACCAACAAGATGGCGCCGGCGCTGCGCAAGGTCTACGACCAGATGCCGGAGCCGCGCTATGTGATCTCGATGGGGTCGTGCGCCAATGGCGGCGGCTACTATCATTATTCGTATTCGGTGGTGCGCGGCTGCGACCGCATCGTGCCTGTCGACATCTATGTGCCGGGCTGCCCGCCGACGGCGGAAGCGCTGCTCTATGGCGTGATGCTGCTGCAGAAGAAAATCCGGCGCACCGGAACCATCGAACGCTGAGAGATGCCATGACGGATCCCGCAGACATGATCGTGCCGCTGCTGCGCGAAATGCGTGCTGAAAATCGGGCAGAGCACGAGCAAACGCGCGCACTGGTAATCGCGCTCGATAAACGTCTGGGCGGAGTGGAAGAGACGCAGAGGAGTTTCCGGCAGGCGCTGACCGCCGATACCCTTCTGAGCAAGCTCGTGACTGGCGAGTTCGAGGAACGGATCGAAGCCCTCGAGAATAAGGTACGGGAATTAGAGGGTCAGAAGTGAGTAAGCTTGTTGAGCTCGGCGAAACCATCGCGGCGGCGCTCCCTGGCGCCGTAACGGGACAAGCGATCGCGTTTGATCAACTCACGCTCGCGGTCGATGCCGGCAAGATCGTCGATGTCGTGCGATTCCTGCGTGATGATCCCAGCTGCCGCTTCGTCAACCTTACCGACATCACGGCGGTGGATTATCCCGGCCGCACGAAGCGTTTCGACGTGGTCTATCATCTCTTGTCTCCGACGCTGAATACGCGCATCCGGCTGCGCGCCGAGGCCGGAGAGACGACCCAGGTGCCCTCGATCATCGGGGTGTTTCCCGGTGCCGACTGGTTCGAGCGCGAAACCTATGACCTCTATGGCGTGATCTTTACCGGGCATCCGGACATGCGGCGGCTGTTGACCGACTACGGTTTCGACGGCCATCCGCTGCGCAAGGATTTCCCGCTTACCGGCTTCGTCGAGGTGCGCTACGACGATCAGGAAAAGAGGGTGCTTTACGAACCCGTTCGTCTCAATCAGGAATTCCGCAAGTTCGATTTCCTGTCGCCCTGGGAAGGCGCGGATTATCCGCTGCCGGGAGACGAGAAGAGAAGTGGCTAGCGATGAACGAAGCCTCGCTCCGCAATTTCACCATCAATTTCGGTCCGCAGCATCCGGCCGCCCATGGCGTGCTGCGGCTGGTGCTGGAACTCGAGGGCGAAGTGGTGGCGCGGGTCGACCCGCATATCGGCCTGTTGCATCGCGGCACCGAAAAGCTGATCGAGCAAAAGACCTATCTGCAGGCGATCCCTTATTTCGACCGCCTCGACTATGTCGCGCCGATGAACCAGGAGCACGCCTTCTGCCTGGCGGCGGAAAAGCTGCTCGGCATCGCGGTGCCGCGCCGCGGCCAGCTGATCCGGGTTTTGTATTGCGAGATCGGCCGCATCCTGTCGCACCTGCTCAACGTCACCACCCAGGCGATGGACGTCGGCGCGCTGACCCCGCCGCTGTGGGGCTTTGAAGAGCGCGAAAAGCTGATGGTGTTCTACGAACGCGCCTCCGGCTCACGGATGCACGCGGCCTATTTCCGGATCGGGGGCGTGCACCAGGATCTGCCGCCGAAACTGATCGACGATATCGAGGCCTGGTGCGATCCGTTCCTCGGCGTGGTCGCCGACCTCGAACGGCTGCTCACCGGAAACCGCATTTTCAAGCAGCGCAACGTCGATATCGGCGTGGTCACGCTCCCGCAGGCCTGGGAATGGGGTTTTTCGGGTGTGATGGTGCGCGGTTCGGGCGCGGCGTGGGATTTGCGCAAGGCGCAGCCTTACGAATGCTACGACGAGATGGATTTCGACATTCCGATCGGCAAGAACGGCGATTGCTACGACCGCTACTGCATCCGGATGGAGGAAATGCGCCAGTCCGTGCGCATCATGAAACAGAGCATCGAAAAGCTGCGCTTGGCCGACGGGCAGGGGCCGGTCGCGGTCGCGGACAGCAAGATCTTTCCGCCGCGCCGCGCCGAGATGAAGCGCTCGATGGAGGCGCTGATCCATCACTTCAAGCTCTACACCGAGGGCTTCCATGTGCCGGCCGGCGAAGTCTACGCCGCGGTCGAGGCGCCGAAGGGCGAGTTCGGCGTATACCTGGTCGCCGACGGCAGCAACAAGCCCTACAAGTGCAAGATCCGCGCCCCCGGTTTCGCGCATCTGCAGGCGATGGACTTCATCTGCAAGGGCCATTTGCTGGCGGATGTTTCGGCCATCCTCGGCTCGCTCGATATTGTGTTCGGAGAGGTCGATCGGTGATCGCGCAGCCGCCCATCCGGTTTGATCGGACCACCGGCGCGCTCGAGGGTGCAAGCGCCTGGGAACGTCTTGCCGCGCTGGCTTTTTCGTCGGGCTCGAAGGTGGCGTCGACATTTTCGCATCGCGGCTATAACCGCTGCGCGAACTTGCTGCGCAAAGCATTGCCCGAGCGCGATATCGCGATCAAGCTCAATGCCGATGCGACGTTCGAGTTTCCCTATGGTGACGGTTACTGGATCAAGCTGCTCAACCGGTCGTATTGTTACGAGGATGAGCTGGAATTGCTGTTCCGGGATTCCGTCGACGTCGACTATACGCTGATCGATTGCGGCGCGAATTTCGGCTACTGGTCGGTGCTGGTGTCGAGCGCGCCTTATGGTTCGCACAAGGCCATCGCGATCGAGCCGTCGTCGCAGAATTTTGCCAAACTCGAAAACAATGCCAAAATCAACGGCAGCCGTTTCGATGTGCTGAAGTCTGCGATCGGTGCGGCAAGCGGTAGCGCGCGGCTGTCCGGCACCAGGCACGAGGCGCTCAGCATCACCGGGAACGGTGATGGCAGCGGTGAGATCGTGCCGGTGATCGCGCTCGATAACCTGCTCGACGACGGCAGGATTTCACCCGATGGCAAGTACCTGGTCAAACTTGACGTCGAAGGCGTCGAGATTGAAGCCATCAAGGGTGGTCCGCGGCTGTTGCGGGGCGATAGCGTGTTGTTGTGCGAGGAGCATGGCAGCGATCCCAGACATTCGGTGTCGCGCTTCATCCTGGAACAGACCCCGCTCACGCTGATCGTCTATGATCCGCGCAGCGGTCGCCTGGAAACCGTGACCGAGCTTTCGATACTGGACCGCATCAAGGTGTCATCTCACGTTGGTTATAACGTATTTGGCACCGCCAGCTCCTTCTGGCAAAACCGGATTAATGCCCTGAACGCGAATGCCGTGCGTCGCCTGCAATGAGAGACTGAACGAGAATGTCCGTCCGCCGCCTCGCACCAAAGGAACTGCAGCCTGCGAACTTCACGTTCGCAGCGGAAGACCTCGCCTGGGCCAAACAGCAGATTGCCAAATATCCGGAAGGCCGGCAGGCATCGGCTGTGATAGCGATCCTGTGGCGGGTCCAGGAGCAGCATGAGGGCTGGGTTTCGGAAGCGGCGATCCGCGCCGTCGCCGATCTGTTGCAGATGCCTTACATCCGGGTGCTGGAGATTGCGACCTTCTACACGATGTTCCAGCTGCAGCCGGTCGGCAAGAAGGCGCATGTTCAGGTCTGCGGGACCACGCCGTGCCGCCTGCGCGGCGCCGGCGACATCATCAAAGTATGCCAGAGCCGCATCCATCACGACCCCTTTCAGCTGTCCAGGGATGGCAATTTCAGCTGGGAGGAAGTCGAGTGTCTCGGCGCCTGTGTCAATGCGCCGATGGTGCTGATCTCCAAGGATACTTACGAGGATCTGACCACGGAGAGTTTCGGCAAGGTGCTGGACGGCTTTGCCTCCGGCAATCCCGTCAAGCCGGGACCGCAGAACGGCCGTCAGTTCTCCGCGCCGATCACCGGTCCGACCACGCTGAAGGAAACCACATGATGCGTCATGGCACATGGCGGGCGACCGGGCCGGGGAGTGTCGGCGTGATGAAGAATTGGCGCTATGTGGCCTTGCATGCGGCGGCGGCAGCGGTTTTCATTTTCCTGCTGCAGCGCTACGCATTGGGGGCCTCGCTCGAGACAGGCCTTTTGTGGGCGCTGACCTTCGGCGGATGTGCCGCCGGTCTTGCCTATATGCAGTCCAACCGCTGATCCCCGGGGAAGCTTCAAGTCATGCTCGACGACAAGGACCGCATCTTCCGCAA
>NZ_JBEKXH010000244.1:0-9913 GCF_049512235.1 Bradyrhizobium sp.
CACGCAGCCAATCGTCGGATGTGCATGCGTGCGATCCTCGCGCCGACCATGCCGGTGGGCGGCGCGTGGCGTCGCTATTTGTAATACACACGACCGCTGTGACGGTCATGGTGATGGTGATGATGGTGGTGATGATGCCTGTGTCGCACTTCCTTCAGCATTGCGACGGCCTCCGGTTTCGCCGCGGCCTCATCCTTTACAGTGACGGTAATGACGTCGGATTGTACCCCCGGCGCGAACGGAATATGGGTCCAGTTACCGAGCACCAGTTGCAGGGTATGCTCGCCAGGCGGCAATGTCAGCGTGGTCTCGGTCTGGCCTTTGCCGAAGTGGATATGCTGCGCGTCGACCGGAATGGGCTGGGTCATTTCCTCGGCCGTGAGCGTGGTATCGACCAGCAAATGATGGTGCCCGACATTGGGCTTCTCGACGCCGGCCGGCGCAACGCCCATATCCGGGCTGAGGCCGAACACGACCTTGAACGGGCTCGTTACGGTATCGCCGTTCTTGAGGTTCACGAAGTAGGCGTGAGCGCCGGCGGGTGCCGTCGATTGCCCGGTGTCGGATGGTGACGCGGCCGCCGGCGGCGTCTGGGCCGATGCCGGCGCGGTGGCAGCTAGAATCGTTGCAACACAGAGAACGCCGAAACACAATTTACGCATGATAGCCCTTCGCAAGTGGGAAAACGTGGAAGTGGAAAGGCGGTGCCGGCGTCAGTTGACGCCGTCAATGACGCAACCCTGGGGGTGCAAGCGCCCGACCCGGGAGGTGAGGTCCCGGTAACAGCCACTTTGCAATCCCATGGCCGGCCACCGCTCGCCACATTCGGATACACGATACAGGCTGTTAAACGGGGCCTAAGCGTGACCGATTCCGCGCCGAAGCGTGGCGGATTCGCGGAGCAAGCGAGCCGTTCAAGCGGCATTCGATCGGCGTTGTTTTCTCGAGATCAGGCGCTGCGCACGTTCGCGTCGATCACATCAGGGCGGCCGACCAGTCTGGAATAATCCGCGATCGGTCCGGGTCGTCCGATCAGATAGCCTTGCACCTCGTCGCAGGATTCAGAGACAAGGAAATCGAGCTGCGCGCTGGTTTCGACGCCTTCGGCCAGCACCGGCAGATTTAGTCCCCGCGCCAGCCCGACAACCGCGCAAACAATGGCCGCGGATTGCGGATTGGTCTTCAGATTCGAGATGAACGACTGATCGATCTTGATCTTGTCGAACGGGAAAGACTGCAGATAGGACAACGAAGAGTATCCGGTGCCGAAATCGTCCATGGCAATGCGCACGCCGAGCGCCTTCAGGCGACGCAGGATCGAAAGGCCCCGGGCGAAATCTTCCACCAGCACGCCTTCGGTGATTTCCAGTTCCAGCCGTGCCGGCGCGAGCCCGGTTTCAAGCAGCACCGAATGCACCAAAGCGGCGAGATCGCCGTGGCGGAACTGGATCGGCGAGAGATTGACGGCGAGCTGGAGCGGTCGTGGCCACGACGCCGCCTCGCGGCAGGCCTGGCGCAGGACCCATTCGCCGATCTCCATGATGAGCCCGCTTTCCTCCGCGATCGGAACGAAGGTCGCCGGCGAAACCATGCCGCGCTGAGGATTATTCCAGCGAAGCAACGCCTCGAAGCCGATCACTTCGCCGTCGATCCTCGCCTGCGGCTGGTAATGAAGGTGGAGTTCGTTGCGGGCGATGGCGGAGCTGAGCTCATGCTGAATGGCGCGCCGCTCGCGCAGCCGATGGTCCATCTCGACCTCGAAGAAGCGCGTCTTGCCGCGACCGGCCATCTTGGCGCGGTAAAGCGCGGCATCGGCATTGTTGAGCAGTGTCGTGGCATCGGCGCCATCGTCCGGAAAGATCGCAACACCGATGCTGATGCCGACGCGCAGATGTTGGCCGTGGATTTCCAGGTCGGCGGCGACAGCTTCGAGCAGACCAGCGGCGATGGCTTCGGCGAGCGCGGGCTGATCGCCGTTCGGCGTGATGATAACGAATTCGTCGCCCCCCAGGCGCGCCAGAAACGCATCGCCGGCTCTTTCGCGCAGCCTGCGCGACAATTCGCGCAGCAGATCATCGCCGACCCCATGGCCGAACACGTCGTTGACTTCCTTGAAGCGGTCGAGGTCGAGACTGAGCAGGCCGAACGTTTCTCCGCCGCGCTCTGCCATCTCGATCGTGCGGGCGAGACGCTCCGTGAAGGCCGCGCGGTTGGGCAAATCCGTCAAGGCGTCGTGGTTCGCCATATGCTCGAGCCGCGCCTCGGCCTGCTTGCGGTCGGTGATATCCTCCGAAAGGCTAAGCAGGTAGCGCGGCTCGCTGGTCCCCTCAGATATCGAGAGGTTCTTGGTCGCCATGACGCGGGTGCCGTTGTGACGGGTCTTTACCACGTGCTCGTCTATTTCCTGCAGTTCGCCCGTATGCGACGCCTCGCCGCCGAGCGGAAACAAGGCGTCCGTGACCTCCCTGGTTGAGGGATCGTCGACATGTTTGCCGATCAAATCGCCACGCGCCAGGCCGAAGACAATTTCGGCGGTCCGGTTGACGAGGACGTAGCGATGATCCCGTGCGTCCTTGACGGCGATCGAGACCGGCATGTTCTCGATGATGGTGTCGAGAAACTTCTGGGTACGGCCGAGCTCGGTCGCGGACGCGTCGAGCGCTTCCAGCTGACGAAAATGAATCAGTGATATGAACAAGCCGGCAAGCGCCAGCGCGAGAAACAGGCCAACCCCGATGCCGGAGCTCTGCCGCGTCACCGTGCGCAGAAACGGCGAGACCTGCACATCGATCGCGAACGCGCCGATGACGTCGTTCAGATGCCACTGCGCCTTGCCGGGCTGCAGCGCGTTGTGGCAGCTGACGCAACTCTGTTCCTGCGCCACGCTCGGATAGACCGTGCGAAATACCTTTTCGCCGTTGATGTCGAGCAGTTCGGACATCGGCTTTGGATTCGGCCTCGCTGCAAAGGCCTCGATTGCCTCGGCCATCCGCGCATCCGTCGGCGGCGTCAATATCTCTCGTCCCTGGCGGCCGACCCAGCGCAGGCGAAACGCGGAATCGTCGCCCGCGCGCTTGTTGAAGGCATCGATCGCGTGGGCCCGGAATGTCGCCGGCACCGGCGCGTTTGTTCCGAATTGCGACCGGACCGCCGAATAGTTGGTGACGAAGGCATCCACGAGCCGGAGCGCAATGATCTTCTCGTCGGTCTTGTGCTCCATGAACCAGTTCAGGCTGAAATAGTGGAACCCGTACCCGACCGCCGCGGACAGCATCGCGCACATGCCCAAATGCAGGAAAAAGCCGCGGCCGGACCGTGACCGAATGAAGCGGTTTACTTGCGAAAATCTGGTCATCCGCGCGCCGCGCTCCCACATGCCGGCAGAGGCTAGGACGAACGGGTTAAAGGTTTATTTTTGCGGGCGGCGTTTAGCCAAATTTATTCACATCCTTTGGTTGATAAATGGGAAAGGCTGCGGTTTGGTCCGCGAATCCGGCCCTTTTGGTCGATCCGGAGATGCTCAAGGGGCGGTAATTTTGCCCGGGTCATGAGCGCTCAACCTGCAATTGCCTTTTTGCCGAGATGCCGTATCATTGAACACAAATCCGGATTGGGTCGATACCCAACCAGTGCTTTCACATCCGGGATGGGGGAACGAGGGTGGCTGACGACGGCGGTAAGGGCCAGAGCGGAATCCCTGAACAATCGCTACATCAGGGACTGGTTTGTTCGTGCTGCGGTTCCCGGCTGCAACCGAGCAAGGCCAACGGCTCGGCGGGCGTCAAATTTGCAGCTGCCGGGTTGGCCGTTCCCGAAGCCGCCGGCACGATGTTCATCGATCCCCATGCGCACATGATTTCGCGCACCACGGACGATTACCAGGCGATGGCGCGCGCCGGTGTCGTGGCGGTGATCGAGCCCTCGTTCTGGCTTGGCCAGCCGCGCACCAATATCGGCAGCTATCTGGACTATCTTTCGACCATTTTGGGATTCGAAAAGTTCCGCGCCGGCCAGTTCGGCATCCGCCACTATTGCTGCGTCGGCCTCAATCCCAAGGAAGCCAACAATCAGGCGCTGGCCGAAGCCGTGCTCGACGCCCTGCCGGGCTTCGCGGTCAAGGAGGGCGTCGTTGCGCTCGGCGAACTCGGCTATGACGAGCAGAGCGCGCAGGAAGATAAATGTCTCCGTGCGCAGATCGATCTGGCCATCGAGCTCGACCTTCCGATCATGATCCATACGCCGCACCGCGACAAGCACCGCGGCACAATGCGGACCATGGACGTGCTGGCCGAGCATCGCTTTGATCCCGGGCGCTGCGTGATCGACCACAATACCGAAGAGACCGTGCGCGAAGTGCTGGACCGCGGCTTCTTCGCCGCCTTCTCGATCTATCCCCACACCAAGATGGGCAACGAGCGCATGACCGAGATCGTCCGTGTTTATGGACCCGAACGCATCATTGTCGATTCCGCCTGCGACTGGGGCGTATCCGATCCGCTGGCGGTGCCGAAGACCGCCGCGCTGATGGCGCAGCGGGGCATTGCCGGCCCTGATATCCGCAAGGTCAGTTACGAGAACGCGCTGGCCGTCTACGGCCTGTCCGGCGCGATGCAGGCGACCGACTGGACCGACCCGTCGCCGATCGACCAGAGCACGCTTTTTCTGGGCAACAGCGTGCTGCGCGGCGGACAGGCGCCGCGCATCGAGACGACGAGGAGATCGATGAGCGATATCAGGATCAGCTGACGCAATCATCGAACCGCGCCCGAATGTGCGCTCCTCTGAGCCCGATACGATACCGCGCCTGCCCGTCAAGCCAGTTCGCGCCAATCGATACGCTGCGCGTCCAGCCTGGCCTCAACTTCGCGCAATTGATCGCCGAACGGCAACTCGGACGCTGCCTTTGGCGCGGCGCGCAAGGCCAGCGCGATCGCCAGCCGGTCGTTTTCGGCACCGGCTTGCCAGGCGCCAACAAGCGCGGCCATGCGATCGCGATCCGCAAAGGGAGCAATGCAGCGCCAGATTTCGCCGCTGATCGGACGGTTGGCGGCCCGGCGCTCCTGCCAAAGCGAGACCAGCATGCGCGCGAGCCCTGGATTGCCGCGCCGGTCCAATCCCCAAATCGGCCACAGCGACGAGTCGATGAAGATCGCCTTGACGACCATCTGGTTCCAGTGATCTTCGCTAAAAACCTCCGCGGGATAAGGATTGCGATGCGCCAGCGCTTCGAACACCGGCTTCATCCCGGAACGGATCGCCTCGCGCGCGCGTGGCTCGATCGGCGCGGTCACGGGATAAATCGCAAAGCCCAGGCATAGCGCAATCAGCTCATTGATTTCGGCCGTCGCGCAATAGCGATCGAGCCGGCCGGCAAAATCGATATCGCTGCGATAACTCGCGATCATCAGCGCAATGCGCGCCAGCTGGTCGACGCTCCAGCCGGCGGGATCGAAACCGCGGCGCAACGTGGCCGCGCGAGCCAGATCGTCGGCGCCGAGATTGAGAGCGGCCTTGCCGAGCCGCCGGGGCGCCATTCCGATCGCGACGCCGAGCGCGCGATCGCTTGCGGCGCGCGACACCTCGTCGAGCGCGCCGCGAAACCACGTGATGCCACGATCATCCGTCGCCCGCGCGACCCAAGTGTCGGCGAGCGTCAGAAACCCTGCCAACAGCTGATGATCACGATAGCCCTGCGCTGCGCGGGTTGTTTCGGCCATGGGCAGGCCTCATGTTCCCGGAATGATCTTTTGCAGCATGCGCGTCAGCGGATATCCGAGCACGCAGATGGCTGCGACGGCGCTGTTGCCGACAACCCCGGCGATGGCAACGGCATCGACGAGGCATATCGCGGCGATCAATCCGGATACGGCGAGCGGCACCGCTCCCGGCACCGGCTTGTTGGCCAGCAGGTAGACCGCTCGCGCATCGGCGGCGAGCAACAACACCAGCGCAGTCAGCACAGGCCATGCCGTCAGGCCGGGCAACGCCGCAAGCAGCGGCACCGCCAACATCAACAGCGGCCAGAGCTTGCCGACCCGGTCAAGGCCTTCCTGCTTGGCCGCATAGGTGATGCCGGCGACGTGGGACGCCAGCGCGCAGGCGCCGATCAGCGCGGTATTCGACAGCCCGCCAGTCACCGCCACGCAGCTGCCTATATAAACCAGCGCGCGGCATAGCCCCATCACGATCGGGCTGAGCGGGTTGCCCTTGTGCCAGAGGTCGTAGAGCACGATCGTCGCCGCCAGTATCGTCCCGCAACTCGCCGCGGCCAAACCGAGCGGCATCATCAGCACCACGCCCGCCGCGAGCAGGCCGAAGCCGATCGCGCATACCGCGCCCGCCGTGATCTCACCTGCGTCAATGGGCCGGCCGGGCCGGTCGCGGGAATCGATGGCGCGATCGAAGAAATCGTTGAGACACATGCCGCCGACATAAAAGGCCGTCATCGCCGACAGCACCAGCATGAGCTGGCCTGGCCTTGCGCCGCCGCCGATGATCGATCCGGCAAAGACATTGGTCCACACCGTCGGTAGATTGGAGATGCGCCCGAGCCGCAGCAGCGTCGACAGAGCCGGCATCGGCCTGGCGATCGCAATCATCGAACCAGCCGCCCGGCGAGGCTGAACGATTGCAGCCTGATATCGTCGGCCGGCCGCGACGGCAGATCAAGCCTGGCGCTGTTCCTCACGCGACATCCCTTTTGCGCGAACCGCGGCAGCCGAAGCGACTTGCGTCAAAGGCGGTTTGGCCTAGTGTGCGGCGCGCAAGCTGCAATTTCAAGGTGCCATTTTGCCGGCCGGTTTGGCAAGCTGGATTGCAGTTTCAAGGCCGTGATCGGGTGCTGGCGTGACCATTTCCATACCTTCGACAACGCCGCAGGCGATCCAGGTCTCCGGAACAGACGGTTGAAACCGCTGCTGGCGATGATCGTGGTCGGGCTGTCGCCGCGACATCTCGGCGTTCACACCCCGCATCTTTCGGCGCTCGCGCGCGGCGGCGCCATGGTGCCGCTGCGCACGGTCACCCCGGCCGTGACCTGCAGCGTCCAGGCCAGTTTCATGACTGGTCTGAAACCGCGCGAGCACGGTATCGTCGGCAATGGCTGGCTATTCCGCGATCAGATGGAGATCATGTTCTGGCGCCAATCCAACCGGCTGGTCGGCGGCGAAAAGATCTGGGAGACGGCGAGAAGCCGCGACAAGGCTTTCACTTGCGCCAACATGTTCTGGTGGTACAACATGGCCGCCAGCCATGACATCGGCGCGACGCCGCGGCCGATCTACAAGGCCGACGGCCGCAAATTACCGGACTGCTATACGGTTCCCGCCGGCCTGCGCGATCGCCTGACCGATCGGCTCGGGCCCTTTCCGCTGTTTCAATTCTGGGGCCCGGCGACGACAATCGCATCGAGCCGGTGGATCGCGGAATCGACAAAACTCGTGATGCGCGAAGATAATCCGACGCTGACGCTCACTTATTTGCCGCACCTCGACTATGACCTGCAGCGCTTCGGTCCGGACGCCGCGCATCCTGCGGTACAAAAATCGCTCGCCGAAATCGATGCCGTCGCCGGCGACCTGATCGAGGCGGCAAGAGCAAGCGGGCGCTCGGTCGTTGTCCTGTCGGAATACGGCATCACCCGCGTCGACCGGCCGGTCCATATCAATCGGGCCCTGCGCGAGGCAGGCTGGCTGGCAGTGCGGGAGGAAGATGGCGGAGAATTGCTCGACCCCACCGTCTCCAGGGCGTTCGCGGTCGCGGACCACCAGATTGCCCATGTCTACGTCGCAGACCCCGGTGTGCTGCCGAACGTCCAAGCCCTGCTCGAGGCGCTGCCGGGAGTGGAGCGCGTTTATAACGCAACCGACAAGGCTGAAATCGCCCTCGATCATCCCCGTTCCGGCGAACTGGTCGCGATCGCCGATGCCCGGTCATGGTTCACCTATTACTACTGGAGCAACGACCGCCACGCACCCGACTTCGCCCGCACCGTGGAAATTCACCGCAAGCCCGGTTACGATCCCGCGGAGCTGCTCCTCGATCCCGCGATTTCGGCACCAAAACTGGCGATCGCAAAACGCCTGGCACTGCGCAAGCTCGGATTTCGCACGCTGATGGACGTGATCCCGCTGGATGCGTCGCTGGTCCGCGGCTCGCACGGCCGTATCAATGAACGCAGCGAGGACGGCCCTGTGGTGATCGTCGATCGGCCGCAATTGCTGAAGGGCAACACGCTGGCGGCAACACAGGTAAAATCGCTGTTGCTCGATGCGATTTTCAATGCGCAAGCTTGAACGCCAGTTGGCACGAAAGATGATGCGGCAATGGCCACACCACGCGTCGATACGGGGTATCCGGTTGAACTGATTGCGCCCGACATCTCGCCCTATCGGCGAGGAAATATCGGCGTCGAGTTCGTAACGACCTATAACTCAGGCTGCGCGGGACCTCACGTGCTGATTTCGGCACTTGTTCACGGCAATGAGCTGAGCGGAGCCATCGCACTCGACTGGCTGCACCGGCAGAACCCTCGACCGGCGGCGGGCAAACTCACTCTCGTCTTCGCGAACGCAGATGCGTACGCCCTGTGGGACGTGGCCGATCCAACCATCTCGCGATGGGTGGATGAGGATTTGAACCGGCTGTGGTCGGATGCAATCCTCGACGGACCACGCGACAGTGCAGAACTGCGGCGAGCGCGGTCGCTTCGGCCCATAGTGGCTGATGCAAACCTGCTGCTCGACATCCACTCCATGCAGACAGCCATGCCACCGCTGCTTTTGTCCGGGCCATTGGCCAAAGGACGCGATCTCGCCCGGAAAGTTGCAATGCCCGCGCTTGTCGTTGCAGACGAGGGCCACGCCCAAGGTCCACGTCTGCGCGACTATCGCAGCTTTTCCGATCCGGCCAGTACGAACAATGCGCTGCTGGTCGAAACTGGACAGCATTGGGCCAAATGCTCCGCCGATATTGCGATCGAGACTGCCGTTCGATTTTTGCGCGCAAGCGGGATCTTCACGGAAGAATTTGCGCCGGAGACGGCGACTGGTGTCGCGGCAACACAGCGGTTCGTTGAAGTCACCCAAGCCGTTACGATCACTGCCGCTCGGTTCACGTTTGCGCAGCCGTTCATTGGTGGGGAAGTCTTGGCCGAGCGCGGCACGTTGGTCGGATTTGATGGAGATGTACCGGTCCTGACGCCCTATGGCGACTGTGTGCTTATCATGCCGACGCGGCGGCCGTGGAAGGGGATGACAGCCGTGCGATTCGGGCGCTTTGTCGATGCCGCTCAATAGATCGGTACCGGCACGTCAGAGACGTGCCGGGATGATCAGGGATGCTTGATGTCGCCCCAGGTCGGCGCCTTCAGCGTATTGGTCACACCCGCCATTTCGGCGGGCGGACTGAAGAGCTGACATTGCGGAAGCGTCTTGGGGTCGAGGTTGCTGACGAGATCCCAGGTCTTTTTCGGATCCGGCTTGATGATGGCGAAGTTGGTATAGTTCTGACTGACGATCGGCGCGTTCGCCGGCGGCCGCGGGTAGCCGGAGAAGTAGAACGATTGCGGATGCCGGTACGGCGGGGCCGCGCGATCGACGCGGTCCCGTGTCGGCTTGCTCATGAAGCCGTAGCCGAACATGATTGCCTGATCATTGGTCCGGTCGGGACTGACGCCGACCTGGATCGGCTTGCCGCTTCCGGCACCGATCCAGAAGGAATAGCCCTGAACCCGATTGTTGAGCCGGGCGCTGTCACCTCTACTGTAGGGCAGATGGCTGATGAAGTCGGTGCGCGGCGGATGATTGAGCGGCGAAAACAGGCAGACCGGCGGCATCCCTTTGGGTCGGTCCTTGTCATAGGTAAGGAAGAAGGCGGTGTCGCCAAGCGATATGAACGAACAGGTAAAATGCTT
>NZ_JBEKXH010000245.1:0-9887 GCF_049512235.1 Bradyrhizobium sp.
AGACGGCTTCCAGCGTCGGAATGCTATTGATCTTGTCGCCGAGTTCCTGCTGCGCGCGATGCAGGTCGTATCGCTTCTGTAGATTGAGCCAGAGATCCGGACCGTTTCCGCACAGCTTCCCGAGCCGCAACGCCATGACCGGAGTGACCGGTTGCTTTTCCGTCAGGACGTCATAAAGGGTCTGACGCGACACGCCGAGCAGCTTGGCAATCTCCGTCTTGGGCCGGTCAAGGGCCGGCAAAATCTCCTCGCGGAGAAGTTCGCCGGGATGCATGGGCGGCAGGCTTCGCTTCGGGTACTTCCTGGTCATTTAACCTATCCTCAGTGATAGTCTTCGAGATCGACCTCGATGGCATCACCCTCTATCCAACCGAATGTAATCCGCCAGTTTCCACTGGCGTTGAGCGCGTAGCGCCCCTTGTCGCGGCCGGTGAGCGCATGAAAGCGGAACCCCGGCAAGTTCATGTCCTCTGGCCGCGATGCATCGTCGAGCGACCGCAGAATGTTGGCGATACGTCTCGTATTCTGTACGCTGAGCCGGCGTCCGTCGCCAGTTGCGAAGAACCGTTCGAGCGCCTTGTCTCGGAACGATCGGATCATGTCCGGCGTGTAAGGCAATAACTTACAGTTGTCAAGCCGTGCCTTACGGTTGATGCGCAGCCCCGCAGGCCCCTTCAGCTGCTCAGCCCCCCAACTGCCCCCGATGCCGCAAAAAATGATCCGCCAGCACGCAAGCCATCATGGCCTCGCCTGCCGGTACGGACGCCCTGGTTGCGAAGCCGACTTTTGGAGCGGCTGATCGTGGCTGACTCCACAGCTGTCCAAGCGGCCATAGACGATATGAAATCGTGGGAGGGCAGCGCAAGGGCGGCTTGGAGGCGGAAGCCGTAACCCGCCATCTCGCCACGTAGACGGCGGATTACGGCTGCGCCTCCAATCCGCCCTACAGACTCCCACCTCCCATTTGTCCCCGGTGCCGCAGAAAATGATCCGCCAGCACGCAGGCCATCATGGCCTCGCCTACCGGCACGGCGCGGATGCCGACGCAGGGGTCGTGGCGGCCTTTTGTCAATATGTCGGTGTCGGCGCCGGAGCGATCGACGGTGCGGCGCGGGGACAGGATCGACGACGTCGGCTTGACGGCAAAACGCGCCACGACCGGCTGGCCGGTCGAGATGCCCCCTAAAATGCCGCCGGCATGGTTGGACAGGAAGCTTACGCCCTGGTTGCCCATCCGCATCTCGTCGGCATTTTCCTCGCCGGATAGTTCGGCCGCCGCAAAACCTGTGCCGATCTCCACGCCCTTGACGGCGTTGATGCTCATCAGCGCCGCGGCGAGGTCGGCATCGAGTTTGGCATAGATCGGCGCGCCCCACCCCGCCGGCACGCCTTCGGCGATCACCTCGATGACCGCGCCGATCGACGAGCCCTTTTTGCGGATGCCGTCGAGATAGGTTTCGAAGAACGCGGCCTTGTCCTTGTCGGGGCAGAAGAACGGATTGCGCCCGATCTCGTCGTAATCCCACTTGTCGCGATCGATCTTGTGCGGACCCATCTGCACCAGCGCGCCGCGCACGGCGACGCCGGGCAAAATCTTGCGCGCGATCGCGCCGGCCGCGACCCGCGATGCGGTTTCGCGCGCCGACGACCGGCCGCCGCCGCGATAATCGCGCAGGCCGTATTTGGCCTCATAGGTGAAATCGGCGTGTCCCGGGCGAAACTTGTCCTTGATGTCGGAATAATCCTTCGAACGCTGATCGGTGTTCTCGATCAACAGCGCGATCGGCGTCCCGGTCGTGACCTGCACGCCGGTCTCCGGATGCGCCATCACGCCGGATAGGATCTTCACGGCGTCCAGCTCCTGCCGCTGCGTTGTGAAACGCGATTGCCCGGGTCGGCGCCGATCGAGATCGCGCTGGATGTCCTCGCTGGTGAGCGCGAGCCGCGGCGGACAGCCATCGACCACGCAGCCGATCGCGACCCCGTGGCTTTCGCCGAAGGTCGTGACCCGGAATAGATGGCCGAAGCTGTTGAAGGACATGTTTGATAATCCGGCTTGGCTTTAAACGATCGAAGACGCCTTGTCGTAACGCGGGCGGTTCGAGGGGTCAAACGCCATCGCTGGGCGGACATGCCCGGCCCTGCTTTCCGAAGCCGGCTACTTCGTCAGGGCGATCGTCGTACCATCCCAATCAGCGTTGACTGGCGCCTCCAGCTGCTGCCGGCAACGTTTGATCATCGCCGATGACGCCGGATCATGGGCCCGAAGCGCGATGGCTTGCTCGAATTCATGGATCGCGGCGGCGAAATGACCGGCGCGGTAGGCGGCAAGGCCGGCTTCGTAACATTCGACCCAGCCCGGCAAATCGATCATTTCGTCGGCCATGCCCAGCAATTCGTAGATTTGCAAGCCACCGCTCCGCCCGTAGACGGCGAGCCGATCGAGCTCGCGAACCCGGATGTGATCGAAAGCCAGCCGGCGCGTTTGCGGACCAATGATGATCTGCGAACCATAGAGCTTGTTGGTGCCCTCAAGGCGGCTGGCAATGTTCACGGCGTCGCCGATGACCGTATAGTTCAGCCGGACTTCAGACCCGATATTGCCGACCAGCATGTCGCCGGAATTGATGCCGATGCGTATGGTTATGCTGCCCCCCTCCCCGTCGACGAGATCGAGCTCGCGAACGGCGCGCGCACACGCCAAGGCAGCCCGGCAGCAGTCGGTGGCATGGTCCGAATTCGGCGCTGGCGCGCCCCAGAAGGCCATGACGGCATCGCCGATAAACTTGTCGATGGTGCCGCCGTGGCGCTGAATCTGCGTCGAAACGGACTCGAAATAGCGCGACAGCAGGGGGATGACCCGGTCGCCCATTCGTTCGGACATTCCGGTAAAACCGGCCAGGTCGACGAACATCACGCTCATCGGCCGCACCGCCCCGCCGAGACGCGCACCAAGGCCATCGCTGATCAGACGCCGGACCAGGTCAGCGGGAATGTACTTCCTGAACGCGGCGAGCCCCAGCGCCATATCCGCAATCGCGCCTGAGAGATTCTCGATTTCGGTCAATTGCGAGGAGTGCCGTTCGACCTTTTCGAGGTCGAAGCGCTCGACATGCCTGATCTCCCCGACCACCTTGATGAGCGGCGCCGCGATCAGCCGCTGGGCCAGCCATGCCGACAATAGCCCCGCGAGCACGATCAGGATCGCGAGGCCGACCAGCAATTTGCGGATCGTGGCCTCGACCGGCCCGAGGAATTCCGACTCGGGAACCACGGTCACGAGCGACCAGCCCGGGAACGAGATCGGGGTCAGCACCGCCTCATAGGCCCTGCCGTTGCGGCTGACATCGATGTGAAAGGCCTGGCCCTTGTCCGGTTCGTAATTGCCACCGGCTTGCCGGATCGCGTCGACGGCGACCGGAAACAAGGGATGGCTGGTCTTCATCGCGGTCGTTTCGTCGGCGTCCGGATCGGGAGAGGCGATCGCCGCGCCGTCGCGATCGAGAATGAAGGCGCCGGCCGACTTGCCGACCGTGAGCTGTGAAAGAAAATTCGAGACCCGGGTCAGCTCGATGATGATGGCCAGTACGCCCACGCGCTTATGATCGACGTCGATCGGCCCTGCCAGCGCCACCGCCGGCCGCTCGCCGCCGGGATGGGTAGTCAGCCTGACCCAGCGCTCCTCGTTGGACTGATCGGCCTCGCGGTACCATGGCTGATCGGTAACGGAATATTGGGTGTCCTCGACACGTTGGTTTTTGAACTGGACGTCCTCGCCTGCGAGTTCGTAACGGTCGATCCGCATTTTGGTCTCGCCACCGGCCAGCCCGAGCATTTCGATGGCGGAATCGCCGAGCTTGTGCGCGGCGAAGAACGAATGATCCGGCCAGCCGAACGCGACCCAGGAAATGGTCGGTTGGGCCTGCAACTGCGAGAGGAATACAAACCTGCGCTTGGCGTCGCGGCTGTCGAGAACTTTTTCGACGAACAGCGTGCGCACCGCGGTGAAAGCAGACCTCGCTTCGGTGGTGATCGACTGCAGCTCATCGCCGACGGCGGAGACGATCTGATCATTGATGGTGTCGGCGAGCGTCTGGCTGACCTGTTGCGCGGTCCGCCACCACAAAAGATGAACGCCGAGGGCGCTGACCACGATCGATGCCAGCACAAGGCTGGAGACAGCGACGCGTATCCCGATTCGCATGTTGGCCTGCCCTCATCGAATGAACGGAAACAACCTATCGGCAACGGCCGGCCAAAGATACCGGCGCCATCGCCTCGAAGGGCGACCCTTACCCCAACTCTCTCCCCGCGAAGGCCCCGCGAAGAGCGGGGCGAGCGCACCGTGCCTGGGCCGGTCCGAGAATCCGAGTCGTTTATTCGCGTACGGGGCCCAAGGCCGTGTAACAAGCCGAATGTTCGCAACGAACCTCCGGGGATCGCGACACGCTTCGCGCACGGCATTATCCTGCGCGCGATTGACGCGGTCGGCCGCAGCCTGGTGTCAAACAAATTCTCGCTTTAATTGGAGGGGGGTAGCATGAAATTCATCGTCAATCTTCTGATCCTTTTGCCGGCGCGCATAGCATCCTATTTTTCCTGGGCGGCGCCGCTGATCATGCGGCTTGTCATCGGCTACGTCTTCATGCTGGCCGGCTGGGGCAAGCTCAACGCGCTTCCGCAGATGATCCAGAACTTCACCGATTGGGGCATTCCATATCCGAACGTCCTGACGCCGTTCGTCGCCGGCGTGGAATGTTTTGGCGGTGCGATGCTGATCCTCGGCCTGTTCACCCGCATCCCGGCGGCCATGCTGGCGGTCGTCATGGTCGTTGCCGTCAGGTCGGCCAAATGGGGTGACGTCGATTCGCTGGAAACACTGTTGGGCTTCGAGGAAGCGACCTACTTCGCGGCCTTCCTCTGGCTTGCGATTGCCGGACCCGGCGCCGCCTCGCTGGATCGGCTGCTCGTCAATACCTTCGCCGATCCCAAGGAATCGACCTGACAGCACAGGGGGCGGGCGAAGGCCTTGTGAGGGAGCCGCGCTGCCTACGCTCCCCTCCCCCCGCGCAGCGGTGGGGAGGGGTCGGGGGTGGGGGGTCTATCGCAGGCGGCAGTGTATGCGGAGGCACCCCCACCCCACCCACCCCACCGCAAGAGCGGGGGGAGGGAGTGAGAGAGCGCCGCCTCGCCCTTAATACGAGACCTGGGGCCTGAAGACAGGGCCCAGCAGTACCGGGGCTTTTTTTAAGTGCAATGAAATACTAACTTTCTGCCGGTGTTTGGCAGGAACGGATTGCCGGCTGGGAAAAAAATGAAAACTTTTTTTGAAACCACTGTAACCAAGTCGGCCGGTGCCCCGTAGCTAGCTCCGGACGAGCAGTCAAATTGCGGAACACCCAAAGGGGACCGCATGAGGCAAGCCACGGTCCTCTAGCTGGGATCGGCGACCTGCCCGCATGCGGACTGCCGCGAAGTTTCCGCGATTTGACGGCCGTCCGAACCTCCCGCTCGTCGTGCATGTGGTGATCAATCCGGTCACTGGATGCTCACGGTGTCACATTTTGTCATCAAACATTCATCGAGGAGATCGTCATGAAGTTGGATTCCAAATCCGGTGCCACGCTTGCCGCCGCCGCTGCAACCCTGTTTCTCGCCGGTGCGGCGGTGTCGACGGCATCGACGACCGCACACGCAGCCATGGGCAAGTGTATGGCCGGCAACGCCTGCAAGGGCCAAAGTTCCTGCAAGGGCCTCGCAAATTCCTGCAAGGGCCTGAACTCCTGCAAGGGCACCGGCTTTTCGATGACCTCCGAAAAGGCCTGCAATGCGATGGGCGCCAAGTACGTCAAGAGCTGATCCGCCCCGCTGACCCGGAGAGCGCCCGGCAAAGCCGGGCTCTCTCAATACGGCGGTACCGGCGTCGGAAGCTACGCCGTTACCCCGTGGAAAATATGCAAACCGCCGGCGGGCTCGCGGCGGTAGATGATAAAATAAGCTGTCGACCATGTAACCAGCAACCAGTTCGTAACGTAGCTAAAACCAGGTGCGGGCTGGCCGGGAAAGGTCTCGCGGTCGAAATCCCCTGCACTTTTGAAAACCCCATTGGAGGAAGAATGATGAAAGTTACTTCCAAGTCCGGCGCCGCCGTCGCCGCTGCCGCGGCAACCCTGTTCCTGGCCGGCGCAACCATGTCGACCGCAAGCTATGCGGCCGACGAGGGTCACTGCATCGGCGCCAACGCCTGCAAGGGCCAAAGCGCCTGCAAGGGCGGCAATCATGCCTGCAAGGGGCTGAATGCCTGCAAGGGCCAGGGCTTCTCCGCCTTGACCAAGGAAAAATGCGACGCGGCCAAGGGCAAGTTCGAGCCAGCCTGATCAATTTCGACCGCGGAGGCCGTGGCCCGGTGTATGCCGGGCCGCGGCTTCCGTGCTAGTGGATTGGCTCCATGAATGATGTCCTAAGCCATTCGCCGGATGCGCCGGCCGCGCTTGCAGGCCGTGAAAGCCGTTCCGCCAGGCCGCCGTTCCTCGGATTTGGCCTCGGACTGCGCGCCCAGCATTACGACGAGATTCTCGACGGCGATCCGCCGATCGACTGGTTCGAAGTCATCAGCGAAAATTACATGCTGCCGGGCGGCCAGCCGCTCCGCGTGCTCGACCGGATTCGCGAGCGCTACCCGGTCGTCATGCACGGCGTGTCCATGTCGATTGCATCGACCGCGCCGCCGGATTTCGAATATCTTCAGGGCTTGCGCGATCTGGCGCGGCGTGTCGAGCCGCAGTGGATATCGGATCATCTTTGCTGGACCGGGGTCCATGGCAAGAACCTGCACGATCTCCTGCCAATTCCCTATACCGGCGAGGCGCTCGATCACGTCGTCAACCGCGTGCAACTGGTCCAGGAATATCTCGGCCGCGCCATCGTGCTGGAGAATGTCTCGACCTATGTGCAGTTCAGCAATTCGGAAATGACGGAATGGGAGTTTCTCAGCGAGCTGTCGCGCCGCTCCGGATGCTTTTTGCTGTTCGACGTCAATAACGTCTATGTCAGCGCCTTCAACCACGGCTACGATCCGCTGACGTTTCTTCGGGGCATCCCGGCGGACCGGGTGGTTCAGTTTCACATGGCCGGGCACAGCCATGTGGGCACGCACATCATCGATACCCACGACCATCCGGTGTGCGAAGACGTCTTTGACCTCTACGTCGCGGCCTTGAAGCATTTCGGCCGCGTCTCGACCATGATCGAGCGCGACGACAACATTCCCCCGCTCGGCGAACTCATCGTCGAAGTCAATCGAACCCGGGAGATCGCGGCGGCGGTCTTGCCAGAGCCAGTTCGGTGGGTCCGATGAGCGATCTGGCACGCCAGCAGAGCGATTTTCAGCGCGCGATCCTGACCGGGGACGACGCGGTACTGACCGAAATTCTCGACAGTCCCCGGGAAAAGCGCGAGGTCCTGTTCGGCGTCTACAGATATGCCTACGGGTCACGGCTGGTCGAGGCCATGCGCAACGATCATAAACTGCTGCATCTCTATCTCGGCGACGACATGTTCGACGCCATGGGGCACGCCTATGTCGCCGCCCATCCGTCGCAGCATCCAAACCTGCGCTGGTTCTCGCACGCGCTGCCGGATTTTCTGAAATCGACCGCGCCCTACCAGGATCACCCCGTGCTGTCCGATCTCGCCGCGCTCGAAAAGGTGCTCAATGACGCGTTCGACGCCGAGGATGCACCGGTGCTGGCCCTGTCCGACATGGCTGGTTTTGTCCCGGAAGTCTGGAGCGAACTGAGATTTCGGCCCCATCCCAGCGCCTTCAGGCTCGATGTTTCGACCAACGCCTCCGCCCTCTGGCTCGCGCTCAAAAGCGAACAGACACCGCCCGATGCGGTCGCGCTGGCCGAGCCGTGCCGGCTGCTGGCATGGCGGCAGGATGTGACGCCGATGTTCCGCGAATTGACCGGCGAAGAGGCGATGCTGTGGGCCGAGGCGACCGATGGCATTCCCTTCGGTGTGCTCTGCGCCATGCTGGCGACGTATGACGATCCCGATGCTGCCGCGGCACGCGCCGCCTTCTATCTGCATGGCTGGATCGCGGCGGGACTTTTGACGGACGCCGTCGTCGGCAATTGAGGGCGGCACGGATGCCAGCGGATTCCGATCGCAATATCATCGAACAATTGAGCTGGGACGAGGTCGCGCGGCGCATCGGCAACGGCGCCGCCGCCATTCTGCCGATCGGCGCCGGCGCCAAGGCGCACGGCTTCCATCTGCCGCTGAATACCGACCGCATCCAGGCCGAATGGCTGGCCGCGCGGATTGCGGGTCGCATCGACGCCTTGATCTGGCCGACGGTCACTTACGGCTATTACCCGGCCTTCGTCGAATATGCCGGGAGCGGCAGTCTGTCGGCGCCGGTGTTCGAGGCATCGATCCACGAGATCGTGGCGGGAATCCTGAGGTTTGGCTGCCGCGCAGCCTTTGTGGTCGATACCGGCCTCAGCACGCTGGCCCCGGTCGATCGCGCGCTGGCGCGGCTTGACAGCCGCGATGTGCTGCATCTCAAAGCATACGACGGACCGCGCTATCGCCGCGCGGCGGCACGGCTTTCCGAGCAGGGCCATGGCAGCCACGCCGACGAACTCGAGACGTCGCTGATGCTGGCGCTCGCGCCCGAACTGGTCGACATGTCGCGCGCGGAGGCCAGTCCTCGACGGCAACGGGAAACGCCGGGCCGCCTGACGCCATCGGACATTTCCTCGCCCAATTACAGCCGCTCCGGCAGCTATGGCGACCCGACGCTGGCGACGCGCGCCAAGGGCGAGGTGCTGCTCGCGGCGATGGTCGACGATCTGGCCGAACAGGTGACGGCCTTCCTGGCGCCGGGAATGGCCGCGGACGATCGATCAGGCGAGATCAAGCCGCAAAGCGCGTCGTGCTCATGAAATGCATCGACGACATCAGCTTGATCGTTGGCGCCAGCCTCAGGGCGCTTGTGCTTTTCTGCGCGTTCTCCTCACCGGCTTCGGCGCAATCGGAATTCCTGCGCGGCGATCGCATGCCCTATGACGCATTCGACCGGCTCCCCAAGACCGACCTCGAAGTCGGCGGCGGCGTGATTCATGCAGCCTTCGCCCCCGGCGATATCGCCTTGCCGAAGGAGAAAATTCTGGATTGGGTGAAAACTTCCGCCAGGGCCGTCTCGACCTATTACGGCCGCTTTCCGGTGAACTCGCTAAAACTTCTGCTGGTGCCGGTCGACGGTCCCCGCGTTCGCGGGGGAACCACCTGGGGTTATCGCGGCGCCGCGATCCGGGTGCTGCTGGGCCGCGATTCCAGCGAGGGCGATCTCAGGCAGGATTGGGTCATGGTCCACGAAATGGTGCATCTGGCCCTTCCCGACATGGAGGAGCGCTACAATTGGCTGTCGGAAGGACTGGCGGTCTATGTCGAACCGATCGCGCGGGTTCAGGCCGGAGACCTGACGGCAACGGAAATCTGGCAAGCGATGATGCGCGATATGCCCAAAGGGCTGCCGCAAGCCGGCGACGAGGGTCTCGACAACACCGACACCTGGGGCCGCAAGTACTGGGGCGGCGCCATGTTCTGTCTCTTCGCGGACATCGAGATACGCAAGCGGACCTCCAACCGGCTGGGCTTGCAGGACGCCATGCGCGGCGTGATCGCCGCCGGCGGCAACCACGAAGTCGACTGGCCGATCGAGCGCATCCTGGCCACCGCGGACAAGGCCGTCGGGCTCGACGTGCTCACGCGTCAACATCAGGCATGGGGCGACAAGCCGGTGAGCCCCGATCTCGATGCGCTCTGGCGCGAGCTCGGTTTGGTATCCCAAGGCGGCAGCCTTGCCTTTGACGACAGCG
>NZ_JBEKXH010000246.1:0-9860 GCF_049512235.1 Bradyrhizobium sp.
GTATTGCCTGCCGAGAGACCGGCTTGATCGAGCCTCTCGCGGATCGCGGCTGGCTCACTATACGGCTTTGGCGCAGGCGCAAAGGTACAAGGCGCTGGACGGCGCCGCAAACCGGTCACTTCAATGCGCGGCGGCGTTGAGCTTGGGCGAAGCCGGTTTGGCCACTGGCTTTGCCGCAACGGTCTGCGCCGGCGCGCTGTCCCAGCCGCCGGCCGGGCTCGCCACGTTGATGGCGTCATCGGGCTGCGGTTCCGGCGTGAAGGTCTGGATCGCCAGTCTTGCCGCGGCAAGCGATTGGGCGTCCAGCCGCTTGGCAATATCGTCGCGCTTGCGCGCGGCGTCGGCATCGCCCTGCGCCGCCGCCAGGCTGAACCATTTGAAGGATTCGGCGAGGTTCTGCTCGACGCCGATGCCGCGGGCGAAGAGGATGCCGAGATTGAACTGGCTGTCCGCGACGCCGCGATCGGCAGCCTTGCGGAACCATTGCGATGCTTCCTTGTAGTCGGCGCCCTTGCCGCCGCCGTCGGCGGCGAGCACGGCCAGATTATGCATCGCCTTGGCATTGCCGCGTTCGGCGGCCTGCAAATAGTAGCGGCGCGCGATGTCGAGGTCCTTCTTCACGCTCAGGCCCTTTTCGTAGAGGGTACCGAGCCGGAAGATCGCCGGCACCACGCCGGCTTTCGCCGCACGGTCATACCATTTCGCGGCCTCATCCAGGTTCTGGCCCACGCCTTTGCCCTCGGCGAACCGCACGCCAAGCTCATAGGCGGCGGTCGGATCGCCCTTGAGGGCGGCCGCGCGCAGCACCGGGCCGCCGATCCCGTCCGGCAATTTCTCGGATGGCGGGATCTGCACCCAGGTAATTTTGTGACCAAACGGTACCGCCTGCGCCGACAGAATCGAGCCGGTAGGATCGCTGACGGAAACCGACGAAGCGGACGGCATCGGCGTGGGCTGCGGGGTAGCGGCCGAGGCGACGCTATCGTAAGCGAGCGGTTCGGGATCACGGAGGGACTGCCGGCCGATCGGTGTCGGCGAGGTCATCGAAGGCGCCGTCGGACCAAGCGGCCCCGGACCTGATGTCGCCGGACCATGCATGCCAGGCTTGGCCGTAAGATCCGCGGGCAACTGGGCCGAAGGCTGCGGCTCGCTGGAACTCTCCATGGCAGAGCGCGGCGGCGCGCTGCCGCCGTCGAGCAGCGTCATCGCCATCTTGAACGAGGCGAGCACAATGACGACGACGCTCGTGCCGACCAGCAGCGAGCGAATCTTGGCGGTGATCGTCGAGGGTTTCTTGGCGTTGTTGCCGGCGGGGTCATGGCGTGGGGCGGACCTGTCGCCAGCGGCCGCGGTGGCCGCGGCGGCCTGGGCGGCGCGGCGCGCGGCGGCGATGAAACTCGATGTGGTGGCCTTTTCGTGCGCTGCGGTCGGAATTTCGCTGATCGCGCTTTCGGATGCAGCAATGCGCTCGGATGGCGAGGCCAGGCGGCCTGAGGGACGTGTTCCCGGCTCCAGCGGGTGATCAGGTGGCAGATCCGGCGCGATCGGCTGCCGCGCCGCCGCGGCATGGGGCCCCAGAATTTCACTGATCGCCCGTGGCGTCACCGGCACGGTGGCCGCTATCGCTGGCGCTACGGCATGGAATTCCCGCGAGGCCGCGGCAAATTGCTCCTGTGCCGCGGCCGGATTCGGCAGTTCGGGCCTTGATTGCGGCGCGCTCGCGACGGCCGGAGTCGGGGCAGTGGGTGGTGCCGGCGGGGTTGCCGGTTCCGGCGCAACCGGCTGGGCCCTTGCCTCGCGCAGATCGCCTTCGATCATCGCCAGCCGATCCACGACATGACCGAGCGTGTTGTGAACGGTTTCGAGCGAATCCTGGGTGTGGCGATCGGTTTGCGACTGGCTGAAACGAATGTCGGACAATTCCTTCCTGACGATATCGATGACGCCAGTGTCGGCCGGCTCGGGCGCGCTCCGGCTTTTCTCCGCCAAGGCCGCAAAGGTCGCGTGCTGGGTTTCGAGATGGCGCAGAATGTCCTGAAGAGCGTCTTCGACCCGCCCGAGATTGCCGGCGCGGTGCTCGGCAGAGGCTTCTAGTCGTTCGAGCAGGTAGGTTACGCGCTGTTCGAGATGGGCGAGCGCGGATGCGCCGTCGTTGCCGGCCGGCATGCGGTCGAGGCGGTCGGACAACGACCGCAGAACGTCTTCGAGATGGGCGAACGCGGGTGCGTTGTCGTTGCCGACCGGCATGCGGTCAAGGCGGTCGGACAATGCCCGCAGCGCGCCTTCGAGATGTTCGGAGCTTTCGCCGACCGCCGGCCGCTCGCGGCTCTCCAGTGTCGAGGTCAGGGCGGCAATGCGCCGCTCCAGAACCGCAAACGAATCGCCGTTGCTCTCTTGGCGAGCAAGTTGATCAACTTTCTCCGAAAGCGTGCGGACGTCGTCGTGCAGCCGGACCAGGGTGTCGTTGGAGGCGACATTGGAGACGATGGCGCGAAGGGCGGAGATGGCGCCTTCGAGCTGCTGGACCGTGGATGGATCGTTGCTGGCGCGCAAGATCAGGTCGAGCTTGGCGCCGAGATTGCGAATGGTCTCGTCGTAACCCGACAACTGCTCGGCGGTCGTCAGCGAGCGCAACACGTCGCGAATTTCGCCGAGCGCGCGCTCGACGCCGGCGAGGGCCGGCCCGTCGATGGCGCTCTGACGGGTCTCCTCGATGCGGCGGGACAGCAAGCGAATTTCGTTTTCGATCGCTTCGATCGCCCGTCGCGGCATCGCCTCGGTGATGGCTTGGCGAATCTCCGTCAGTTCGCCGCGAAACGCGGCGATCGATGGTTCGAGGTCGTCGGGACGACGCAGTGCTTCGATCTGGCGGGTGATCTTGAGAAGATGGCTTTCGAGCGTGGAAAAATCCGGGCCGGCGGCGATTGCGGGCGCCGCTTCGAACGCTGCCACAGGCACCGTCGGCGGCGCCACCAGCGGCGCGCGGCGCGGCGGCGCCGGACTAGGCGGCGCGGCATTCTCGAGTTCGCTCTGGCGCGCAGCGATTTCTGCGATCGCGAAGTTCAGCGACCCCGGGCTGAGCGGCGGCGAAGGCCGATAGGGCTGGGTTGCGGCGCGCTCGAACGTGTCGGCCTTGCGCGGGGGACCCTGAGGCTGGGCGGGTTTCGGCGGGGCGGTGGTTGAAATCTGCGACAGCCGCGCATCGAGGCGGGAGATGGCCTCGTTCAATTGCCGTGCGACTCCATATTCGCCGCCGCGCATGGGCTCGCCGCCCGGCCTGTCATTGCGCGGCGCCGGCCGCGAAATCTGTTCGATCTGGCGGGTGATGGAATCCAGCCGCGCGTGAATATCCGCGACGTCCTGTATTTCCTGGCTCGGCAACACAGGCCGATGCGGCGCCTGGTGGAAGTTCGCAGGATTGGCATTGCCGATGGTGGAGCTGAGCCAGTCGTTCAGCGACATGCCGGCGCGTCGCGCGGCGGCTTCAGCCTTTTCGCGAACGGATGGATCGATACCCTCTGCACCCAACGAAGCGCGCGAATTCATGCTCTTGCCCGGTTCCGACTCCGACGCGCCCCCTGCGCCTCAACCTCCCGCGCGTCCCTCAGAGGGACAATCGAATCTACGCAGGTCGTCTGCCTCAGGCCTCGACATTTTCGTGTCAGGGTAAATTCCGAGTTAAGGAACGGTGGCGCCGGACCTTAAAATATCATCCGTTGTTTTCGCGCTGGCTGCCGTTGATCGGCGTGACACCCGTGCCGTTGGCGCCGGCCGGCAGGGTAGCGAGAGCCTCTTCGCACCATTCTGCCACGGCACGCTCGTAACGAAGTCCGATATGAAGTCCGAGCAGCTTGCCGGTATCTGCTGACGATGCGGTGCCTTGAGGAAAGCGTCTTTGCAGAATGCGTTCGTAGCGGGAGAAACGGTCGCGATGGTACTCCAGCCGCGCCATCAGGTCGGCGCGCAAAGGGTCGATGTCGACGCTGTCAAGCGCGTAGAGCCGCACCAGCAGATCGTCCTTGATCGATGGCGGGCTGCTCGGCCGGGCGGCCCAATGGCGCAGCGCGGCTCTGCCCCCGGCAGTGAGGGTGTAGACCAGCTTGTTGGGCTTGCCCGACTGCACCACCTCGCGACCCTGAATGTGGCCGCGATCGCGCAGCCGCGTGAGCTCGCGATAGATCTGCTGGTGGTCGGCTTTCCAGAAGAACCCGATCGACGCATCGAACGTCTTGGCGAGTTCATAGCCCGTCATCGGGCGTTCTGTCAGGCAAGCAAGAATTGCGTCACCGAGCGCCAATACGCCAACCCTCCGTCTTCAACGAACCCGCAACCAGCATCCTTGACTTTATGCATAAAGGTGCATATGCGTCAATATGCATAATGAATCCCAGGGGCTGAACACCGCTTCGACTCAGGTCGAGCGCTGCGGCGACGATCGTCGCTGCCGCGCCGGCTTCGAGCAACACCACGCGGCCGGAATCGCTGCAGGCTTTTCGCACCGCGTAGTATCAGCACAATGGCTGCGCCGTTCACGCACAGGAGAACGCCGATGAACATGACTGGCCTCGACAAGTGGTACGACTACGTGAAGTCCCATGACCGCGAAACGCTGTGGGACCTGCTTGACCCCGATGTGGTGTTCGAAAGCCCCGTCGTGCATACGCCTCAGCGCGGCCGCGACATCACGTTCAAGTATCTGTGGAGTGTAGGTAAGGTACTGGGCGGCCCGAGCTTCGCCTTTGTCCGCGAATGGCGGAACGACACCAGCGCGGTTCTCGAGTTCGAAGCCGAGATCGACGGCATCAAGCTCAACGGGGTCGATATCATCACCTGCGGGGAAGACGGCCGGGTCACGCATTTCAAGGTGATGGTGCGCCCGCTGAAGGCGATCAACCTGCTGCATCGGCTGATGGGAGAACAGCTGGCGAGGCAGGATGCTGATGCAAGCTCCGCAAGGTCGTAACCGCTGCTTGATAGGGGTTGCCTGATGGCAGCTGCCTCAATAGCGGGTGCCTCAATAGCAGGTGTCTTGGACCTCCAGAACAGGTAAGGTCCATTTTTGGAACTGAGTGATTGCTGCGCTGCGTGATCTCCCTTAAAGGGGCCAGCGAGCCCGGAGGATGAGGATGCCGAGCTACAAAGCCCCCGTCGAAGACGTCACTTTTCTGCTCAACGACGTGTTTCAGATCGACCGCTACGACAATCTTCCCGGCTTTAGCGACGCCTCCGCCGATGTGCGGGAGGCGATCCTGAACGAGGCCGCCAAACTCAGCGAAGAAGTGTTGCAGCCGCTCAATCGCGTCGGCGATCTCGAGGGCTGCACCCGCCATGAGGATGGCCGCGTGATCACGCCGAAAGGCTTCAAACAAGCCTACAAACAGGTGACCGCAGGCGGCTGGCTCGGGCTGTCGGCGCCGACCGAATATGGCGGTCAGGGGCTGCCGATCACGCTGACCCAGGCCGTCAACGAATTCCAGTGTTCGGCGAACATGGCGTTTTCGATGTATGGCGGGCTGACCATGGGGGCGACGGCGGCGCTGATGGTACACGGCAAGCCAGAACAGAAATCAATGTTCGTGCCGAAGATGGTGGCGGGGCAATGGACCGGCACCATGAATCTTACCGAGCCGCAATGCGGCACCGATCTCGGGCTGTTGCGCACCAAGGCCGTCAAGCAGGCCGACGGCAGCTATGAGATCACCGGCACCAAGATCTTCATCTCCGCCGGCGAGCACGATCTTTCGGAAAACATCATCCATCTGGTGCTGGCGCGCATCGAGGGGGCGCCCAGCGGCATCAAGGGCGTGTCGCTGTTCGTGGTGCCGAAGATCCTGGTCAATGCCGATGGTTCGCTGGGGGCGCGCAACGGCGTCGCCTGCGGTTCGATCGAACACAAGATGGGCATTCACGGCAATTCCACCTGCGTGATGAATTACGACGGCGCCACCGGCTGGCTGATCGGCGAAGAAAACAAGGGCATGCAGGGCATGTTCGTGATGATGAACGAGGCGCGGCTCGGCGTCGCGGTGCAGGGACTGGCGCAATCGGAAGTCGCCTATCAGAACGCCGCTGCCTATGCGCGCGACCGCCTGCAGGGCCGTGCGCTCTCGGGGGCGAAGGCGCCCGACAAGCCGGCCGATCCGATCATCGTGCATCCCGACGTGCGCCGCACGCTCTTGACCATTCGCGCGTTCAACGAGGCGGCGCGGGCCATGGTGGTGTGGACCGCGCTGAAAAGCGACGTCGCCCACCGATCCAGCGATCCCAGGGATCGCCAGGAGGCGGACGATCACATGGGCCTGATGACGCCGGTCATGAAAGGCGTTCTGACCGACGTCGGATTTTCCAACACGGTGCTGGCGCAGCAGGTGTTCGGCGGTCACGGCTACATCGCCGAACACGGCATGGAGCAGTTCGTGCGCGATGCGCGCATCGCCATGATCTACGAGGGCGCCAACGGCATTCAGGCGCTCGACCTGGTGGGGCGCAAACTGCCGCGCGACGGCGGCCGCGCGGTGATGTCCTTCTTCAATGAGGTCGCGACCTTCGCCAGGGAGCATGGCGCGGATGAGGCCATGAAGCCCTATGTGGCGCCGCTGAGTACCGCGCTCGGCCATCTGCAACAGGCCACCACCTGGCTGATGCAGAATGCGATGATGAAGCCCGACAACGCCGGCGCCGCCGCCACCGACTATATGCACCTGTTCGGCCTCGTCACCTTCGCCTTCATGTGGGCGCGGATGGCGAAAGTCGCATCGGACAAGATTGCGAGCGGCGGCACGACGCCCTATCTGACCACCAAGCTGGTGACCGGCCGCTTCTTCATGGAGCGGATGCTGCCGGAAACATCGGTGCATCTTGCCCGAATCCAGACCGGATGCGCGACCGCCATGGAATTGGCGGCGGAAGCCTTCTGATCGGAGAGATTGCCAAAAAACTCGGGACTTCCAAGACCCAAGACGAGATCTGCGACATCCTGCGAATCGCTTGCATATTTTGATCATCATACCGGGAGGGCGTCATGCCTGAGGCCTATATTTACGATCACGTTCGCACGCCGCGCGGCCGCGGCAAGCCCGACGGCGCGCTGCACGAGGTAACCGCGCTGGCGCTGGCCACGGTGCCGTTGCGGGCGCTGAAGGAGCGTAACAACCTCAGGGAAGACGTCGTCGACGACGTCGTGCTCGGCGTGGTCGATCCGGTCGGCGAGGCCGGTTCCGACATCGCGCGCTTCGCGGCGCTGAAGGCGGGGCTCGGCGAATCCGTACCAGGAGTTCAGATCAATCGTTTCTGTGCGTCCGGTCTCGATGCCGTGAACTTCGCCGCCGCCCAGATCATGAGCGGCCAGCATGAACTCACCATCGGCGGCGGCGCCGAGTCGATGAGCCGGGTCGGCATCGGGGCTTCCGGCGGCGCCTGGCCGATGGACCCCTCGATTGCGGTGCCGGCCTATTTCATGCCGCAGGGCGTCTCGGCCGATCTGATCGCGACCAAATACGGCTTTTCGCGCGATGACGTCGACGCCTATGCGGTGCAGAGCCAGCAGCGCGCGGCCAAGGCGTGGGACGAGGGCCGCTTCAACCAATCGGTGGTCGCGGTGAAGGATGTCAACGGCCTCACCATTCTGGCCAAGGACGAGCACATGCGGCCCTCGACGACGATGCAGTCGCTCGGCCAGTTGCAGCCCTCGTTCGTGACCATGGGGCAGATGGCTGGTTTCGACGCGGTGGCAATCCAGTCGCATCCCGAGATCGAGCGTATCAATTACGTGCATCACGCCGGCAATTCCTCGGGGATCGTCGACGGCGCCGGCGCGGTGCTTTTGGGCAGCAAGCAGGCCGGTGCCAAACACGGCTTGAAACCGCGTGCAAGGATCCGCGCCTTCACCAATATCGGCTCGGAACCGGCGATGATGCTGACCGGCCCGGTCGACGTCACCGAAAAACTGTTGGAACGCTCAGGCATGAAGAAATCCGATATCGATCTGTTCGAACTGAACGAGGCGTTCGCCTCGGTGGTGCTGCGCTACATGCAGGCCTTCGACATCGACAGCAGCAAGATCAACGTCAATGGCGGCGCAATCGCGCTCGGCCATCCGCTTGGCGCCACCGGCGCGATGATCCTGGGCACCGTGCTCGACGAACTCGAGCGCACCAACAAATCGACCGCGCTGGTGACGCTGTGCATCGGCGGCGGCATGGGTACCGCGACGATTATCGAGCGGGTGTGAATTAGCAGAGGCGTCCGTAGGGTGGGCAAAGCGAAGCGTGCCCACCAGTTTCCTGGCGGACTGAAATGGTGGGCACGGCGCGAAGGGCGCCTTTGTCCACCCTACGAGTTGATAGCAGAGACAACCGCCGCGCCTTCGGGCTGGGCATCGAGGGAGCGACAGACATGGCCTTCAAGAATTTCAAAGTCGAGACCGACGCCGACGGCATCGCGCTGCTGACATGGGACATTCCCGGCCGTTCGATGAATGTGCTCGATGAGACCACGATCAACGAACTCGGAGAGATCGTCAAGCAGACCACCGCCGACGCCGCGGTCAAGGGCGTCGTCGTGACCTCGGGCAAGGAGGCGTTTTCCGCCGGCGCCGATCTGTCGATGCTCGAGGGCATGAACCGGCGCTACGCCGAACTGCTCAAGGCCAAAAGCGAGGTCGCGGCCAACCAGATGCTGTTCGACGAGAGCCGCAAATCCTCGCTGGTGTTTCGAGCCATCGAAACCTGCGGCAAGCCATGGGCCGCGGCGATCAACGGGCTGGCGCTTGGCGGTGCCTTCGAGCTGACGCTGTCTTGCCACTACCGCGTTGCGGCTGAAAATCCAAAAATCCGGCTCGGGCTGCCGGAAGCGAAGGTCGGGCTGTTCCCCGGCGCCGGCGGCACCCAGCGCGTGCCCCGCATCGTGCCGCCGCAGGATGCGATGCAACTGCTGTTGAAGGGCGAGACCGTTAATATCGAAAAAGCCAAGGCGCTGAAGCTGATCGACGCCATCGTCCCCTCAGGCGATCTCATCAAAGCGGCAAAGGACTGGATCAAGGGTGGCGGCAAGGCGGTTGCGCCCTGGGACGACAAGAATTTCAAGCTGCCCGGCGGCCCGGTCTACTCGAAGGCGGGCATGATGATGTTCCCGGCCGGCAATGCCATCTACCGGCGCGAGACTTATGACAACTATCCGGCGCAGCGCGCCATCATGAGTTGCGTCTACGAAGGCCTGCAGTTGCCGATCGACGCGGCGCTGCGCGTGGAATCGCGCTACTTCACGCAAGTTTTGCGCAGCAAGGAAGCGGCCGCGATGATCCGCAGCCTGTTCCTGTCAATGCAGGAATTGAACAAGGGCGCGCGGCGTCCGCAGCACGTGCCGCCGACCAAGGTGAAAAAGCTCGCGGTGATCGGCGCCGGCTTCATGGGCGCCAGCGTCGGCTATGTCTCGGCGCGCGCCGGCATCGAGGTGGCGCTGATCGACCGCGACCAGGAAAGCGCCGACAAGGGCAAGGGCCACGCCAAGGCCGTGATCGACGATCTGATCAAGAAGGGCCGGGCCAAGGCATCCGACAGCGAGGCGATCCTGTCGCGCATCACCGCCACCGCCGACTACGATGTATTGAAGGATTGCGATCTGATCATCGAAGCGGTGTTCGAGGACCGCAAGGTCAAGGCCGAAACCTATGCCAAGGCGCAGCCGCTGTTGAAGGGGGATGCGATCTTTGCTTCCAACACCTCGACCTTGCCGATCAACTCGCTGGCGGAGGAATTCAAGGACCAGGGCAAGTTCATCGGCATCCATTTCTTCTCGCCGGTCGAGAAGATGATGCTGGTGGAAATCATCGTCGGCAAGAACACCGGCGATGTCGCGCTCGC
>NZ_JBEKXH010000247.1:0-9809 GCF_049512235.1 Bradyrhizobium sp.
CCAAGGAAGTGAAGCCTACGGCATCGGGCTCCAGAGCCAGTATCGCAGCTGCAATATTCCTATAAAGGAAGCGGTCCATCGCAAGATTGCCGCGACAGATTTCAACCTTCGGATCGAATAGGAGGCCGTCATGGCCGGCCGCCTCCAAAACTGAAATAAGCGAGATCAGGCCGAGGTGAGGTTGCAGAATATATCGCCTGATCCCTTCGGCATCCTCGAACAGCAGATTATCGACGAAGACGACCCTCATTTTGACGCTCCCAGGCTGATACTGATCAAACCGGCATTCACCGCCTGCTCAAAAAAGTCCCTGAATGTTCTTGGTTTGGCCGCGGCGGTAATCCGTGCGCGGGCTGCGGTGATCACGGCGCGAACGGTTCGGCGGCCGTCTATCAGGGAGAGCATGAGCGCGGTGAGTTCATCGGTTTCGAAGCATCTTATCCCGCCGCCGTCAGCCGCCGCTTTCAGGAGAAACAGCCTCGAATTGCCTCCAACGTACTCTGTGAAAGTGCCGTCCAGAATGCAGTTCACCAGCTGGCCGGGGTCGCAACCAAACCATCCGAGGTTGTGGACGCCCGACAAGACAGGAATATGCCTTTGAAAAGCCGGCCATGACAGATCAGCAGGCGTAACCGTTAGCCGTTCAGGCGTCACGTTGGAATCGCCGGCGCGAGACTTCAGCCCCGATGCCAGGTATTCGTATCGGACCACGCAGGCCAAAGCGGCGAATTGCGGCTTGGCTCGGGAATAGTCCAATACGAAGGCGACAAATCGGCCGAGCTGATCGGCACGCGATTGCGCGCGTGTTGAAAACTGGATAGGGCGAAACAGGCCAAAAAGATCCAGCTCGATTCCATATCGCTTGAGCAGAGTTAGCGTCGCCGGAAGCGTATCCCACAAGTGATTGTGTTGAACCTTGCCTATGAATCCAGAGAACGTCTTGATTCGGCGAAGATCGAGTTTTCTGAGTTCGGATAGTAGTTGGGCGGACAGTAAATAAGGGGCAACCGCTCGATCGGGGTCGGTTGCCAAAGTTTCGAGGAAGGGTGGGTCGACAAGGCACCGCGACAGGATTTCTTGAATTTGTATGCCGCTGTCGTCATGCATTGGTTTCTTGGAGCAGCGCTCTGACCCTCTGCAATTCGTCTTTGAGAAGCGAATGAGGAAATCGCGACGACCAGTTATATTCAAGCGTGACGGCACGAGGTCGGGCGATCTTTAGCAGATGCGCCAGCATTTCATGCACCAGCTTCGGAGCCGCGCATGAATGGTCGTCCCAGCTGCCGTCCGCTCGTTCATCAATTCCGGACAGATGCACTTCGACCACTTTGGAAAGCGGAAGCTCCTCGAGCTCGACCAGCGGATCATAGCCAATCAGCCTGGAACTTAGATAAAAATGGGAGAGATCCAGCAACAACCCGACGTCTATACGCTCTGAAATGGCGGCGATGAACTTGGATTGGCTCAGCGTGCTGCCCGGCGATTCGAAATAGATTGGTGAGTTCTCGATCAGCAGAGGGGTTTGAAGTCGTCCGCCGTACCTCTCGATCGATTTTGCGATTCGTTCGACGGCGGCCTCATTCATCACAGGACCCACGGTGTAGCCGATATTGTAGGGCTCCCCAGGGGCGTATTCCTCGGGGATCGGGCCGGCTTCGGTCCGCTTCGACGTAATATACGCCAAGTGTTCGCCGAGCCAGGGAGTGCGGGTTTTTGCAATCCAGTACGCAATTTGCGAAAGCGTTTGCTCGCTGCAAGCCACCGAGCCGGCAAGGGAAAGGCTGGCGCAATGAAGCAAAATCGGGAAATCGATATGCTCGATCGTATCGGGAGCATGCCGCAACAGCTCGAATGGAACTTCGAGGTAGTCGACCTCTTCCCTGTTGGCTTCAGCGAACCGAAGTACGGTTGAACTGTAGGCCAGTCCGACCGATGGCTTTTCTCTGGGCGCCGGCTTCACGGGTCAATCGATTTGTTTGCCGTTGTCCAGAAGCTGTGGCAGCTTGGTTACGCTATGCTCGTTCACAGAAAAGGTTATCTTTCCATTTTTCTCGAGACATCGTTTGGCTTGGCGCTTTGCCGCGGCATCGAGCGTGATGACGATCGCGTGCTCCGTAAAGACAACGTCACCGGTCTTGCCGGATGTCTTCTTGGAAACTGACTTCTTTGCCATAATGATCCTCCCGTAAAAACACGCAGCATAACGACTTTGCGGAGAATGACAATCAGGGGTAGCAGATTATTTTGATGCTGAGATGCTAAAACTGGCGGTGGAGCTTCCTGGCCGGACGCGATTCGAGCAGGGAGGCATGAGGTGGTTCTTGTTTGCCGGTTTGGAAATATGGGGGTGTCAATCGGCGGGACCGAATGGCCGCCATGGGTCCCACTATCAAAACACATAATGCGAAGCTCGAAGCGGTGAACGCGACGGAGCTGATCTGAAAGATTCGGTGCGGACTGAGGTGACCGCCCGCCGCATGCCGGCCGGCTTGCGGCGGGCGACCATTAACTGGACGTTAGCGTTAACAGACTATTGCTGGCGCGTTCGGCCCGATCAATTCGGCCGCTATTCGTGAGTTCAAGGTGCCATGCGTAAGCCATCCAGTCCTGCCCGGCTTCTTGCGTCCGCGGCCCTGACGGCAATCTTGGCCGCCGGGCTTGGCGGTTGCCAGACCGTGTCCGACATCACGGGATCGCTGAAGCCGACCGCCGAGGCCAGCGCCGATCCACGCGGCGCCGTCGAAGCCTATGGCGAGCGCTACCGCGCCAATCCCGCGGATGCCGACATCGCACTGGCCTTCGGCCAGGCGCTCCGCGCCTCCGGTCAGCGCTCCCAGGCCGCCGCGGTGCTCGAACAAGCCAGCATCGCTCATCCCGGCAACAAGGCGCTGCTCGCCGCTTACGGAAGGGCGCTCGCCGATAATGGCAATTTCCAGCAGGCGTTCGATGTCCTCAGCCGCGCCCATTCACCTGATAATCCCGACTGGCGAATCCTGTCGGTGCAGGGAACCGCGCTGGACCAGCTCGGTCGGCATGACGAGGCGCGCCGCTATTACGCAAGCGCCTTGAAGATCGTGCCCGACGAGCCGTCGGTGCTGTCGAATCTCGGGCTATCCTATATGCTTTCCAGGGATCTGCCGAAGGCCGAAGAAACGCTTCGGCGGGCTTACGCCAGCACCAAGGCGGATGCGAGGGTGCGGCAGAATCTGGGTCTGGTAGTCGGGCTGCAGGGCCGCTTTGCGGAAGCCGAAAGCATCGTGAAGGCCGATCTGCCACCGCAGGAGGCGGCGGCGAATGTCGCCTACCTGAAAGAGATTCTGAGCCGCAAGGACAATCCGCGCGCCGGCGCCGGAACGATCCCGGTAGCCTCGCTCAACCGCCCGGACTGACCGCCCGTGTCCGGCTGCATCGCCACGCACCGGCGTCATCACACGGCTTGACCGGGTGACCCCGTATTCCAGAGCATTTCGCGATTGACTTGAGAAGCCGCGGCGTACTGGATCGCCCGGTCAAGCCTGGTCAAGCCGGGCGACGACAGTTATGGCGATCACTGGCGCGGGGTGGCGTGGCAGACTCCGCGGCCTCTCGGTTTATCGCGAATTCTCTGGAATACTGGGTCGCCCGGTCAAGCCGGGCGATGACAGCATCAAAACGTTTCGAGCAGGCCAACTACCAGTCACCTGAGCGGATGCGCTCACTGCATCGCCGCGACCTTGATGCCGGTCGGTCCGAGGATGACGACAAACAAGACCGGCAGGAAGAACAGAATCATCGGCACCGTCAGCTTCGGCGGCAGCGCCGCCGCCTTCTTCTCGGCCTCGTTCATGCGCATGTCGCGGTTTTCCTGCGCCATTACTCGCAAGCTCTGTGCCAGCGGAGTTCCGTAGCGTTCCGACTGCTGCAAAGCCAGACAGACCGATTTCACGCCATCGAGCCCGGTGCGCTTCGCCAGGTTTTCGTAAGCCACCTTGCGGTCCTGCAAGTAAGACAGTTCAGCGGTGGTCAGGGTGAATTCCTCCGACAGCGCAATCGACTGGCCTACGATTTCGGTGCTGACCTTGCGGAAGGCTATTTCAATCGACATGCCCGATTCGACGCAGATCAGCAGCAGATCGAGCGCATCCGGAAATGCGCGCTTGATCGAGAGCTGGCGCTTCGAGATGGCGTTTTTGAGGAACAGCATCGGCCCCTGCAAGCCGCCATAGGCCGCAGCGATGCATATGCCGATCTTGAACACGGCCGACTTCTCCAGATGCCCGATCACGAAAACATAGAGCGCCGCCGCGACGAAAAACACGATCGGCGTCACCAGCCGGAAGAACAGGAATGTCATGTAAGGCGCCTGCCCGCGATAGCCGGCCTGGGTGAGTTTTTCGCGCGCAGCCTCCTGGGCCAGCCATTTGCCGAGGTTGAAGTCCTCAACCACCTTGGAGACCAGCTGCTTCGGCGACTGCCGCAGCGACACCTTTTCGGACTTGGCCAGGCGATCGCGCTCCCGTTGCCGGATCCGCTCGCGCTCGCTGGCCACCGCCTTCATGCGCTTCTCCAGGCCTTCGCCCGCGAACAGCGGCATGATCAACGTATAGGCCGTCGCGCTCACGGCGATGGCGGCAAGCATCATGGTCATGAAGTGCGGGTCGTGGATTTTGGTGATCAGAAGATCAAACATTGCTGCACCCTCAGAAGTCGAAATTGATCATTTTCTTCATTACCAGGATGCCGATCGACATCCAGATCAAGCAGCCGAGCAGCATCAATTGGCCGGTCGAGTGCGTCCACAGCAGCGATATGTATTCAGGGGTCGAGAGGTAGACGAGCAGCATGACAATGGGCGGCAGTGAGCCGATGATGGCGGCGGATGCCTTGGCTTCCATCGACATTGCCTGAATCTTCTCTGCCATTTTCTTGCGGTCGCGCAGCACCTTGGACAGGTTGCCCAAAGCCTCGGACAGGTTACCTCCGGACTTCTGCTGGATCGCGACCACGATGCCGAAGAAGTTGGCCTCGGGTAACGGCATGCGTTCGAACAGACGCGCGCAGGCATCGCTGAGCGGCATGCCGATCGCCTGGGTCTCAATGATGGCGAGGAATTCGCCCTTGAGCGGCTCCGGCGAATCGGCGGCGACGACCTTGATCGACTCAAATAGTGGCAGGCCCGCCTTGATGCCGCGAACAATGACGTCCACCGCGTCCGGCAGCGCCTTGAGGAATTTCTTTTCCCGGCGGTTCTTGAGATAACTCAGTCCCCAGCGCGGCAGACCAAAACCGGCGGCGATTGCGAGGCCGGTTGCCCCAAGCGGTCCGCCGCCAAGCACCATCGTCACGGCGAAGGCGATCACCGCAAGAACGCCGGACACGATCATGAATTTCTGGGTTGACCAGTTCAGTCCGGCCTGCGTCAGACGGGTGGTCAGCGCGATCTTCTTTTCCCGCGCCCGGCGCGATTCGAGTTCCTTCAGGGTTCCCTCGACCTGTTCGCGGCGCGAGCGCTGGTTTCTGTCGACCTGTCGGGCGGCGGGCTCCGGCTTGGCGACGGACGCGCGGCGGTTCTCGGCCTTTTTCTCGCCCGACAGCAGGGGATAGATAAATACCCATGCCAGACCGCCGATGGCGGCAGCCGCGAGAAAGCCCAGCGCAAGCGTTTGCATCTTCATGACCGGCTCCCCTCCTCGGGGGCTTCGGCGGCGTCGAGGGCGGCGGCAAGCCGCTTCTCTTCGCCGTAATATCGCGCCCGATCCCAGAAGCGTGGTCGTCCGATGCCGGTAGAGCGGTGCCGGCCGACAATATTGCCGTCGGCGTCCTCGCCGACCAGGTCATAAAGGAACAGGTCCTGGGTTATGATGGTGTCGCCTTCCATCCCCAGCACCTCGGTGATGTGCGTGATACGCCGCGAACCGTCACGCAGCCGCGCGGCCTGGATGACAACGTCGATCGAGGCGCAGATCATCTCGCGGATGGTCCGCGACGGCAGCGAAAATCCACCCATCGTGATCATAGATTCGCAGCGCGACAGGGCTTCGCGGGGATTGTTGGCGTGCAGCGTGCCCATCGATCCGTCATGACCGGTGTTCATGGCCTGCAGCAGGTCGAACGCCTCCGGCCCACGGACTTCGCCGACGATGATGCGTTCAGGGCGCATGCGCAGGCAGTTCCGGACCAGTTCGCGCATGGTGATCTGGCCTTCGCCCTCGATGTTGGGCGGACGGGTTTCCAGCCGCACCACATGCGGCTGCTGCAGCTGGAGCTCCGCGGCGTCTTCGCAGGTGATGACGCGTTCCTCGTCGTCGATGTATTGCGTGAGACAATTCAACAGCGTCGTCTTGCCGGAGCCGGTACCGCCCGAGATCAGCACGTTGGCCCGGCAGCGCCCGATAATCTTCAGAATCTCGGCGCCTTCCAGCGAGATCGCGCCAAATTTGACCAGCTGGTCCAGGGTCAGCTTGTCTTTCTTGAATTTGCGGATCGTTAATACCGGGCCATCAAGCGCCAGCGGCGGTACGATGGCGTTGACACGCGAGCCATCGGCGAGGCGCGCGTCGCAGATCGGCGACGATTCATCGACGCGCCGCCCAACCTGGCTGACGATACGCTGACAGATGTTGAGCAGCTGCTGATTATCGCGAAAGCGGATGCCGGTCTTCTGAATACGGCCCGAGACTTCAATGAAAACCGCGCCGGCACCGTTGACCATGATGTCGGAGATATCGTCGCGCGCCAACAGCGGTTCAAGCGGACCGTACCCGAGAACGTCGTTGCAGATGTCGTCGAGCAGCTCTTCCTGCTCGGCGATCGACATCACGATATTCTTGATCGCGATAATCTCGTTGACGATATCGCGAATTTCCTCGCGCGCCGACTCGGTATCGAGTTTGGCGAGCTGGGTGAGGTCGATTGCCTCGATCAAGGCGCCGAAGATGGTCGCCTTGACCTGATAATAGCTGTCGGACCGCCGCGTTTCGGTCGTGACCACGGGTGGTTTGGCCGGCGCCAGCGGCGGCGAAGAAACCGTCGGCGGCGCCGCGCTGCGCGAAACAGTAGGCGCCGCGCCACTGGACGGCTCCGGCCCAGCGGCGGGTTTTATCGCCCGCGAATCGTTCTCTGTTCCGCTACGCTTACCAAACACGACGATACTCCATGCGGGTGGCCTACTTTGCCCGCAGCTTATCGAATAGGGGCGACAGGAACGAACCCCGTGGCTTTTTGGTCTCGCCGCGGCCTGTCAGCCGTTGCGCGATCTGCAGAAATATCTCGGTGGCGCGATGGCTGGCGGAGATTTCGGCGATCATCTGGCCGTTATTGGCCGCCGCGCCAAACATCTGCGGGTCGAAGGGAATCGATGCGATCGGCTCGCTCTCGATGGCCTTGGCAAACTCGTTGGCCTTGATCTCCGGCCGCTTCGGCATCCCGACCTGGTTGAGGCAATAAAGCGGTATTCGGTCGTTGGGCCGCGAGGCCTTCAGCAGGTCGAAGATGTTCTTGGCGTTGCGCAGATTGGCGAGATCGGGCGCCGCGACGATCAGAATATCGTCCGCCCCCACCAGGGCGCGCTTGCTCCACCCCGACCATAGATGCGGAACGTCGAGCACGATGCATGGCATGGTCGTGCGAAGCGTGTCGAAGATCGAGTCGAAGGCGTCGGCGCCAAAATCATATACCCGCTCCAGCGTCGCCGGCGCCGCCAGCAGGCTGAGGTGGTCGGTACATTTGGAGAGCAGACGATCGATGAACGCGGTATCGACGCGATCGGGCGAGAACACCGCGTCGGCGATGCCTTGCGGCGGGTCCTGATTGTAGTCGAGGCCGGCGGTGCCGAACGCGAGGTCGAGATCGGCGACAACGGAATCCAGCGCGAGATCGCGCGCGATGGCCCAGGCGACGTTGTGGGCAACGGTGGATGATCCGACGCCGCCCTTTGCTCCGACGACGGCGATGATCCGGCCTACGGCTCTGGCTTCCGGCGCCGAGAACAGACCGCAGATCGAACGCACCACGTCGAGCGGACTGACCGGAGCAATCATATAGTCGCTGACGCCGCGGCGCACCAGTTCGCGATAAAGCCCGACATCGTTGACGCGGCCGATCACAACGACGCGGGTTCCGGCATCGCACACCGTTGCGAGTTGATCGAGACCGTTGAGGATCTCGTTGCGGCCTTCGGTTTCCAGCACGATCACATTCGGCGTCGGGGCGGTACGATAGGCCTCGATCGCCGCTGCCATGCCACCCATTTGAATCTTCAGATGGGTCTTGCCGAGGCGGCGGTCTTCTCCCGCCGATTGCGCGGCGGCGGCGGTTTCGACGGTCTCGCAAAAAGCCTGCACGGATACACGCGGCGCCGGGACGATATGATCGTCCAGGGGCGGTGCTGTGGCCTCCGGCCGCTCTTCGGGATTTTGACGGGCGTAGCTGATCATTTGCCGGTATCGCTGAGCTTGGCCTTTTCGGCCTCTGGATAGGTGGTCGCGGTCGTGGCACCGGTGCGATACTTCTCGAAGCCTTCGGTGCGTCGCTTGGTATAGGCCGGGGTTTCAGGCCGCGGCTGCACGAGGTCCGACGGGTTGTCGACCATCGCCGCCATGTTGCGCTGGTAGGCGCAGCCGAAATTGTAGTACGACTTGTTTTCGAGGTAGCTCTTGTTCTTGATCGAGGGGCCGAGATCCTCAGGCCACAGGCCGCAAGGCCCGGCAACCGCCGAGATCTTGGGATAGTTCAGCCGGATCGCTGCCATCTGGCGCGGGTCTTGCGGATGATAGCGGCGGACGACGATATCGTTCGGCGGAACGCCGGCCGCGGAGAGCAATGCCTGAATTTCCCGGAGCGAATCCGCCGCCGCCGCTGCGTTGGGCGTGCCGACCGGTACATCGGCGCTGATCGCGCCGGTTCCTTCACGGAGCCAGGTTTGCGCCAGTCCCAACACATCGGCGCGCTGTGCAGCGGAAAGCGCGCCACGCGCATGGCCGACGAAAATGACGACGGACTGGTCGGCTTCCTGAAGCGCGATCGGATGACGCAGGCGATAATCGTCAGGATAGCTCACGGCCGCCGTCTCAGCGGCATGCGTGCACGCTCCCAATACGAGGGAAAGGCTGAAAAGCGCTGCCGCGACGCGCAGCGCGCGCAACGGATGGACGGGTACTTTGGTTGTCATCGTTGTTGTCCTCGTCCCGTATCAGTCGGTAATGAAGCCATAGGTGCCGCGATAGTTCTGGGTCGGCTCGACGCGGCCGGGAACACCGTAGATGCGATTGATGCTGCCCAGGAGGTCAGCCTGCGGATCCGAGGCGTTGGCAAATCCATCGTCAGGACGCGACAGGTCTTTCTGCGCAACGGCGCGCACGATGTAGGGCGTCACCAGCACCATCAGCTCGGTCTGGCTGTTGACGTAATCCCGGCTGCGGAACAGCGATCCGAGAACCGGCAATTGTGAAAGGCCCGGTAAGCCGTTGATGGCCTGTTTGGTCTGCTCCTGGATCAGGCCCGCCATCGCCATCGCGCCGCCCGACGGAATTTCCAGCGTCGTTTCCGCGCGGCGGGTCTTGATCGAGGGGATTGTCACGGAATTCACCGTGTTGGCGGTGACCGCCTGCGACAGCGTGATCGAGTTGTCGTTCGACAATTCGGATACTTCGGTCATCACCCGCAGGCTGATCCGGCCCTCGGTCAGCACCACCGGCGTAAAGTTGAGGGAAATACCGAATTTCTTGAAACTGATCTGGGTCGTACAGACATGCGTGGTCGGATCGCAGGAATATCCGGCGGGGACCGGAAACTCGCCGCCGGCGATGAACGTCGCAGACTCGCCGGAAATT
>NZ_JBEKXH010000248.1:0-9717 GCF_049512235.1 Bradyrhizobium sp.
GGGGAGCTTTCCGTATTGCTACGGTGACTGAAATTAACTTTGATGCAGATCGGCCAATGCTATTGCCTCGAGGGTGTCTTCCAACATGCGAATCCCGTCAATTCGGCGGCGGCGAACTCTTAACCTTCCGACTTGAACTCGCTGCAACGGCGTGCGGCTGGCAAGCCCAGCTGCTCAGGAGAACCTAATGTCGTGGCTCAACAATTTCAAAATTACCCTCAAGGTCGCCCTGATCGTGGTCCTGATGGCGATCGTCACGATCGGTGCGGTGAGCATTGCCGCCCTGCGCATGAAGGGCGTCGACGATGCCTATTCCGATCTGGTGCGGCGCGTCGACAAATCCACGACCATGGCCGTCCGCGCCTCGCGCCTGGCCGAAGCTTACCTGTCCTCGGCATTTCAACTTTTGACGGAAACCACGGACGCGGGCAACGCCAAGCTGCTTGCGCAGGCGGTCGAGGATCGAAAATCGTTCGAGACCATCATGGCGCGAGTCGCAAAGGATTTGCCTGAGACTGAGACATCCTCCGCCATTCAGCCGGTCATCGCCAATTACGAGAAGGCGTTTGCGGCGTGCGATCCCGTTATTCAATACGCCGCGAAAACGACGACGCCAGAGGACAATCTGAAAGCTGGTGAGCGCCTCTATAAGGAATGCAGTCCCGTCATGGGATTTGCGATTCGCGAGCAGACGAAATTGACTGACTTTCTTCTCTCCCACGCCGCCAAGCTGTCGGATGAACTGACGGCGCAAACGAATTCCACGATTCTCGTCGTGCTGATCACATCCGGCATCGGTCTGTTGATCGGCCTGGCCGCGGCGATGTGGATCGGGATCAAGGGTCTTTCGCGGCCGATCGACGAGCTGAAGGCGGTGATGGAGGCATTCGCCCGCAACGATTTGAAGGCAGCGGTTCCCGGCGTCGAACGGCGCGACGAACTCGGCGAAATGGCGCGCACCGTGGAGGTTTTCAAGACCAGCGCGATCGAGGTTGAGCGTCTGAAGGTCGGCCTTGAGGCGACGCAGAAGCGCGCCGCCGAACAACACAAGATGGATATGAAGAAACTTGCCGATGATTTTGAAGGCGCGGTCGGTGAGATCATCGAGACCGTATCTTCGGCCTCCACCGAACTGGAAGCATCGGCCGGCACGCTTACCGCGACCGCCGAGCGTGCCCAGGGACTGACGACCATGGTCGCGGCTGCCTCCGAAGAAGCCTCTACCAACGTGCAGTCGGTGGCCTCGGCGAGCGAAGAACTGAGCAGCTCGGTCAACGAGATCAGCCGCCAGGTGCAGGAATCGGCCCGGATGGCCAATGAAGCGGTCGATCAGGCCCGCAAGACCAACGACCGCGTCAGCGAATTGTCGAAGGCGGCCGGCCGCATCGGCGCCGTGGTCGAACTGATCAACACCATCGCGGGCCAGACCAATCTTTTGGCGCTCAACGCCACCATCGAAGCGGCGCGGGCGGGCGAGGCCGGTCGAGGTTTTGCCGTCGTGGCTTCCGAAGTGAAGGCACTGGCCGAGCAGACCGCAAAGGCGACCGGCGAGATCGGCCAGCAGATCTCGGGCATCCAGGCCGCGACCCAGGAGTCGGTCGGCGCCATCAAGGAGATCAGCGGCACCATCGAGAAACTGTCGGAGATTTCATCGACCATCGCGGCGGCGGTGGAAGAGCAGGGCGCGGCGACGCAGGAGATTTCCCGCAACGTGCAGCAGGCGGCGCAGGGCACCCAGCAGGTTTCGACCCACATCAGCGACGTGCAGCGCGGCGCCAGCGAGACCGGCTCGGCCTCCTCGCAGGTGCTCGCCGCGGCGAAGTCGTTGTCCCGCGACTCCAACCGCCTCAAGCTCGAGGTCGGCAAGTTCCTGAATTCGGTCAGGGCGGCCTGACGGGACCGCGGTGCCGATGCCGGGCCGGGCTCCGCCCGCGACGGGGCGCCAGGCCTGCTATCTGGAAAGTGCAGGCTGGCAGGCGTGCCCGAGGTTAGCTATTTTGGCGCGGTTCGGGTAAATCAGGGGCAATGAACTGGACTTTTTCGGAACCCTTACGTTCCGCGCGGTCCACTCGCCCCCGGGGGAACGCCTGCTTCATGGTCGCACTTGTTCGCATCGCCCTGAGCCGGCCCTACACTTTCGTCGTGCTCGCGCTTCTCTTGCTGATGATCGGGCCGTTGGCCGCGCTGCGCACGCCGACCGACATTTTCCCGGACATTCGCATCCCCGTGATCGGCGTGGTCTGGCAGTATACCGGCCTGCCGCCGGATCAGATGGCCGGGCGGATCACGACGCCGTTTCAGCGCGCGCTGACCACGACCGTCAACGATATCGAGCACATCGTTGCCAATTCCTATAACGGTTTTGGCATCGTCAAGATCTTCTTTCAGCCGAACGTCGATATCCGCACCGCCAACGCCCAGGTCACCGCGATTTCGCAGACCCTGATCAAGGCGATGCCGCCCGGCGCGACCCCGCCGCTGATCCTGAATTACAGCGCCTCCACGGTTCCGATCATCCAGGTTGCCTTGTCCGGCGAGGGCCTTACCGAGCAGAACCTCGCCGACATCGGAATCAATCAGCTGCGGACGCCGCTGATCACGGTGCCCGGCGCCGCGATCCCGTATCCATATGGCGGCAAGCAGCGTCAGGTGCAGATCGATCTTGATTCGTCGGCGCTGCAGGCGCGCGGGCTGTCGGGTCAGGACGTCGCCAACGCACTCGCTGCGCAAAATCTGATCACGCCGGCGGGCACGCAGAAGATCGGCAATTTCGAGTACACCATCCAGCTCAACAACTCGCCGCTCCGGATGCAAGACCTCGGCGACCTGCCGATCAAGACCGTGAACGGCGCCATGGTCTACATTCGCGACGTCGCGAGCGTCCGCGACGGCAATCCGCCGCAAACCAACATAGTCCATGTCAACGGCAATCGCTCCGTTCTGATGATGGTGCTGAAGGCAGGCTACATTTCGACGCTGGATATCATTTCGGGCATCAAGCAGAAGGTCATCGACGTCAGGGGGCAGCTTCCCGACGCGCTCAGGATCGGCTTCATCGGCGACCAGTCGATATTCGTCCGCGGTGCCATTTCCGGCGTGGCTCGCGAAGGCGTGATCGCGGCGCTCCTGACCAGCCTGATGATCCTGCTGTTTCTGGGCAGCTGGCGCTCGACGATCATCATCGCGACATCGATCCCGCTCGCCGTGTTCGGCGCGATCGCGATGCTGTCGGCGATCGGCGAGACCCTCAATATCATGACGCTCGGCGGGTTGGCGCTTGCGGTCGGCATCCTCGTCGACGAGGCGACCGTGACGATCGAGAATATCAACTGGCATCTCGAGCAGGGCAAGGAGGTCCGGACCGCGATCCTGGATGGCGCCAATCAGATCGTGGTGCCGGCCTTCGTCTCGCTGCTGTGCATCTGCATCGTGTTTGTTCCGATGTTTTTCCTGCAAGGCGTCGCCCGCTTCCTGTTCGTGCCGATGGCGGAAGCGGTGGTGTTCGCGATGATCTGGTCGTTCATCCTGTCGCGGACGCTGGTGCCGACCATGGCAATGTATCTGCTGCAGCCGCATCTGCACCACGCCGGCGACGGGGCGCCGGTGCGCTCGCGCAATCCCCTGGTACGGTTGCAGCGCGGCTTCGAGGCGGGATTTGAGAGTTTTCGCGGCGGCTACCGCGATGTGTTGACGCTGACGATGCGGCACCGGCCGATCTTCGTGATCGGATTCCTGGGCTTGGTCGGGGTTTCGTTCCTGCTGGTGCCGTATCTCGGACAAAACTTCTTCCCGTCCGTCGATGCAGGGCAGATCCTGATGCATGTGCGCACCCAGGTCGGCACCCGCGTCGAGGAGAGCGCCAATCAATTCGCCGATGTGCAGAAGGCGATCCGCAGGATCATTCCCCCGGCCGAGATCGAGACGCTGGCCGACAATATCGGCATGCCCATCAGCGGCATCAACATGACCTACAACAACACCGGCGTGATCGGACCGCAGGACGGCGATATCCAGATCAAGCTGAAGCAAGATCACCATCCGACCGAAGCCTATGTGAAGGCGATGCGGGAGCAGCTGCCGCGCGCATTTCCGGGCATGACCTTCGCGTTTCTTCCGGCCGATATCGTCAACCAGATCCTGAACTTCGGCGCGCCGGCGCCGATCGACCTTGAGATTCGCGGCGCCAACGTCAATGCGGGTTTCGCCTACGCCAATCATTTGCTGACCCGGATTCGCCGGATCCCCGGCATCGCCGACGCGCGCATTCAGCAGTCGCCCAACAATCCGAGCTTTAACATCGACGTGGACCGCACCCGTGCGCAATATGTCGGCTTGACCGAACGCGACGTGACCAACAGCCTCACCGTCAATCTGGCGGGCAGCGGGCAGGTCGCGCCGACCTACTACCTCAATCCGGACAACGGCGTATCGTATGCGATCGTGATGCAGACACCGCAATCCCAGATCGATTCGCTGGGCGCGCTGGAGACCTTGCCGATTACCGCGGGCGGTCCGTCGGCGCCGATCCTGGGCGGCATAGCCAATATCACGCGATCGGTGTCGAGCGCGGTTGTCTCGCAATACGACATCCAATCGATGGTGCAGATCTATGCGACGCCGCAGGGACGCGATCTCGGCGCGGTCGCCGCCGACGTCAGGAAAGTGATCGTGGATACCGCCAAGGACGTGCCAAAGGGAAGTTCGGTAGCTCTGCTCGGCCAGGTGCAGACCATGAACAGCGCGTATTCCGGGCTGCTGTTCGGATTGCTTGCCGCGGTGGTGCTGATCTATCTGTTGATCGTGGTCAACTTCCAGTCCTGGACCGATCCGTTCGTCATCATCACGGCGCTGCCGGCCGCCCTTGCCGGCATCGTATGGATGCTGTTTGCGACCGAGACGACCCTCTCGGTGCCGGCGCTGACCGGCGCGATCATGTGCATGGGCGTCGCTACCGCCAACAGCGTGCTGGTGATCTCTTTCGCCAAGGAACGCTACGAAGAACTGGGCGACCCGATCGCGGCGGCGATCGAAGCCGGATTCGTCCGCATCCGTCCGGTGCTGATGACGGCGCTGGCCATGATCATCGGCATGTTGCCGATGGCGCTCGGCCTTGGCGAGGGCGGCGAACAGAACGCGCCGCTCGGGCGCGCGGTGATCGGAGGCCTGATCTTCGCCACCGTCGCTACGCTGATGTTTGTTCCCGTGGTTTTCAGTATGGTCCACGCCAGGCGGGGCGCCAGGGCCCCCGCCTTACCGGAGATGTCGCATGCCGACTGAACAAGGCCCGCCGGTCTCTCGCCGGAAGTTGGGCATTTTCGGGGTTGCGGCGGCTGTCGCCGCGTTACTGGTCGTGGTGAGCGGCATCAGGGCGCGTGAGGATTCGAGCGCGAGGCTGCGCGATTGGACCGACGACCAGGCGATCCCGACGGTGGCGGTGGTGCTGCCCGACGCCAGGGCTCTCAGCGCCACCCTCGATCTGCCGGGCAGGCTGGAGGCCTATTACCGCGCGCCGATTTTTGCGCGCGTCAACGGGTACCTGAAGAGCTGGAGCGCCGACATTGGCGCCAAGGTCAGGGCGGGCCAGGTGCTCGCCGAAATCGAGGCGCCGGATCTGGACCAGCAGCTGTTGCAGGCGCGCGCCGATCTTGCCAGCCAGCAGGCCAGCGCAAAACTTTCCGAAGCCACGCTGGAGCGCCGGAGAACGCTGATCCCCTCGAACTTCGTCTCGATGCAGGAAATCGACGAGCGCACCGCCGACCTCTCCAACAAGAAGGCCGCGGTCAATTCCGGCCAGGCCAATGTCGAACGGTTGGAGGCTCTTGCCGGCTACAAGAAGATTACCGCGCCGTTTGACGGCGTGGTCACCGCCCGCGATACCGACGTCGGCGCGTTGATCAATGCCGGCGGCGGTTCTGGCCCGGCAATGTTCGTGATCTCCGACATCAGCAAGCTCAGGGTCTATGTCAACGTTCCCCAGAATTACGTGCCCGCGATCAGGATCGGCGCCAAGGCGGTGATCTCGATGCCGGAATATCCGAACCGCACCTTCGCCGCGACGGTAGAGGCTTCGTCGCAATCCGTCGACGTCGGCTCCGGCACCACGCGGATGCAGCTGGCGCTGGACAATGCCGGCGGCGAATTGATGCCCGGCGGCTACGCCAATGTGCGCCTTGGCCTGCAACGCGACACCGCACCGCTGCATATTCCGGCCAGCGCCCTGATCTTCAACCAGAACGGCCTGCGGGTGGCGACAATAGGCGCCGACGACAGGGTCATGTTCAGGACCGTTACCATCGCCCGCGATCTCGGCAAGGAGATCGAACTGGCCTCGGGCATCTCCGCCGACGACCGTATCATCGTCGCACCCCCGGACGGCATCGCCGATGGCGATCAGGTCCGCGTCGCGGGCAGTTCCGCAAAGGGCGGCAAGCCCGCCACGGTTTCGGCGAAGCAGGATGTCAAGGGATAGGGCGGGCGCCGCCGCTGCCTTACCTCGCCACGCTTTCGGGGAGAGGTCGGATCGCCTTTGCCGATCCGGGTGAGGGGGACTTTCCGCGAGCACGCCTGTTGAGACAGCCCTCACCCCGCCCCGGGTCAAGCCCGGGACGGGCTCTCTCCCCGCGAAGAGCGGGGCGCGGGAGATCAGAGAGCTCGCCTCGGCCTCACCCCACCCGCCACTCCAGCACGCCATCATCGGCGCTGACGATGTCGCCGGTCGTCCCCACCGGCGTGCGCTCCATGTTGAGAAGATGCTTAAGTGTCGCGCCGTCTTGCGCGGGCACCCGCGCCAGCGCGCGGGCGCGGTCCGAGGTCCGCAGCATCACCACGCCGTGCTCGACCTCGCCATTGCGGCCGTACAGCACGGTAAAGCTCTCGACCTGGCCCTTGCCGCTGGCTTCGGTGACGAAGTCAGGCACCGCGCCGCGCTGGTGGTCGGCCTCGGCCTGCACGCTGGTATCCTGGGCCAGCGGCGCCGGTGGCGGCTGCCGCGACAGCACCAGCGCGTGATGTTTTGTCACGAATCCGCCCTGGCCGTAGAGCAGACCAAGCTTGGCGCCATCACGCAGCTTGCGCACCATCGCGCAGGCCGCGTGCGTCATATAGGTGTTGAGCGGCGCGCCGAAAAACGTCAGGCCGCCGGTCACCGTCGGCTGCACGTCGGGTCCCAAACCGAGCGTCCGCCGCGCCATTTTTGGCACGCAGGGAAAGCAGCTGTAGAGCTCGATGGCGTCGAACGCGCGGCCGTCCCCGCCGACCAGATCCATCGCCGCTGTGAGCACCGCATTCTGCGGATGGCTCTGGAAAAACTGGTCGCGGACCAGGTAATCGCGCGGCTCTTCCGCCGAAGCGCCGCCCCAGAAATGAACCAGGCGATCTCCGGCAATCCCCGCGGCGCGCGCCCTCGCAAGGCTCGTGATCAGGATCGCCGCGCCCATGTTGACGGTCGGGTTGGCCACCATCAGTTTGGTGTAGGGCCAGGCGATCAGCCGGTTGTCCGGCGAAGGCGTCGTGATCTCCTCGGGCGCAAAACGCCGCTTTAGCCAGGCATTGGGATTTTGCGCAGCCGCTTCGGAATAGGTCGACCACAGCTGGCCTGATTCCGCCATCGCCTGGCGTGGGGTCTGGCCCCAATGCGCCGCGGTCGCGGCTTCGTAGAAGGGATAAACCGTCACCGGCCTGAACACGCCGAGTTTTACCGCCATCGGTTTCTGGAACGCGGCGCCGCGCTTTGGCTCCGGCACGTCGTGGGCGAAGGGCGTCCAGGGCAGGGTGATGCCGGCGCGTTCGGCCCTGGTCGCGCTACTCTGCGCTTCGGCACCGCAGACCGCGGCGACGCTGCATTCGCCGCGGGCGACGCGTTGTGCTGCTTCGTGCAGATAGCGGATCGGGCTTTCGCCGCCCACCGGGCCGTAATAAGCGTGTGACGGCTTGATGCCGAGGCGCCGGCCAAGCAGCTGTTCCGGATCGTGGTAGCGCCAGCTCAGGAAATTGACGACATCGAGCGACTGGACTTCGCCCAATAGCTTGGCGCCGCTGTCGGCTTCGGCGCGCCGCAAGGCCTGTTCCAGCAAGGCGAGAGGCTCGAGCCCCGCGGCAATCTCCTTCGGCCGATCGACGATTTCGCCGACACCGACGATGACAGGAATGCGGTCGTCTAATTGCAGGGCAGCTGTCATTTGCTGTTCTGGCCTTCGCGCGTTCGTTTGCGCCGTGGGCGCGGGGTTACTCCGCCACCAGCGCGTTCATGTGTTCCACCGCCTCGACAAAATCTTCCTTGAATTCCTGCACCACGGCGCCGGCCGACTTCACGCTGTCGATCAGGCCGACCCCTTGTCCGACAAAATAGCTGACGAGGTCGCGCGCTCTGGCATTGCCCGCCGCGGCGGCGCGGTCGATCGAGTCGAAGGCGTCACGGCTGAGGATGCTCTGCAGCGGCATCGGCAGCGCGCCGGGGCTGTCGGGTCCGCGGTCCCAGGCGTCGGTCCACACCGACCGCAACTGACGCGCCGGCTTTCCGGTGCGGCCGCGGGAGCGCACGGCGTCGCGCGAGGAGGCCGCGATCATTTTCTCGCGAAAGATTTCCGATGTCTCGGATTCGATCGTGGCCAGCCACACCGAACCGGTCCAGACCCCGGCGGCGCCCATCGCCATGCAGGCCGCCATCTGGCGCCCGGTCATGATGCCGCCCGCGGCCAGCACCGGCACATCGCGGATCGGTTTGATGGCCTTGATCACTTCCGGCACCAGCACCATGGTCGAAACCTCGCCGCAATGGCCGCCGGCCTCGGTGCCCTGCACCACCAGAATATCGACGCCGGCGGCGACCTGGCGCAGCGCATGTTCCTTGGCGCCGATCAGCGCCGCCACCGGCACGCCATGCTTTCTGCCCATCTCGATCATCGCCTTCGGCGGCACGCCGAGCGCATTGGCGATCAGGCGGATCGGATGCCGGAACGACGCCTCGAGAACTTCCAGCGCGCATTGCGCGTCGAACGGTTGCGGCTGGTCGGCGTCGACCTCGGTCGTGGTCAGTTCGATGCCGTATTTGTTCAGCAGGTTGCGGGTGAAGGCGCGGTGTTCGTTCGAAATCCGGGCCTCCAGGCTTTTCCAGGTGACGTCCTTCTCACCCGCCGTCGAAATGTTTTCCGGGATCAACACGTCGAGCCCATAGGGCTTGCCATCGACATGATCGTCGATCCATTTCAGTTCCTGCTCGATCGATGCGGCCGAATGCGTGGTCGCGCCAAGCACGCCGAAACCACCGGCGCGGCTGACGGCCGCCACCACGTCGCGGCAATGGCTGAAGGCCAGCAGGGGAAATTCGATACCCAGCATCTCGCAGACAGGCGATTTCATGATTGTGGTCACTCCCTGCGGAAATTGGTATGGCCGTCGATAGGCGAGTTGCGCGAACGCTAGCGTATTTCGGGCCGCGATGCCAAGCGCTGTTGGCGAGCGTAGTCCGGATGAGTGAAGCGAATCCGCGGTCTTCGAATTTGGTTCCCGCATATCAATGTGCGCATGCGGGCTACTTGCTCGCAATGGCCATGAAGAGGCGAGGCCGAGCCTTAGGTTGGTATAGATAGCGACCGAACTTCGGAAATCGCTGGAGGTCCGGTTGGTGCCAGGTGCTGGCCTCGGCTATAGCGATGGCGCCCGCTCAAGCGTGAACATCGGGGCATAGCTTGGTTGGGTGGTGAGGCGCCCTACCGGCAT
>NZ_JBEKXH010000249.1:0-9625 GCF_049512235.1 Bradyrhizobium sp.
GAAGGACCTACAAACGGCGGGCATCGCATTTGCAATTACCAGCGGCAGGCCGCCACGCGGCATGGCCATGCTGGTTGATCCGTTGGCGCTGCGGACCCCCATCGCCGGCTTCAACGGCGGGGTGTTTGTCAGACCCGACCTCTCCGTTATTGAAAGCCACACGCTCGATCCCGCCACGGCGAAGCAGACCCTGAAGCTGATACTCGATCAGGGCCTGGATGCATGGGTGTATACCGACGAGGAGTGGTTGATCCGGGATAGCAATGCACCGCATGTCGCGCGCGAGACCTGGACCGTAAAGTTCAACGCCCGGGTCGTGGCGTCGTTCACGGATGCGGACCTGGCGCATGCGGTAAAGATCGTTGGGGTCTCCGATAATCTCGACCTGGTCGCCGCCTGCGAAAAGGTGGCGCAGGACACCCTCGGCGACAGAGCGAGCGCGGCGCGCTCGCAGCCGTATTATCTCGACGTGACCCATCCGCAAGCCAACAAGGGCACGGTTGTGACACACCTTTCAAAGTCTCTGAGCATTGCACCCGGGCTGATTGCCACCATCGGCGACATGCCAAATGACGTTCTCATGTTCCGAAAGAGCGGCTTCTCCATCGCCATGGGAAACGCCAGCGACGAGGTCAAGGCGCAGGCGAGCGCGGTCACCGGCAGCAACGAGGACGAAGGTTTTGCAAATGCATTGCGGAAGTTTGTCCTGCCATCCGTCAATGCCTGAGCCCGGCAGCAAACAGCTGCCGGATACCAAGAAAGGACACCCATGTATACCAACATACTACTACCCACGGACGGATCGGAGCTCGCCATGAAGGCGGTGCGCCACGGCCTGGCCCTCGCCAAGCGGATCGACTCCAGAACTGTTGCACTGACAGTCTTGCCGCCGTTTCACACGTTTACGACCGATGCCGAAATGATCGAGGATACGCGAACCGACTACGAAGCGCGGATGCAGCAGCATGCTGAGAAGACTCTTGGCGCCGTCGCTGACGCGGCGCGGGCTGCAGGCGTCGAATGCGAGAGGGTCCAGGTCGAGCATGAGCATCCCTACCGGGCGATCATTGATACTGCGGAATCGAAAGGCTGCGATCTCATCGTCATGGCCTCGCACGGTCGCCATGGTCTTGCCGCGATCATCATTGGCAGCGAGACGGTCAAGGTGCTTACACATTGCAAGATCCCGGTACTGGTTCATCGATAGGCTTGCGTCAGCAGCGTCCGCTACCTTTCATTCAAGCCCCGGCGCGAACAGCAGGCCCATAGAATGTCACCCAGCATCGGTTCTGGTTTGCAGCCTTAACCGCAGCCGGTCGAACGCCAAATAGACGACTGGCGTCGTATAAAGCGTGAGCAGCTGACTCATGAGTAGCCCGCCCACAATCGCTATGCCGAGCGGACGGCGGAGTTCATATCCCACACCCGTGCCCATTGCCAAAGGCAAGGCTCCCAGAATTGCAGCCATCGTCGTCATGACGATCGGACGGAAGCGCAATATGCACGCCTCGAAGATCGCATCCGACGCGCTCTTGCCACCCTGGCGCTGCGCCTGCAGCGCGAAATCGATCATCATGATCGCGTTCTTCTTGACGATCCCGATCAGGAGCACAATGCCGATGATGGAGACGATGTTCAGATCCTCCCTGAAAAGCATCAGGGCGAGCATCGCGCCGACGCTAGCTGACGGCAGGGTGGAAATGATCGTCAAGGGATGAACCAGGCTTTCGTATAAAATGCCAAGCACGATGTACACCGCCAGCAGCGCCGTCAAAATGAGCACCGGCTCGGTGCTCAGCGATTGCTGGTAGGCCAACAGCGTTCCGGCAAAAAACCCTTGCAGCGATGACGGCGCGCCTAGCCGCGCTTGCATCTGATTTATGCTCGATGTGGCATCGCTCAAGGACATCGCCGGCGCGAGGTTGAAGGACACGGTGACGGAGGGAAACAGGCTGGTATGGTTGATCGCCAGCGGGATTGTATCGGCTTGTCGCCGGGTCACCGCGAGCAGCGGGGTGTGGCTGCTACCGGATGTATTGAAGTAAATGTCCTTCAACGCTTCCGGGCTTTGCCAATACTGCGGAGCTACCTCCAGCACCACGTAATACTGATTTAACTGGGTGTAGATAATGGACACTTCCGACTGGCCGAAGGCGCTGTATAATTCCTGGTCCAGCGCCTGCACTGTCAATCCGAGCCTTGCCGCAGCGAGGCGATCGTAGTTCAATAGCTCCACCAGTCCGCCATTCTGCTGGTCGGAGCTTACATCCTGCAAGCCGGGCAGCCGCTTCATCTCGCTCAGCAATACGGGTCCCCATCTGGTCAGATCCTCCATAGTGTCGGCCTGGATCGTGTACTGGTACAGCGCATTGCTGGAGCGACCGCCGATACGCAGGTCCTGTACCAGCTGAAGGAACGTGGAGGCTACCGGCAGGCGGTTCAATTGGGTGCGTAGGCGGTTGATGATCGCTGCGGCGCCGGCGTTCCGTTCCGCCGCCGGCTTAAGTGCGACATAGAGGGAGCCGGTATTGGTTGCGCCCTTGGTGCCGGTAAACGCGATCACGTTGGCGACGGCGGGATCGTTCTTGATCACGTCGACGATTTGCCGAATAGAGTCGTCCATCGCCGGGAAAGATGACTCCTGGGGCCCCTGCACGGCACCGGCCAGTGCTCCGGTATCTTCGACCGGGAAAAAGCCTTTCGGTATCGCGACGATCAGCACGCCGTTGAGGGCGATGGTAAGAAGCAGCACAATGAGGATGGGGATCGGACGCGCCAGCACCCAAATAAGGCTGCCGCGATACCATGACAGCACCCGGTCGAAAACCCGTTCGCCGGCCAAATAGAGGCGGCCATGGCTCTCGGTGCGCTCGTTCTTCAACAGATAAGCACACATCATCGGCGTGGTGGTCAGTGAGACGATCATCGACACCAGAATGGCGGTCGAGAGGGTTACGGCAAATTCGCGGAACAGGCGTCCGACGATACCCCCCATCAGCAACAGCGGGATAAAGACGGCAATCAGCGAAATGCTGATGGTGAACACGGTGAAACCGACTTCGCCCGCGCCCTTCAGCGCCGCGGCAAACGGCGTCATGCCGCTTTCCATGTTGCGCACGATATCTTCCATCACGACGATGGCATCGTCGACGACGAAGCCCGTTGAAATCGTCATGGCCATCAGCGAAAGGTTGTCGAGGCTGTATCCGAACAGGTACATCACGCCAAGCGTGCCGAGCAGCGAGACCGGCACGGCGACGCCCGGAATCATTGTTGCGCGGCCGTTGCGCAGGAAGACAAAGACCACGACGATGACGAGGCCGATCGATATCAAGAGCGTCCACTCGACGTCGCCGACGGAAGCGCGGATGGTGGTGGTGCGATCAAGAACGATGGTGGTATCGATGCCGAGCGGAATCGATGCGTTGATGAACGGCAGTTGCGCGCGGATCCGATTCACCGTGCCGATGATGTTGGCGCCGGGCTGGCGGAAGATGATGATCGTCACCGCGCGATTGCCGTTCAAATAACCGGTAGCGCGCACATCCTGCACGGAGTCCGTCACCTCAGCAACATCGGTGAGGCGAACCGCGGAGCCATGGCTGAACCCGACAATGAGAGGCTTGTAGTCCGCGGCAAGCGAGATCTGGTCGTTGGCGACAATATCCGCGGTGACCGTGCCGTCGGATATCTGGCCCTTGGCGAGGTCGGCATTCTGCAGGCTGAGAACGGCCCGCAGACTAGCCAGGGTAAGGCCGTAGCTTGCCAATTGGGTAGGGTTTGCGTCCACGCGTACCGACGGCAACGCGCCACCTCCGGGGATGACCTGGCCTACGCCCTGGATCTGCGACAATTTCTGCTGGATGACGGTGGACGCTTCGTCGTAGAGCTTGCCTGGGCCGTATTTATCCGATGTCAGGCCGAGGATCATGATCGGCGCGTCGGCGGGATTGACCTTGCGATAGGTCGGATTGGCCGGCAGATTGCTCGGCAGGTAGGTTCGCGCCGCGTTGATGGCCGCCTCGACATCGCGCGCCGCGCCGTCGATATCGCGGTTGAGGTCGAATTGAATGGTGATCGATGTGCTGCCGAGCGTGCTGGCGGAGGTCATCTCCGTTACATCGGCGATATGACCGAGCTGTCGCTCCAGCGGGGTGGCAACCGACGACGCCATGATATTGGCGCTGGCTCCCGGGAAGCTTGCACTGACTGAAATGGTGGGAAAGTCGACCTCCGGCAGAGGCGCCACCGGCAGCACGTCGAACGCCATCGCCCCGGCCAGCCCAATCGCCAGCGTCAGCAGCGTGGTCGCCACCGGGCGGTGAATGAACGGCGCGGAAATGTTCATGCCGAGCCTACGACGTCCTCGCCTCCGGCGTGGCGGATCTGGGCGCGAAGCGCCGAACCAGATTGTCAAAGAAGATATAGATCACGGGTGTCGTGTAAAGCGTGAGCACCTGGCTCACCAGCAGTCCTCCGACCATCGCGATGCCCAGTGGCCTGCGCAGTTCGGAACCGGAGCCGGTTCCGAGGGCGAGCGGCAGGCCGGCGAGCAGCGCGGCCATGGTCGTCATCATGATGGGACGGAAGCGGAGCAAGCAGGCATCGTAGATCGCATCCGTTGCGTTCTTGCCCTCGAGCCGCTCACCCTGCAGCGCAAAGTCGACCATCATGATTCCGTTCTTTTTCACGATCCCGATCAGCAGGATCAGGCCGATGATCGCGACCATGCTCAGATCCTGATGAAACAGCAGCAAGGCGAGGAAAGCGCCGACGCTCGCTGACGGTAGCGTCGACAGAATGGTGATCGGGTGCACGAAGCTCTCATACAGGACACCGAGCACGATGTAGACGGTGACCAGGGCCGCCAGTATCAGCAGAGGCACATTGCTCAGCGAATTCGTGAACGATGCGGCGGTGCCCTGAAAACCTGCCTGCAGGCTCGCCGGCATGTGCAGGTCCTTCTGTGCCGCGTCGATCACCGCAATGGCGCTCCCAAGCGCGGCATTGGGCGCCAGATTGAACGACACCGTGATGGCGGGAAACTGGCCCTGGTGGGTGATCACCAGCGGCTCGGTGGTTTTCTCGAAATGCGAAAAGGCGCTGAGCGGCACGGCGCTGCTGATGGCCGAACTGGTCGCGCCGGCGGAGCCGGCGCCTTTGCTCGATGTTGCAGTCGAGGTGCTCGACGACAACGCGCCGGCCGGAGGCGCAAGGCTGCCGGCCGCCGGTGTGTACAGCGCCGAAGACGTCAGCGCATTCGATCCGGCGGCGGATGATCCGGAGGACGAGAAGGAGGAAGCCGCTCCGGGGCCACTGGCCCCGGACGAAGAATTGGACTGGATGTAAAGCTGGTTCAGCCGGTTCGGATCCGCCTGAAACAGCGGATCGCTCTCGAGCACCACGTGGTACTGATTCACCTGGGTATACATGGTGTTGATTTGCCGCTGGCCGAAGGCGTCATAGAGGGTGTTGTCGATGGTCGCCACCGCGATACCCAATCGTGAAGCGGTAACCCGATCGATGACCAGGGATATCGCCAGCCCTCCCAATTGCTGATCGGTCGCGATGTCCTCCAGTTCCGGCAACTGCTTCAGCCGGTCAACGAAGCGGCTGGTCCAGACATTGAGTTCGCCGGCATCGGCGTCTTCGAGCGTGTACTGGTATTGGGTGCGGCTCACCCGGTCATCGACCGAGATGTTCTGCACCGGCGCCATGAACAGCTGGATGCCCTGGACCCGGTCCAATCGCGACGTCAGCCTGCGGATCAGATCGGACGCGGTTATATCGCGCTGGCCGATCGGCTTCAGATTGATCGATAGTCGACCGCTGTTGGTGGTCACGTTGGTGCCATCAGCGCCGATAAAGGACGAAACGCTGGCTACCGCCTGATCTTCCAGGATCGCCTTCGCGAGTTCCTGCTGCTTCTCGGCCATGGCTTTTGAGCCGATGGTTGGCGATGCCTGCGATATGCCCTGGATCACGCCGGTGTCCTGGACCGGAAAAAAGCCCTTGGGAATGATGGTGTAAAGAAAAACGGTGAGCAGCAATGTCGCCACGGCGACCGACAGCGTCACCGCCTGGTAGCCAAGGACGAACTTCAGGGTCCGGCCATAGAACGCGATCATGCTGTCGAAGACACGCTCCGAAACCCTTGAGACGCGTCCCTGCTGCTGCTTTGACTGGTTGCGCAGGATTCGCGCACTCATCATCGGCGTCAGCGTCAGGGAGACCACCGCGGAAACCACGATCGTGACGGCGAGCGTCACGGCAAACTCCCGGAACAGGCGCCCGACCACGTCGCCCAGGAATAACAGCGGAATCAGAACGGCGATCAGCGACACCGTCAGCGAAAGGATGGTGAAGCCGATCTGCGCCGCGCCCTTGAGGGCGGCTTCCATCGGCGGGTCGCCCGCCTCGATGTAGCGGGAGATGTTCTCGATCATCACGATGGCATCGTCGACGACGAACCCCGTGGAGATGGTCAGCGCCATCAGCGACAGATTGTCCAGGCTGTATCCAAGCACGTACATGACCGCGAAGGTGCCGATCAGGGACAGCGGCACGGCAACGCTGGGGATGATGGTGGCGTACAGGCTCCTTAGGAACAGGAAGATGACCAGGACGACCAGTGCGACCGTCAGCAGCAGTTCGAACTCGACGTCCGCGACCGACGCCTCGATCGCGATGGTCAGATCAGTCAGAACGGTCACGTGAATGCCGGTCGGCAGGTTGGCCTGAAGCTGCGGCATCAGCCGCTTGATGCGCTGGACCACACTGATCGTGTTGGCGCCAGGCTGGCGCTGCACATTCAGGATCACCGCCGGCGTCAGATTCATCCACGCGGCCTGTCGGTTGTTTTCCACACCGTTCACGATGCGCGCGACGTCGGTCAGCATCACCGGCGCGCCATTGCGGTAGGCCACGACAACCTTCTTATAGTCTTCGCTGGCAACCAGCTGGTCGTTGGCCTCGATCTGGTAATCCTGATGCGGGCCATCGAAATTTCCCTTGGCCGCGTTGACGCTAGCCTGGGTTAGCGCCGTGCGCAGGTCTTCCAGGTTGACGCCGTAGGAAGACAGCGCCATCGGATTGGCCTGAATGCGCACCGCGGGTTTTTGTCCGCCGCTGATCGACACCAGGCCGACCCCGTTGAGCTGCGAGATCTTGGGCGCCATGCGCGTATCGACGAGGTCCTCGACCTGGGAAAGCGGCATCGCATCCGAAGTGATCGCCAGGGTCAGCACGGGGGCGTCGGCCGGATTGGTCTTGCTGTAGATCGGAGGCGAGGGCAGAATCGACGGCAATAAACTCTGCGCCGCGTTGATGGCGGCCTGAACCTCTTCCTCGGCAACATCCATCGCAATGGTGAGATTGAACTGCAGCACGATGACGGAAGTACCCCCCGAACTGGTGGAGGTCATCTGGCTTAAACCCTGCAATTCGCCGAACTGGCGCTCCAGTGGCGCCGTGACGGTGGTCGCCATCACGGTCGGGCTTGCTCCGGGATAGAATGTAAGTACCTGGATGGTCGGATAATCGACTTCCGGCAGGGCCGACACGGGCAGAAGCTGATAGCCGACAAGGCCAACCAGGAGGATTGCCGCCATCAGCAGAGACGTCGCCACCGGCCGCAGGATAAACGGACGTGACGGACTCATTGCGCCTTGCGTCCGCTGTTCTCCGCGACAGGCTTGACCGCAATGACGACCGCAACGTTGTCCTGCAGCTTATCGAAGCTGCTATCGGCGACCATATCTCCGGGATTGATGCCATCGACCTGCGTCATGCCGGCTTCGGTCACCCCAGGCTTTACGCTGTGCAAATGCGCAATATTGTTCTGGATGAGATAGACGAACGAGGCCATGCCATTTTGCTGGATGGCCGATGCTGAAACCAGGGTCACGCCCTGCAATGTATTCACCAGCAGGCGGGCGTTGACGAACTGGTTCGGAAACAGTGCCTCGTTGGTGTTGTCGAGCAGCGCGCGCGCCTTGATGGTCCCGGTCGTGGTGTCGATCTGGTTGTCGAGGGTCAGCAACTGCCCGCTCGCGATCTTGGTCTGGGCGGTACGATCAAAAACATCCACGGTAAGCGTCGCGTTCTGGCGGAGGCGATCCTCAATCTGGCCTATGTTGTCTTCCGGAATCGTGAAAATGACCGTGATCGGCTGCAATTGCGCAACGACGGCGAGGGTGACGGCTCCGGTCGACTGTACGACGTTGCCCGGATCCACCAACCGCAGACCCATCCGACCCGCGATCGGAGCAACGATATGGCAAAAGTCGACCTGAATCTGGTCGTAGTCCACGACGCCCTGATCGTTCTTTACCGTGCCCTGATCCTGCAGCACCAACTTTTCCTGGTCATCCAGGATTTGCTTTCCGACAGCCTTCGTTACCCACAGCAGGCGGTAGCGTTCAACGTCCATCTGCGCCTGGGCGAGCAGGTTCTGGTCTCGTTCCAGCGTCCCCTGCGCCTGCAACAGCGTGGCGCGATACGGCGCCGAGTTGATTTCGATGAGTGGATCGCCCTTGCGTACCGTCTGACCTTCCTTGAATGGCACGGAAGTGACCAACCCGGTTACCTGCGAAGTAATGGAAGCGGTATATTCCGGCGTGACCGTTCCGATCGCGTCGAGATAGACGCCAATGTCGCCCTTGCGGGCTGCGGCGGTCGTAATGCTAACCCCCGCCGCGCCAGCGGCCAAGGACGCGGTCGCTCGGTCCGCGTAGAAATGGCGCCAGCCGAGATAGAGGCCGAGCGATACCAGCAGTGCGACAATCACAAGGGCCCACCAGCGGTGGGGCGACGACGACTTGGTCGGTGAAGGCAAAACCGCACCCCCGTGACTCGCCAGGCTATCATGTCTTCCACACAAGGTTGTGCACCTGTGTGACCGATAAACTGAAGGAGGTGCTACCGTTACGGCGCAATCAAGCTACGCCCGCGCCACGGTGAAGACTGAGCAAAACTGCTCACACCAAGCGGGTTGCAGAGGAAAACTTCTGTTATCGCGTGATCGAGTCCAATACCTGGTTGATTTGGCGGAAGGCGCGGCGCGTGTAGCGGACCTTCACCGTCCATGCTTCGCCCACATTGCGCGGACTTCCTCGTCCGTCGCAAACTCGCCGCGCTCGGCCTCGGGGATCGATGCGGCCACGTCAGCGGCTTCCTCGGGCGTCAGTTCATAAGGCGGCCGCTCGGCCCCGACAGACCGCAACAGCACGTGCGCAAGCTCGTCTTGCACATTGTCGGGAAAGGTCGATACCGTCGCAAACGGGCTGTTCAAGTAAGCGCGTCATGGCATTAATATAGCACGATTGTTCGCTGTGGGCGAGGGCAAGCCGGCACATGAGTCCCATTATAAGCAACTGGCTGGACGATGTTCTTGCCGCGACCGCGTTTCTGACGCGTGTGTGGGTGCCGCGTCGCGACGCGCGGCCCGATCTGGCGCACGCCTATCGCGCCTTTCCGCTCGTTGGCGTCGCGATTGGGGCCGCGATCGGCGCGCTGTACCTTCTGCTGCTGAGAATTGGACTGCCGGCGATCGCGGCCGCGGCGCTCGCGCTCGGGGCCGGCGCGCTGTTGACCGGGGCGCTCCATGAAGATGGGCTGGCAGATG
>NZ_JBEKXH010000250.1:0-9617 GCF_049512235.1 Bradyrhizobium sp.
GCGCCGGGCAGCGGCGTGATCAGGATGCCGCCGGTCTCGGTCTGCCACCAGGTGTCGACGATCGGGCAGCGCTCGTCGCCGATCACGCGGTGATACCATTCCCACGCTTCCGGATTGATCGGCTCGCCGACGCTGCCGAGCAGACGCAGACTCTTGCGCGAGGTCTTCTTGACCGGCTCATCACCGGCCTGCATCAGCGCGCGGATCGCGGTCGGCGCGGTGTAGAAGATGTTGACCTTGTGCTTGTCGATGACGTTCCAGAACCGCGAATTGTCGGGATAATTCGGCACGCCTTCGAACATCAGCGTGGTCGCGCCATTGGCCAGCGGCCCATAGAGGATATAGCTGTGGCCGGTGACCCAGCCGACATCGGCGGTGCACCAGTAGACGTCGCCGTCATGATAGTCGAACACATATTGATGCGTCATCGCGGCGAATACCAGATAGCCGGCTGAGGTGTGCAGCACGCCCTTGGGCTGGCCGGTCGAGCCGGAGGTGTAGAGGATGAACAGCGGATCCTCCGCATGCATGTGCTCGCACGGACATTCCGTGGTCACCATTTTCGCGGCGTCGTGGTACCAGAGGTCGCGCGAGGGGTTCATGTCGACCTTGGCGCCGGTGCGCTTGACCACGACGACCCAGTCGACGCCGCCGCACTTGGCGAGCGCGGCATCGACATTGGCCTTCAGCGGCACCTTCTTGCCGCCGCGCAGGCCTTCGTCGGCGGTGATGACGATCTTGGATTGGCAGTCGGTAATGCGTTGCGCCAGGCTGTCGGGCGAAAAGCCGGCGAACACCACCGAATGAATGGCGCCGATCCGCGCGCAGGCCAGCATCGCATAGGCGGCTTCCGGGATCATCGGCAGATAGATCGTGACGCGGTCGCCCCTCTTGACGTTGCGGGTACGCAGGATGTTGGCGAACCTGCAGACCTCGTCGTGCAGCTGCCGGTAGGTGATGTGCTTCGATTCGGAAGGGCTGTCGCCCTCCCAGATGATCGCGGTCTGATCGCCGCGCTGGTCGAGATGGCGGTCGATGCAGTTCCAGGCGACATTGAGGACGCCGTCCTCGAACCATTTGATCGAAATATGGCCCGGCGCAAAGGAGGCGTTCTCGACCTTGGTGAAGGGCTTCATCCAGCCGAGGCGCTTGGCCTGCTCGGCCCAGAAGCCATTGGGATCGCTCACCGAGCGCGCATACATCTGCTGATACTTGGCCTGATCGGCCCAAGCCTTCCCGACCCAATCTGCAGGCACGTCGTAAATCTTCTCGGACATCTGAAAACCCTCCACCCTTGCGGCCAGTGAACGCGGACACTGTGAGCCGTTTTAATTGTTTGAACAATTATGCGTCGAGCCTGATGGCGCCGACAAGCGAAACAAATAGGAGCTTTGGAGGCCCCGACCATGCGCAAGATCAATCTTGGGCGAACCGGGGACGCCCGCCGGGCGCCCGCCGGCGATCACCATCGCGTTTTCGGCAGGTCAAAAAGCCACATCCGGCGCCAGCCCTCGGGATTAATGGTAACTGGAAACCGCAGCTCCCGGGAACTGGGCTAGCGCCCGTGACGATTACCGCCTAAATGGCGTTCCCAGGCCCGGTAGCCTGGCGGAACCCAGGACGAATCGCCGGCATTACCACTGCGTATTCGAATGCAGGGCGCTTGGAGTCATGATGGATCAGCAGAATTTCTCGACTGCCCGGCGCCTTTCCGCCGGTCCGGATGTGACGGGGCCGCCGCGACAGGCGGCGAGCGTCGAAACCCTTGCCAAAAATCTGGGGCTGAAGCTCGGCGACCAGAACGAATTGACCATCCGCCGCATCAAGCGCGGCAAGAGCTATTCATTCGTTCGCGCCAACGGGACGGCGATCCGCCACACCGGCACCATCCGGCGCCTGCACTCGATGGCGGTGCCCCCGGCCTATGCCGAGGTGCGCTACTCCCCCGATCCGAGCTCGCATCTGCAGGCGGTCGGCCGTGATGCCGCCGGCCGGCTGCAATACCGCTATCACTCCGATTGGGAAAAGGTCAGGGAACATCGCAAGGCGCATCGGTTGGCGCGGCTGGTCGCGGCGCTGCCGAAAATCCGCCGCACCGTCTCGATGCATCTGTCGGGCGAGGCGCCGGCCCGCGAATTCGCGCTTGCCGCGGTGATCGAGCTGATCGCGCGCACCGCGATCCGGCCGGGCAACGAATCCTACGCCCGTCTCAACGGCACCCGCGGCGCCACCACGCTTTTGAAATCCAATGTCACGCTGGATGGCGATTGCCTGGTGCTGAGCTTCAAGGCCAAGGGCGGCAAGGCGGTGCGCAAGGAATGCGACGCCGCCAAGCTGGTTCGCGCCATCGGCATCCTGCGTGGCGTGCCGGGCAAGCGGCTGTTCCAGTACCGCGACCCCACCGGCAATGTCCGCGCGGTTTCCACCACCCAGGTCAATGCGTTCCTGCGCGAGATCGCCGGCATCAAGATCTCGCTGAAGGATTTTCGCACCCTGATGGCGTCTGCGGTGGTGCTGGAATCGCTGTCGCGGATTTCGCCGGCCGAAAGCGCCCGCGGCCGCCGCAAGCAGGTACTGCAAGCGGTCCGCGCCGCCGCCGACGAACTGCACAACACCCCGGCCATCTGCCGCAAGAGCTACGTCCACGACACCATCGTCACCGCTTTCGAGGACGGCATTCTGGAACGTTTCGCCGCGACCTTGAAGGGCTATCGCACGCAGTCCAAACGCGAGCAGTTGCTGGCGCAGGTGGTGACGGCGGCGGCGGCCTGACTCCGGCCGCGCCACGCCGACCCTCGAGATCACGCGATCATTTTTTTGAAATTCGCCAGCGCGACAGGAATGTCGGGCTGCGATGCCGCAGCGGCTCCGCCGGATCGCGGATCGGCGGCCTGGGCGGTCAAAAACACCGCGTTCCGGCCGGAACGTTTGGCGTCGTAGAGCGCGTCGTCGGCCCATTTGTTGACCAGTTCCGGCGCGGCACCGTCTCGCGCGAAGGCGACGCCGAGACTGATCGTCACCATGCCGGCCGAGCCGTCGGCTCTTTGAATCCCGGGATTGACGATGGCGAGTGCTTCGACCGCGCAGCGCGCCCGCTCCGCCAGCGTCCAGGCCAGATCGGGCGTGGCGTTGCTCAGAATGATCAGGAACTCCTCGCCGCCATAGCGGAACACGGCATCGTGGTCCGAACGCATCGCCTGCTCGATCGCGCCGGCGACGCGTTGAATGCATTCGTCGCCGGTGCCGTGGCCGGCGGTGTCATTGAGCCGTTTGAAGGAGTCGATATCCGCCATGATGAAGGCAATCGAGCTCTTCGGGATCCTGCGGTCGTCCCACAGCCTCTCGATCAGAGCAGTGGCCGAACGGCGGTTGGCAAGCCCGGTGAGCGGGTCGCGCGTCGCGAGAATTTCCAGCTGGTGATTGGCGGCCTTCAGCGCTTCGCTGCGGTACTGGTCGCGCAAGGACATCAGGAAGGACTTCTGGCCGATCAGAAACTGGGTTTTTCGTGCGGTGGTCACCGCGAAGATCGCCATCGCATAAAACCCCGACGTCCCGATCGCTTCTTCGATGTTGATCGATGGATTGAAAACCTCGAAAGCGGAAAAAATCGCCATCGAGCAGATCATCAGGGCGAACGACCAGACATATTCGACGTTGAACACCACGATCGCGATCGTGTCGGCGTACAGGATGTAGATCAGAAAGCGCTCATAGTCGCGGCCGCCCACGGCGACGGCGAGGCTGCCGTAAGCGATCGTGATGCTGCTCATCAAAAGGATCAGCGACATGCCCTCGACGAGGGCGCTGCGGGGCTTTCGCCAGACCAGGTAGGCACAGGCGTGCAGCGCCGGAGCCAACAGCCCGCTGATAGGGGCGGTGAGCCAAAGCCAGTCCGGCGCGAGCAGGTAGCTGATCGGCACGAAGGCAATGCAGATCAGCCCGCCCCACACCATCCATGCGCGCGCAATCTTGCTGCGCTGCCGCCAGGTATTTTTGCGGTAGGCCTGGGCCATCTCCAGGGAGAAACGGATGTCGCGCGTGCGTTTCGACAGCAGCCGCTCGGCCTCGGCTTCGAGAGCGGGCGTCATCGCGACGTTCATCGGGCTGTCGAGCGCCGTCGGGTTCATGCTGCTGCCAGGCAATTTCAAAACGATAGCCGATTCCGCCGAACAGCTGAGCTTGAATTGCTGAATTTTCCCTGAGGCAGGTTGCGGGAAATACGGACTTCCCAGGAGCACTTTTGGCGGCCTTAGGATGCCGCGGTGGCCCTCGCGATGGGGGCAGATCACATCCCGCCCATCTTGCAGACGAGCTTCCATTCCTCCGATGTCACCGGCTGCACCGACAGCCGTGAGAATTTCACCAGCGCCATCCCGCTCAGCCGTTTGTCGGCCTTGATCGCAGCCATCGTCACCGGGGTCTTCAGGGGCTGGTCGGCCTTGATATCGACGCAGACGAACTTGCCGGTCTTGTCGGTGGGATCGGGATAGGCCTCCTTGACGACTTCCGCGATGCCGACGATCTCCTTGCCTTCGTTGGAATGATAGAAGAAGGCGCGGTCGCCCTTCTTCATCTTCACCAGATTCTGCCGCGCGGTGAAATTGCGCACGCCGGTCCAGGCTTCGCCCCTGGCGCCTTTTGCCACCTGCTGATCCCACGACCATGCCGACGGTTCGGATTTCACCAGCCAGTAGTTCATGACGCCCACCACTTGTTCGTCATGGCCGGACTTGTCCCGGCCACGCACGTCCCTGCCCAATACGACCCTGATTAAACAAGACGCGCGTGCCCGGGACAAGCACGGCTCCCGACCGAGCCAATTATCCCTCCGCCCTGAATGGACGCGTCAGCAGGCTTTCGATCGCCGCGTCGATCGTCATCGCACCGGCCAGGATGGCCGCGACCGCATTCGATACGGGCATGTCGACCTTTTGCGAAGCCGCCAGTTCGACCAGTACCGGGGCGGTGAATTCGCCTTCGGCGAGCCGGTCTCGCGCGGGTTGTTCGCCGCGTCCGAGCGCGATGCCGAGCGCAAGATTGCGCGATTGCGGGCTCGAACAGGTCAGGATCAGGTCGCCCAGACCCGACAGGCCTGCCATGGTTTCGCCGCGCACGCCGCAGGCGCGTCCGAGCCGCACCAGTTCGGAGAAGCCGCGCGTGGTCAGCGCGGCCTGCGCCGAGGCGCCGAGATTGCGGCCGGCCACGATACCGGCCGCGATCGCCAGCACGTTTTTGGCGGCGCCGCCGATCTCGACGCCGCGCACATCCGTGGTGTGGTAGGGCCTGAAGGTCGAAGATCCCAGCGCCCGGACCAGCGCGCCGGCGAGATCCTCATCCTTCGCCGCCAGCGTCACGGCGGTCGGAAGCCCGCGCGCCACGTCTGCGGCAAAACTCGGCCCCGACAGGATCGCCGGGATCGCCTGGGGCGCGGCTTCCGCGATCACCTCGGTCATGAATTGGTGGCTGCCGCGCTCAATACCCTTGGCGCAGGCGATGATGGGTGTCGCCGTGGCGAGGTGAGGCGAAAGCGCGGCTGCGGCCTCGCGCAGATGCTGCGCCGGGGTTGCGATCAGAATAATATCGGCGCGTGCGGCAATGGCGATATCGCTGGTGACGGCAACGTCCGGGTCGAGCCGAATGCCGGGCAGCTTGGCGCTTTCACGGCTGGCTGCGATCTGCGCCGCGCTCTCCGCACCCCGGGCGCAAAGCACCACGTCGCGTCCGGCCCGCACGGCGACCGCGGCCAGCGCCGTCCCCCAGGCGCCCGCGCCGACCACCGCGACGGATTGGAAAGAGGTCATGGCTTCGAAACCTCTAAAATCCGGCACGCGTGTTGGAAAAACCCACAGGCGTGGTGGCCGCGGCATCGAGCAGCCAGCGGGCGCGGGGCGGGGCGTCCATCGTATCCGTCAATCCCTGCGCCAGCCGTTCTGCGCCGGCCCAGGCGACCATCGCGCCGTTGTCGGTGCAGAGCGCAGGCGGCGGGATGATCAGCGTGGTCTTGGCGCGGGCCGCGACCTCCTGCAGGGCGCCGCGAATGGCCTGGTTGGCGGCGACGCCGCCGGCAGCGACCAGTGCGCTGGGCGGCCCGAATTGTTCGCGAAACAGCCTCAGGCCGACGCGCAGCCGATCGGCGGTGGAGTCCATGACCGCGGCCTGAAAACTGGCGCAGAGATCGCGGATGTCCCGCGGCTCCAGCGGACTGAGCCGGCTGGCCTCGTTACGCACCGCCGTCTTCAGTCCCGACAGCGAGAAATTGGCGTCGGTGCGGCCAAGCATCGGCCGCGGAAATGCAAAGCGTTCGGCGTCGCCGCCGTGCGCCGATCGCTCGACCTCCGGTCCGCCGGGGTAAGGCAGCCCGAGCATTTTTGCCACCTTGTCGAAGGCTTCGCCCATGGCGTCGTCGACGGTGGTGCCGAGCCGGACATAGTTGCCGACGCCGATCACGGCGACGATCTGGGTATGGCCCCCGGAGGCAAGAAACAGGCAATAGGGAAATGCCAGCGCGCCGGTCAGCCGCGGCGTCAGCGCATGCGCCTCGAGATGGTTCACGGCGATCAGCGGGGTGTCGTGCACCATCGCGATCGCTTTCGCCGTGGTCAGGCCGACGATCACCCCGCCGATCAGCCCTGGACCGGCGGCGGCGGCGACCGCCGAAAGCTGCGCAAAGCCTGTGGCGGCCTCGCGCATGGCGCGGGCGACGATGCCGTCGAGCAGATCGACATGGGCGCGCGCCGCGATCTCCGGCACCACGCCGCCGAAGGCGGCGTGCTCCTCGGTCTGCGAGTGCACGATATTGGACCGAATGAGCCCCGACCCGTCGCTCAGGCGTTCGACCACGGCCGCTGCGGTTTCATCGCAGGTGGTCTCGATACCCAGCACCAGCATTGATGTTTCGTTACCCAATGTCTGCCCTTGCGCCAGCGGCCAAAGCGGCGTTTCCCTATTGGGGTAGCATTGCGAGGTCTCGACCTGCAATCTTTCGTCACCGCCAATATCCGGCACTTCAGAGTTTGAGGCATGGCCGTTCTCGTCACCCGCCCGCATCCCGACGATGAGACCACGGCGAGAGCCTTGCGCGCCGGGGGCTATGAGGTGCTGCGGGCGCCGATGCTGCGGTTCGAACCGGTCGCCTTCCATGACGATGACGACGCCGATTACGGCGCGATCATCGTCACCAGCGCCAATGCCTTGCGTGGCATCGAACGCCACCTCAAGGGCAGCCGGCTGCTCGCGCTGCCGCTATTTGCGGTCGGCGAGCATACCGCGGCCGCCGCGCGCGGCATTGGCTTTTGCAACGTGATCCCGGCCGACGGCGACGCCTCGACGCTGCGCGATCGTGTGGTGGCGAGCACAAAGGCAAAGCAGCTGAAGAAAACCAGCCCCCTGCTCTATCTGGCGGGTGCCGACCTGGCGCGCGATCTGGCCGGCGAACTCGGCGAACGCGGCTTTTCCGTCGTCACTCAGACGACCTACCGGATGAGCCCGGTGCCCAGCCTGCCGAGCGAGGTCGTTGAGGCTTTCGCCGCCAACGGCATCGAGGCGGTGCTGCACTATTCGAGGCGCAGCGCGCGCGCGTTTTTGCAGGCGGCCGGCGCCGCCGGCGTCGAAATCTCGGCGCTGTCGATCGCGCAATGCTGCCTGTCGGAAGCGGTGGCCTCCGTTGTTCGGGAGGCCGGGGCGCCGCAGGTTCTGGTGGCCGCCACCCCGCATGAAAATGCCTTGTTCGAGGTGCTGAACCGTGCGTTGCGGCCTTGATCGCGCTACAACGCGCGCTCGACTCAAGCCAAGGGCCTGCCGCGGACCCGATCCGGGCTTGCCCTTGCGGACCTGACCTCGGCCTGGATACCCTGGATACCGATTGGTAAAGAAAAGAACAGCGCGTCAAAACAAGAGAATGGAGCCTCGGTTCTGCTTCCGGCAAGACCGGGGGCGTGCCAGCTATTCGGCTTCTGCCCTTTAACCCCTGAGGAACCATCGCAATGGTCGATGACGCTCCCGAAGAACCTGCAACCTCGCCGGATGCAGGCCGCGCCAAGCGCGCCCCGCCCACCATCGACCTCGAAGCATCCGGGGTGACGACCAAGGCCGAGAGCCCCGCCGAAGATGCTCCAGCCGGGCCATCGCCAGCCGGTCCATCGCCGCCGCCGCAATCCGGGAGGTCTTCGATGGCCACCACGGTGATCGCCGCCGTCACCGGCGCTGCCGTGGCCGCGCTGGTGTTTGCCGGCGCCATGTTCGCCGGCTGGCCCGAGGCTCCGCCCGCTCCGCCTGTGCCCGTCCAGGTCAGTTCCGCCGGGATCGACGAACTCGCCGCGCGGCTCGCCAGCCTGGAGTCCAAGGCCGGCAAACCTGTCGCCGCAGCGCCCGTGGATCCGGCGACGGCCGGCCGGGTCGAAGCGCTGGAGCAGTCGGTGGCCGCCTTGCGCGGCGAACTCGACGGCCTGCGCGCAGGAGCGGAAAAACTGGCCGCCGAGGTCAATGACGTGAAATCGGCGCCCCGCGAAACCGCGCCGCCATCGCCGGATCTCTCCGGGATTAACGAGCGCATCGCCGGACTGGAGCGCGCCATCCGCACGCAAAAGGCCGAGCTCACCCAGGAGAGCGCAAAGCCGGTGGACGACGTGCCGCTGCGTCGCATCGTCGCGGCAGGGCTGCTCGATGTTCTGGTTCGCATCGGCGATCCCTACCCCGCCGCGCTGGCGGCGGCGAAATCTTTGGCCGCCAATGCCGACGAGCTGAAGCCGCTGGATCAATTCGCGGCCTCCGGGGTGCCGAGCCCTGCCAACCTTTGCCGCGAATTGCTGACGCTGGTGCCGAAACTGTCGCCGCCGGCGCCGGCCACGGCCACCACCGGTTCGGGCATCGTCGAGCGCCTGGAGGCGGGTGCCGCACAACTCGTGCGCATCGAGCGTACCGACACCAAGGGCAACGACCGCGACAATGTCGTCGCGCGGGTCACCGCGGCGGCGCTGCGCAACGACGTCAACGAGGCGCGCCGCGAACTGAACACGCTGCCGCCGGGCGAGCGCGCCGCAGCCGTCGGCTGGATCGAGAAGGCAGATGGGCGTGACGCGGCGCTCGCCAGCTCCCGTCAATTCGCGACCGGGGCGATGTCGGCGCTGGCCAAGCCGGCACTCTAGTTCAACTCCAGTTCAGGGTTTCCGAAGTTGTGATCAAATCGATATCGCGCGTGAACCTCTTTCCGAGCCACCCGGCGCCGGCGCCGTTATCTTCTCCCCTCCCCCCGCGAAGCGGTGGGGAGGGGTCGGGGGTGGGGGGTGCATCAGCAGGAACCGCTGCTTCGGTGAACGCCGCGCCACCCCCCACCCCCGACCCCTCCCCGCCACGCGCGTTGCGCGCGGAGGGAGGGGAGGAAGAGGACCGAGAGCATGGATACGATGGCTTTCACGGAATCAGTCCTCTAGAATAGTCGGTCGCGGGGGCTGCATTGTTCGGTGATTCCAACCCGGCTTTTTAACGCTGTTGATTAACCCGGCGCGGCTATACGTCATGGTCTTGGATCCACGGGTGTTCCGCCATGACCATCGGCGTCATCGAACAATCGACCAGCAGCCCGCGCTCCGGCGGCAAGCCTTCGGCCGCCAAGAGCTGGC
>NZ_JBEKXH010000251.1:0-9602 GCF_049512235.1 Bradyrhizobium sp.
CCTGCGTCATGGCGTGAGCCTAGTCCGCTCCGGACATCGCCATACCATGGGCGTGATCTTTCACGATGCGAAGTGAGCGCGGCACGGTGACGGCTGACTTGTTTGACGGATTTTCCGATGGCCGCCCGGTGCAGGAGGCCGTCGCGGAGGGCGCCGTGCTGCTGCGTGGACTTGCTTGCCCGATCGAAGCCGACCTGATCGCGGCCTTGCATGATATCGCGACAGAGGCGCCGTTTCGCCGGATGATCACGCCTGGCGGCCACCAGATGTCGGTGGCGATGACCAATTGCGGCAGTCTGGGCTGGGTCACCGATCCCGGCGGCTACCGCTATGACGCGTACGATCCCGACACCGGCAGGCCATGGCCGGCCATGCCGGCATGCTTTCGTGACCTTGCGGGACAGGCGGCCGATCGCGCGGGCTTCGCCGGATTTTCTCCGGATGCATGTTTGATCAATCGTTACCAGCCCGGCGCGCGCATGTCCTTGCATCAGGACAAGGATGAGCGCGATTTTGCCGCGCCGATCGTCTCGGTGTCGCTGGGGCTGCCCGCGATCTTCCTGTTTGGCGGACTGAAACGAAGCGACAAGGCACGGCGGCTCCGGCTCCGGCATGGCGACGTGGTGGTATGGGGCGGACCGGCGCGGCTCGTCTACCATGGCGTGGCGCCGCTCGCGGACGGCGAGCACGCCCTGACCGGCCGGCTGCGCATCAATCTGACGTTTCGCAGAGCCCGCTGATCTGACTCTGTAAGGCGTATTTCATTTATCTTCATCAAATCGTGCTCGTTCGAATTTGAACGCGCCACCCCGTCAAATCGCCCCGATTGACGGCCCATTTTTCCAATCGCGTACGGCGCCGCCCGCCTTCAATGTGACATCAGGGCGGGCACCGTGAGCGTTTCGAACATGCCGCGCGTCGTGCCGCCGAGGACAAATTCCCGGAGTCTGGAATGACCATAGCCACCCATCACGATCAGGTCGGTGGAGTTGTCGGCGGCCAGCGACAGAATGGCGTTGTGAATATTGGCGCTGCTCGCCGTCAGCCGGTAAGGTTGGGCAGCCAGATCGCGCCGGGCGAGATGGGCGATCAATGCGGTCGAGGCGACTTCGCCAGCGGCGTCCTCGTCCTCGTTGATGGAAACCACATCGATGGTTTTCGCCTTGCGCAGAAACGGCAGGGCGTCATGCACTGCGCGTGCGGCCGGTATGCCGCCGTCCCAGCAAATCAGCACGCGATCGCACCTGAAAGGACCGCGGTTGATGTAGGGAACCATCAGCACCGGCCTTCCAGAGCCGAACAACACGGCCTCGGACAGGAAGTCCGTCTGGCTCGGGTTTGAGCGGTCCGGTTGCGCCACGATGCTCAAATCATAGAGCCGTGCCATCGCGGTGACCGTGCGGGTCGCCGCATAGGAAACGTTGCACGTGCTTTTTGCATCATGTGGAATGTCCAAGTCCCTTGTCGCGATTTCGAACTGGTCGAGGACAATTGCGGCCTGCCCGACACCAGCTTCGTACTGCGCGGCCATCACGACGGCTGCGGCCTCGGAGGCGATCATCGGATTCATGGACTGATAAACGCAGGCGATGCCATCGAGATGAGCTTCGAAAAGTTTGGCGAACGAAGCAGCGTATTCGATCAGCGCGCCGGCGGGCCGGTCGACGGGAAGAAGGACAGCGATATCTTTCAGCATGCTGAAAAGCTTTCTGGTTTGGCAGGTTCTGTTCCCATCATATTATGCAGAGCTTTGCCGGGGACATGTTGATCTAGCTCATGTTGATCTGCCTCATCCTTGGCGCTGGTCCGCGGCCTCAAGATACAACTGTGAATTGTGGTGGGGGAGAGCCGCGCTTTTTTAAGACCGCCTTATGAACGATTTACCGCAATTTCCTTCATGAATTTGCTCTTGGGTGCTTGAATTCCCATGTGTCATCACCACCATTTGCACACTGCAAATTGCGAATCCGGTTGCCTGCCGTGATAGATTTTTCTTCGCTATTATTTTTCGATGATACGAGGGATTTGCATGCCCCGTTATTATTTCCGAATATCCAGTGGAACCTATGCTGGGGCTCCTGGCGAGGGCTTCGATCTTCCCGATAACAATGCCGCTTGGGTGGAAATGACCAGGGTCGGCGCCGATCTCATCGGCGGCGTGACGCGCAAACTGAAGCAGAACTCCGAGTGGCTGATCGAGCTTTTGGACGAGTCGAGGACGCCGCTGTTCGGGATCCGCGTGACGGCGGAAACGCGGGATCAGGTTGCCGCGACATCGGACGTTCGCGAGCCAGCCTCTCGCTGAGACATCACGAAGCGCGGAGAGGGAGTGCTTCCAGGGCTTTGCCGCGCGATTTGACTTTCGCGACGGACTTCACGCCGACGCCGATCGGCCACTTTTCAACGTCCGTTGGTCTGGACTATGCTTCGGGGGCGGAGGCCAGCCGTGAGCACCGAAGATCTGTCAGCTGATGCGAGCGCCGCGAGTGCCAATCGCACCGGGATGTACCTTGCCGTCCTGCAGTTGGTGTTCACGCTGGGCTGGACCACTTATGTCATCTACCTGCCGAAGCTTGCCGCGGAGGTCGGGATCGCGCCTTCAGCGGTCATCCTGGTCCTGATGCTGGATCAGGCGATTTTTACGGTTACCGATACCGCGATGGGCAGCGTCGCCGACAAGATCTCTGCGGTTGTCGGCCGGCTCGGCGCGTTCGTGGGCGCCTTGACCGCGCTGTCTTGTGCGGCCTTTGTCGCGCTACCGTTCGTGGCCGGCACCGGCCGCGGTGCGAAGGCCGGGTTCATCGCCCTGATCGTGATCTGGGCCATCACCTCATCGGCGCTGCGCGCCCCGCCGCTGACACTGCTCGGCAAGCGTTGCGCCAGGCCGTCGGTCCCGTTCTTGTCGGCGCTCGCCATGCTCGGGTACGGTTTGGCCGGCGCGGTGTCGCCCTATCTCGGCGCGGTGCTGCGCGACCGGGACCCGCGACTTCCCTTCGTGATTTCCAGCGTGGTCCTGCTGATTACGGCTTTGGCGCTGTCGAGGGTCGAGCGCGGTCTGGCAAAGGAATTCTCATCCCCGGGCATACCGGCCCACGCGGCCAGACCGCTCGGCAAGGTGCCATTGGTGTTCATTGCATCGATGGTCATTCTCGCACTGGGCTACCAGCTGCATTTCAGCATCAACAGCGAGCCGTTCTACCTGCGTTTTGCAAGACGTGATGAGCTGCAATGGCTGATGCCGGTGTTCTGGATCGGCTTCAACATCGCGATGTTTCCGGCCAGCGCCGTCACCCGACGCCGCGGTGGATTGATCGTGATGGGCGCGGCCGGCATTGCCGGAGCCGTGGCCGTCCTCGGCGCCGAACTCGCCGGCAACCTCAACACGCTGATCGCGGCGCAATTCGTTGCGGGCGCGGCCTGGGGCTGCATGCTGATGAGCGCAATTTCGGCGGCGCTGGCGATCGGGGACTCTGGCGCCGAGGGCAAGGTGGTGGGCCTGGTTTTTTCCGCGCTGGCGCTCGCGACCTTTGCACGGATGGCGGCGGTCGCGGGTGGTTTGCAAAGGCTCCCCGAATACGCGCCGCTGTTGCACTGGTCGCCGGTGGCGTGCTGGTCAGTGGCCGGAGCAGGTCTCCTGGTCGTTGCGGCGTCGCGGGCGCAGCAGGGCGTGCTGAACGTTCGCGGAGTTTAGCTCGGTGTTCCCTCGTGCTGAAGTACGGGCGTTCGCCGCGTCTCGAAGCATGGAATAATCCGGCGTCGTGGTTCGAAACGGCGCTATGCCCCTTCATCGCTGAACCTGTTGGCGCGGCACGGTGAAGCGACGATCAACCTCCATTCATGCTTGATTATCTTTTCAACTGTGAGATGCTGACCGAGCTTTTTTCAAGGAGCATTTGCCCGATGAGCTATCTGAACACGCTGAGGCTGCATTTCTCGGGCCAGTTCCAGTGCAACGTGTCGACGGTCAACAATGATCCCGGCCATTACGACAACGCGATCTTCCAGCCGAGCTACCAGTCGATGCAGGGGCCTCAGATGAATCCCCCCAATGGCTGGTTCAACCCGCAGGGCGATGCCGCCTTCCGTCTGCTTGGCTGCGAGGTGACGGCGGCCTGGATGCCCGGCGGGGCAGTGGCGCCGGGCGATCCGGTTAAGGGGTACATCATCGCCGATGCCGATGACCGCGTGCCGGCCAAGATGGTCGATCTCGACCCCGAGCAGCAACTGGTCTCGGAGATCTGGGGGCTTCAGTTGCGGATTGCCGACCAGGCCGGCAATACGCTGATGCGCGGGCAATTTGAGCCGGCAGCCTTCCTTGATATCTGGGATCGCGCGACCGGGGGCGCCGGCGGTGACACCACCGCGGGCGCGATGTATCAATCGGTGCTGACCGACCTTGTCTGGGGCGACGTGTCGGCGTCGCCGTTCCTCACCAAGCTGCGATCTGCCTCGGCCGCGAGCGGCATGCTGTCGATCAAGATCAATGTCGACGGCATGAATCTCGACTTCACCGATCCCAACTTCATGTGCGGCCGGATCGCTGGAACGATCGGACCGGCCCTGGCTGGCGAGCCGCATCATCTGGTGATCGGACGGCAGTTCATGGCCGCGGCCGGACCCAACGGCAATTTCTTCGCGCCGCTTGGCGGCATCAACTTCTTCCCCGCCGTGGTGGAAAAGGATGCGAGCTGCGTGCTGCTCGATCTCGGTAATGCCTTGTCGACGGTCAGCCCTGGCGGCCCGATCAACGATATCGGCGACCTCCAGCTGCAGGCCTATAGTCCGCTGGCCACGCCCGGCAATCCGGCGGGAACGACGACGCTGCTCGGAACCATTCCGGCGCAGGGCCCGAACGGCTATGTCGGCAATGCCAACTGGTACAATGAAACGGCCGGGATCGTCAGCCTGCCGCTCACTTCCGACCAGCTCACGCTCGTTGCCGTCAGCCCGCTCACGCTTACGGGAAACACCACCAACGCGATTGCGGAATGGCCCAACGCCGCGTTCGTGCGCGCCGATCGTTTCGTCTATCGGATAAGCCCCGGCGACAGGGTAACGGTCCCGGTCTATGCCATGCAATATGGCCGGCCGCTGCCCAGCGCTTCGATCGCGTTCGGTTTCGATCCGAGCCAGCTCCAAGGGCAGGCGCAGCCCTCGCCAATCTTTGTCACCAACCCGCCGCCGGTGGCGGTGCCGGCATCGGCATTGCAATACAATGCGACGGCTACGACCGATGAAAACGGAATAGCGCTGCTGGTCGTCAACGGCAGCGATCCGGGTTCACCGCGCTGGTTCGACAACGGCAGCAATTACGGCATCGACGGGCAGGTTTATGGCATCCGCCCGGCCTTTGCCGAAAGCGCGATGAATGCCGGGCCGGTCAACCAGTGGAATTTCGTCAGCTTCCTTTTGTGGAGCAGCTTCAAGCCCGGCAATCCCGTCACCTGGACCGACCTGCAGCCGGTGTTGCAGCAATATGCCAATCTCTATCCGGTCATGATCCGCTTCCTGAATCTTGCGGATTACGCGCAGGTCAAGGCCAATGCCGGGCTGCTGTCGCTCGCTTTCGGGCTCGACGTGTCCGACCCCAACTCGATGCCCGTGACCCGCGACCTGTCGCCTGCCAAACGACAGGCGCTTCTTGCCTGGCTGCAAAATCCGCTGCCAGGAACCGTTGCGCCACTGGCGGCGCGGGCCGCGCCCGCCCGCCTTGCGCCGACCGGCGCGGCGCCAAGAGGCGGCAAGGCCGCCGCCGCCGCGCGGCGACTCATCCTCCAGCAGCACTAAGGGGAACCGCGATGATCCGCCTGCAACGTTCGATGCTCGACGGGCTGACCGGCCCGAACCCGTCGCTCGACAAGGTCCGGCAATCGCTGCAACGCGCGATCAAGCTCGAGCATGCGACAATTCCGGTCTATCTCTACGCGCTCTATTCGCTCGACGCGGCCAAAAATCCGGCGATCGCCTCCATTATCCGGTCGGTCGTGGTCGAGGAAATGTTGCACATGGTGCTGGCCTGCAACGTCCTGAACGCCATCGGCGGGTCGCCTGTCATCAACACCCCCGATTTCATTCCCGACTATCCAGGGCCGCTTCCCGGCGGGGTGCAGTCGCAATTGAACGTGCAGCTGGCGCCGTTCTCGAAAGACCAGTTGCAGACGTTTCTCACGATCGAGGAACCCGAGCATCCAATCAATTTCCCGACCGCGATGGCCGCAACCGACACCATCACGATCGGTCAGTTCTACGCGGCCATATCGGCCGCGCTTGCCGTGCTCAGCGTTAGCGTCTTCGTCTCGCCGCCCCGCAACCAGGTCGGCCCCGACCTCATGTATGAGGCCGTGGTGGTGACCGACGTGATCTCGGCGCAGCAGGCCATCCGCACCATCGTGGATCAGGGCGAAGGCACATCGACCTCACCGGAGGAAGTCGTCGGCGGCAAATACGCCCATTATTATCGATATATGCAGATCCAGAAGGGGCATCTTCTGGTGCTGACGCCGGGCGGCCCCGATCCCGAGCATCAATATGCCTATACGGGTGCCGCTGTTGCGTTCGACCCGACCGGCGTCTCAGCAGCGCCGACCAATCCGGGCAATTACACGCCCGGCTCCGCGGCGGCCTTTGCCAATGACAATTTCAACTACACCTATACGAGCCTGTTGAACGCGCTGCACCAGATGGTCAACGGCGAGGCGACGTCAGACCAGTTCAACCGCGCGCTGGGCCTTATGATGTCGCTGAAAGGTCAGGCCAAGGCCATGATGTCGGGGATCCCCGACCCGAGCCAAATCACCGGGCCGAGCTTCCAGTATCTGGCCGTCAATCCCGCGGTCGCGGTCTCAGCCGCGGCAGGCTGATTCGACCGCGTTCAAGGCTTCGCCGGGTGAATGAAGGTCCACGGCGAGGTCTCGGAGTCCCTGGGCACTTCGATGGCGATCAGGCTGGGACCGCCATGGGCCAGGGCTTTTTCCAGCGCCGGGCGAAAGGTCGCGGGCGAGGTCACGCGGCTGGCCGCGACGCCAAAGGATTCCGCAAGCTTTACAAAATCCGGATTGACCAGATCGGACGCTACCACGCGGCCGTCAAACCGCTCGCGCTGGTCTCGCCGGACATTGCCATAGGCATTGTTGTTGAACACCAGCGTGACTACGCCGATGTTGAACTGCACGGCGGTCGCAAGTTCCTGCACGCCGAACATGAAGCCGCCATCGCCTGTGATTGCGACCACAGGCCGGTCGGGATGGGCGACCTTGGCTCCGAGCGCGGTGGGAAAGCCCGAGCCGAGTGTGCCCTGATAGCCCGAGGTGATGAAGGTGCGCGGCTTGAAGATCGGAAAGCCGTACCAGGAGGCAAAGCCGACCTGCGACAGCTCATCGGTGACGATGGCCTCGGGCGGCAGCACCTCGCGCAGGATATTCAGATAGGCCATCTGCGGCTGAACCTGCTGGATCTGCTGCAGCGCCGTCGCTGTCGCCGCGCGGATCTCGGCGCGGCGGCCGTGCGTTCTGCCGTGGCCTTTCCTTCTGACCGCGGCGAGCAGTTCGCTGGTTCCGGCCTTGGCATCGGCGATGACGGCGGCATCAGGCGTCAAGCGGCGCATTTCCGATGGATCGATATCGATACGAACGGATTTCAGGCCGTCGGGGCGATAAGGCCAGCGCGACATCGTCGGCAATTCGAGGCGGGTGCCGATCCCGATCATCAGATCGGTCTGCGGCCAGAGCCGATAGGCCGCCGCCATCGTCAGCCCGAGCTCATGCGCATTGCTGACGATGCCGCGTCCGCTGCGGAACGCCACCACCGGCGCGTCGATCAGTTCCGCCAGCTCCAGAATTTCGTCAGCCGCATGGATCGCGCCGCTGCCGACGAAGATCATTGGCCGCTTGCTCGCCGCGATCAACGCCGCCGCGGCGTCGACGCGTTCCCGATCGGGCGGCGGCGGAGGAAAAGGTTCGAACGGTTGCGCCGCGCCAGTGTCCGCGCGCTGCGTGAATACGTCCCAGGGCATTTCCAGCGCGGCTGGCCCGCGCCGGCCCGACAGCATTTCCTGGAACGCGCGCGCGACCAGCGTCGGCGCGGCGCCGGGATATTCGATGCGTTCCGCCCATTTGACGAAGGTTCGCAAGCTCGCCAGCTGATCGGGCATTTCATGCAGATGGCCGCGGCCCTTGCCGAGGAACGGCGTCGGCACCTGTCCGGTCAGGCATAGCACGGGTTCGTTCGATCCAAAGGCCGTGAGCAGCGCCGCGCCGGCATTGAGCACGCCGGGGCCAGGCACCACGCTGAACACGCCGGGCCGGCCGGTCGATCGCGCATAGCCATAGGCCATGTAGCCGCAGGCCTGCTCGTGCCGCGCGCCGATCACCTTCAACTGGGCCTTCAGGAAGGCGTCGAACAGGCCGTAGATCTGCGCGCCGGGCAGTCCGAACACAGTGTCGACGCCATGCGCGACCAGACCGCTGACGATGGCTTCGCCGCCGGAACTCTGGGTCATTGTCTTGTCCAGTCGTAAGCCGGCAACATCACGCGACCTCGTCGATCACGCCATTGCGCAGGACGCCAATATTGTCGGCTTCGACCTCGATGACATCGCCCGGTTTGAGATAGCGCGGCGGATCGAAACGCGCGCCGGCGCCGGTCGGCGTGCCCGTAACAATGACGTCGCCTGCTACCAGCGTGGTGAAGGTCGAGATGTAATGGATCAGATAGCGGAAGCCGAAGATCAGCCGGCCGGTGCGGTCGTCCTGCCGGGTCTCGCCATTGACCCGCGTCGTCAGCCTGATGTCGGCGATCTCGGCTTCGCCGGTATAGGGAACGAGCCATGGGCCGAGGCTGCCGGTGGAGTCGAAATTCTTGCCTTGCGTGACATTGAATTTTGCGTGCCGGACCCAGTCGCGGATGGTGCCCTCATTGCACAGCGTCACGGCGGCGATGTGATCCAGCGCCGCGCCATACGGGATATGCCGGCCGCCCTTGCCGATCACCAGAACGAGTTCGCCTTCATAGTCGAGTTGTGACGAGGCCCGCGGCCGCACCAGCGGCGTCAGATGGCCGACGAAGGAGCGCGGCGTGCGCATGAACAGGCTGGGATATTTCGGCGCCTCCTGGCCATCCTTGTATTCTGCATTGCGGTCCGGATAGTTGACCCCGACGCAGACGATTTTTTCCGGCGAAGGGACCGGGGGCAGCCAGGTGATCGCGTCGAGCGGATGGTCCGGCGAATGCCCTGCGGCATCTTCGGCAAGTCTCAACAGGGCGCCGCCGGCGATCACTTCGCGCAGCGTCGGGTAGTCCCGGCCGAAGCGTGCGGAGAGATCGACGATGCCGCTTTCGAGCACTGCGCCATATCTGGCCGATCCGTCAATGGAGAAAGTAGCGAGGCGGGGAGGGGTCATCAGCTGTCCGATACAATCGAGAAATCAGTCGGCAATCGTGACGTCGGCGACGAACAGCGGCTGGCGGATCGGCTGTCCGGTAAACGGCGATCCCTCCTCGAACCAGGAACGCGGCGCGGGCGCGCCCCACAGGGTTTGCCGCCGCGGGTCCTTCAGCGACCAGCGCAATGGCTCGTGATCGTGATCGCCCGTAAAATAGTCGCT
>NZ_JBEKXH010000252.1:0-9565 GCF_049512235.1 Bradyrhizobium sp.
GCCGTGCAGGCGATCCATGTTGCTTTCGTGCGGAAATGCATTGCCATACATGAAATCCATGCCGCCGAGCGGAACACCCGCAGCGATCCGGTGGATGTCATAGGCCGTGCTGTCGAGCAGTTCCGCGCCGATCAGATCGGCGGCCTTTTGCGCCAGCGGCTCCGGCACGAGCATCCGCCAGCCTAGTGCTGTATGGCGTGGATCGGCGAAGGTCAGATCGGGTTTGATGGCCAGATCGCCATCCCAGGCGGCAACCACGCCAAGATCGTCCGACAGATTTTCGACCGTGACCTTGGCCCGCAGCTTGTAGAAGCCAAGCTTGTCGGCGAGCGCTTGCGCCAGCGGGCGCGGGCAGTCGATCAACAAACCACCGCCATGGCCGGAAGGCGCCTCGGTGATCAGGAAGTCCACAATGATCTTGCCCTGCGGCGTCAGCAAAGCCCCGAAGCGGCCGAGGCCAGGGGCGACCAGCGCGACATCGGTCGTGACGAGGCCGTTGAGAAATTTACGCGCGTCATCGCCGTTGACCTTGACCACGCCCCGGTCGGGAAGAAACGCTGCTTTCATCTGAAAATCTCTTGTGACATGTTGCAGCACAACGTAAGCCGCCGGGCTTTAAACGACAAGACCCGCGCGGCGTATGATGACATCATCCCGGGGGAGCCCGTCGTAGCCGAACGGCGATGGCGCGGCGTCCTGCAAGGATTAAGAACCGACACCGACTGTGCCGCATGCTTTGAGACGGCCCCGGTCAAGCCTCCTCGGCATGAGGGGCAACTGAATACGAGGAATGATGAGCCAGAGCTACGACGCGATTTTGAAATCAGGCACCGTGGTCAATCAGGATGGCGAGGGCATGCGCGACATCGCCATCGCCGATGGCCGGATCGCTGCCATCGGCGAACTCGGGCAGGCCGTGGCCGCCGAGGTGATCGATTGCAGGGGTCTGCACATCCTGCCGGGCGTGATCGACACGCAAGTTCATTTTCGAGAGCCGGGTCTTACCCATAAAGAGGACCTGGAGACCGGCTCGCGCAGCGCGGTGATGGGCGGGGTGACCGCGGTATTCGAAATGCCGAACACCGATCCCCTGACCGTCACCGAGGCGACCTTCAGCGATAAAGTCAGACGCGGCCGGCATCGCATGCATTGCGATTTCGCGTTTTTCATCGGCGGCACCCGCGACAACGTGCGGGACCTGCCGGAGCTGGAACGCGCGCCCGGCTGTGCCGGCGTCAAGGTATTTATCGGCTCGTCGACCGGCGCGCTATTGGTCGAGGATGACGAAAGCCTGCGGCGGATTTTCAAGGTGATCGCCCGCCGCGCCGCCTTTCATGCCGAGGATGAGTACCGACTCAACGAGCGCAAGGGACTGCGTGTCGAAGGCGATCCGCGTTCGCATCCGGTGTGGCGCGACGAGACCGCGGCGCTCAAGGCGACGCAGCGCCTCGTCCATCTCGCCCATGAAGCGGGAAAGCGGATTCACGTCCTGCATATCTCGACCCGACAGGAGATCGAGTTTCTACGCGATCACAAGGATGTCGCTTCCTGCGAGGCGACCCCACACCACCTCACGCTGGTCGCGCCCGAATGCTATGAGCGGCTCGGCACCCGCGCGCAGATGAATCCGCCGGTGCGCTCGGTCGATCACCGTGACGGCATCTGGCGCGGTATCGCGCAGGGCATCATCGATGTGCTCGGCTCCGATCACGCGCCCCACACCCTGGAAGAGAAGGCGAAGACCTATCCGGCTTCGCCCTCGGGCATGACAGGGGTGCAGACGCTGGTGCCGCTGATGCTCGATCATGTCAATGCCGGACGTTTGTCGCTGGCGCGCCTGGTCGATCTCACCAGCGCCGGCCCGGCACGGTTGTTCAACATCGCCTGCAAGGGTCGCATCGCCGCGGGCTATGATGCGGACTTTACGGTGGTCGATCTCACGCGCAGCGAGACCATCACCAACCGATGGGTGGCCTCGCGCGCCGGCTGGACGCCCTATGACGGCATGCGCGTCACCGGCTGGCCCGTCGGCACCTTCGTGCGCGGCCGACGGGTGATGTGGCAGGGCGAGCTGCTGACGCCCGCAACCGGCGAGCCGGTGCGGTTTCTGGAGACGCTGAAGCGCTAAAACAACGACCCCTGTCCGTCATCTGACGTCACCTGCACCGGCTTGCGCGGCGCCGGCTTCTTCGGCTGCGGCTCCTCGGCGGCGCGCTGCTCCGGCGTGATCGGCAGGATCAGCTGGGCGTCGTCGTTGGCGACGCGATTGACCCGCGTCGAGACCTCGTGCCAGACGAATTCGCCGGCGGCGGGGGGTGCCAGCAGCGTCATTGCGGTCCCGGCATCATGCCTGCCGCAATCGAGCCAGCGCTCGAAATCTTCAGGCGCAACCGTCACAGGTACGCGGTGATGCAGCACGGCGAGATCGGCGCTCGCTGGCGCGGTCACGATCGCCACCGTATCGAGTTCCTCGCCGTTCGGCCCGGTCCAGGTTTCCGCCAGCCCGGCCAGACCGATCGGTTGCCCGTCGCGGCGATGGATGAAGGTGGGCTGTTTGCGCTTCGCGGAAGCCTGCCATTCGTAATAGCCATCCGCCGGGATCAGGCAGCGCCGCCGCCGCATCGCGTTCCTGAAAGCCGGTTTTTCAAGTACCGTTTCGGCGCGTGCGTTGATCAGCAGGGTGAATTTGGCGGGCTCCTTGACCCAGGCCGGCAACAGCCCCCATCGCATCAGTCGAAAGTGCCGGATGCCGTTGTCGAGGATGACCACAGGTATGGGTTGCGTCGGCGCAATATTATGCCGCGGCGGGAAGTTAGGCTGTTCGACATAGCCAAAAATCTGCCGCAAGGCCGCCGGCGGGGAGGTAATGACAAAGCGTCCACACATTTCGATGGCTCAGATAGGCATGCGTTCAGCACCTTTTAACCCCGATCGTTAACACTGCGGCAGATGACATCAGCGGCCTCCAAACCCGCGCCATCCGGGCGCCAGATGACGCTCCAGCCGGGTCCCGGTCAGGAGCCGCGGGCTGCTCTGTTGCGCGCCGCCAACATCAATCCCGGCACCGGCCTCGCCACCGATTATCTGAATCATTTCAACGAAGCCATCATGCTGCTCGAGATGATTCCGGATATGCCGGAATGCGCGGAAGACTTTCTGGCCTGGCATCCCCTATCCTATCGCGAGCACTTCATGGCGTCCAATTTCAAGGCGCGCCAGCTGGCGATCGAGGCCTATGAATCCGCCGACGCCGGCGTCCGGGCCGACTTCGACAATATCACCAGCACAATGACCTCAATTCTCACCGCGGTCGGCGCGGCGATGCGCGAGGTTCGCCAGGACAAGACCCGCGCCACGCTGGCGCTGCAGGCCACCGGCTGGGTCAAGCCGCTGGTGGCGGCGGCCGGCGGTATCATCAATGGTGGCGCCGACGCCGACGTCGACTACATCATGACCCACTGATTTCAGGGGCGAGCCCGGTGCAGCCGTCACACCCCCAGCTTGCGGTCAGCGCGGCGATCTTTCGCCAGGGCAGGATCCTGCTGGTGCGGCGGGCGCGATCGCCGGCCAAGGGCTTTTATTCGCTGCCGGGCGGCCGGGTCGAATTCGGCGAAAGCCTGCATGCCGCCCTGCATCGCGAAGTCGATGAGGAAACCGCGCTGAAAATCGAGATCATCGGCCTCGCCGGATGGCGCGAGGTGGTGCCGGGAACCATTGCGGAAGGCCATTATCTCATCATGTCGTTCGCGGCGCGCTGGACCTCGGGCGAGCCGGTGCTGAACGACGAACTCGACGATTTCAGGTGGCTTGCGCCCGATGCTCCTGATGATCTCAAGCTCACCGCTGGCCTGCAGGAGGTCATCGCGTCGGCCCGCCGCCTGATCGAGGCATGAAAATCAGGCGGCTTGTTGCTTAATCCGAAGACGCAGCACGCTTCGACGCCCCCGCATTCATGGCTAGGCCATGCTTGCCTGCAGTCCGCAGAATTCTTGCAGCGCTCCGAACAGTTCGCCGGTATCGGCAGATTTCCGCACGATTTGCGCCGCCCCGGACCGACCGCCGATGCTCCGATACAGGCCAAGTTTGTTGGCCCCGCTGAGCTCCCTCCCGGTCAATACAATGAACGGAATATCCTTGGTCGCCGGCGTGGTCCGCAGTCGGGTCAGAAAGTATTGGGCGTCGCCCTTCGGCATGGAATAGTCCGATATGATAACGGCGGGCTCTTCCTTGCATGCCATCAGGTAGCCCTGCGCCGCGTCGGCTGCGTACAGGGTGTCAATGCCGCATCGATCGAGCCTGCTGCGGAGAAAGCTTTCCACGTCCGGATCATCGTCAACCAGCAACACGCGCGCACGCTTTGGCACGGCGATCCCGGTCGACCGCAATCCCGACTGCCTGATGCGTTCCGCTTTGGCTGGATAGATCTCGACCAAAGCGGATTCCAGATCTTTCCAGAACTTTGCGCCCTTACGAACATAAAGGGCGCCCATGCTATCGCAGGTTTCGATCGTTTCGGCATCGCGACGCCCGGTCGCAACGATCACATGCAAGGGCCGTTTGACATGTTCGAGCAGATACGCGGAGACGGCCAGGCCGTCCAGTTCTGGCATCTGGATGTCGACAATCAGGGCGTCGACCCCGCCCTGGCGCACCCTCCGCAGCGCCTGCCTTCCGTTGGATGCGGTTTCGACCTTGAAGCCCATCAGGCTGAATCGATCCGCCAGCAGCCTCACGATCGAAGGATCGTCGTCGGCAATGAGGATAAGGGGTGGGGTTTCGTTCGGCTCGAATACGGTCATAGCGCGTCTCCCATCTCGACCTCGCCCGCTGTTGGCGATAAACGCTCATTACAACCGCTCTGAATTAATGCGGCGCTTCGTTTTTCCTCCGTATTCCTGCTTAAATGAGGCTTCCGGCGCGACATTGCCGTCGAGCGCCATTGCGGCGGCACGGCGTGTCCACCGCGCGTTCTGACAAGGCGTGAATGTCCGCCCGTGAGCCGGCAACCCCATGCGCGGCGGGGGTTGCGGCCCTGGCCGGATCATGCGTTGAAATCGCTTCCCCGCTCCGCTAGACCGGGTCGAGCCGAAACGCCTTCGGCGCCCCCCTGGCGTTTCGAAGGCGTCGAAAAAAATCATGGCCAAGCGTATTTTAGCCGCTCTTATCGTTGTTTCGGCGTGCCTCTCTGGCCCGGCGCGGGCCCAGGACGCTGCGGCGCCGTTCGACGGCGACCTGCAGCGGCTGGCAGAGATCCTCGGCACCCTGCATTATTTGCGGGGCATTTGCGGCAGCAATGAAGGCCTGAAATGGCGCAACCAGATGCAGGCGCTGATCGATGCCGAAACCCCCACGGGTGACCGCCGTGCGCGCATGATTGCGGGCTTCAACCGCGGCTATAACGGCTTCCAGCAGACCTACCGGACCTGTACGCCGGCCGCGACGGTCGCGATCCGCCGCTACATCGAGGAAGGCTCCAAGATTTCACGGGATCTGACGGCCCGCTACGCCAATTAGGGTTTTGCGTTGGTGTGGAAACTACTGGAAGCATCGAGACATACGCGGTGGCGGGGCGCTGGCCTGAAGTCCTTTGGTCCAATCCAATAGACCAAGAGCTCTATTAACCCTTCTTAAGGAACTGCTCTAGGCGGCGCCGCGCTGCGTGCTAGACGTTAACGCATTCGACGCGCACCGCCCGGGATCGCGCCCAGCCTGTTGAGTTCCATGAGCCATCCAGCGTCCTTCTCGACCGGCCGCGATCCGCTGCCCGATCACGAACAAAAACGGGCCGCGCTCGGTTATCTCAACGAGGCCTGGGCGGAGGCGCGGCACGATGGCGTCGATGGCGACTGCCTCGCGCAGGCCAGCCTGTTCGCCGCATTCGCCGAGCTGGTTGCAACCTACGGCGAGGATGCGGTGGCGAAATTCGCCGAAGGTCTCGCCGCCCGCATCCGCAACGCCGAGTTTTCAATTCAGCTGGCGAAGCAGTAGCTTGGTCCTTCAGCGTGGCGTAGTTGTCGGAAGGCACGCGGACATTGTGGACGCGGATGCGGTCGGAAACGGTCATGTCGAGCCTTTCTCGATTACGGTGTCGGCTCGCGCCCGTCGAGCCATTTGGCGTAGACGATGCGCTGCTGCTCGAAATAACCGAGCGACTGATAGAATGCCTGAACCTCGCTGTTGTCGGCACGCACCATCAGTTGCATTTTTTCGATGCCGGCCGCCCTTAGCCAGTCCTCCGCCGCATCCATGATGACGCGGCCATATCCCCTGTGCCGGCAGTCGGGGTCGACGGCGACGTAATAAACCCAGCCACGATGACCATCATGTCCGACCAGAACCGAGGCTGCGATGCCGCTGCCGTCACGTCCAACCAGCACCGCCGCGTTCGGCCCCCGGCGGGCAAGCGCGATATCGGCGGCAGGATCGTTCCAGGGGCGCGTCAACCCGCAGCGCTGCCACAACGCAACCACGGCTGTGACCTCGGCGTCTGCGATCGGCGCGATCGCGAGCGCGGCGGCGGGGGCAGTCAAAGCCACGCTTACAGCACCTTTCCGGGATTCATGATGCCCAGTGGATCGAGCATCGCCTTGAGGCTGCGCATCAGTTCGATCGCGACCTTGTCCTTCACCTCGGGCAATTCGTCGCGCTTGAGCACGCCGATGCCATGCTCGGCGGAGATCGATCCGCCCATCCGCAGCACAATATCGAAAACCACCGCATTGACCTCGTGCCTGCGCGAGAGGAAATCGGCGGCATCGCCGCCAACCGGCTGGCTGACGTTATAATGGATGTTGCCGTCGCCGAGATGGCCGAATGGCACCGGCCGGGCCCCCGCAATGAGCTTCACCACGGCGGCATTGGCCTGTTCGATGAAATCAGGCACCGCGACCACGGGCACCGAAATGTCGTGCTTGATCGATCCGCCTTCCGGCTTCTGCGCCGCGGACATTTCGTCGCGCAGCTTCCAGAACGCCGCGCGCTGGCTCAGGTTGGTCGCGATCACCGCATCGTCGACGACGCCGGCCTCGAGCGCCTGCGCCAGGATCGATTCCAGCGTGGCCCGGGCATCCTCGCGCGGCGAGGACAGTTCCATCAGCACGTACCATGGATGCTTGCCGGTCAGGGGATCGCGGATGTCGATGCCGTGGCGCACGCTGAAATCCACGGCGATGTCGGACAACAACTCGAAACTGGTCAGCGTTCCCGCGGCCTCGCTCTGCGCGATCGCCAAGAGCTGCAACGCCTTGGCCGGCGACTCCAGGCCGACATAGGCGGTCTCGATCGCGCGGGGCTTTGGAAACAGCTTCAGCGTTGCCGCGGTGATGATGCCAAGGGTGCCCTCGGCGCCGATGAACAGGTTGCGCAGATCGTAGCCGGTGTTGTCCTTTTTCAGCTTCGACAGTCCATTGAGAATGCGGCCGTCGGCCAGCACCACCTCCAGCCCGAGCGCCATCTCGCGCGCCACCCCGTAGGCCAGCGCCGTGGTGCCGCCGGCATTGGTGGAGAGATTGCCGCCGATGGTGCAGCTTCCCTCGGCGCCGAGTGACAGCGGAAACAGCCGGTCGACCCTGGAAGCTTCCTGCTGGGCGACCTGCAGCACCACGCCGGCCTCGCAGGTCATGGTGTTGGAGGCGGTGTCGATGTCGCGCACTTTGTCCATCCGCCGCAGCGAAACCACGACTTCACCGTGATGCGGGGTCTGGCCTCCGACAAGTCCGGTATTGCCGCCCTGCGGCACCAGCGCGATCTTGTATTCGCTGGCGAGTTTGCAGATATCCGATACTTCCGCCGTCGCGCCTGGCCGCAATACCAGCGGCGATCTGCCATGAAACAGGTCACGCTCCTCGGTGATATAGGGCGCGATGTCGGCGGCATCGGTCACCGCGTATTTGCTACCGACGATCGCGCGGAACCGGGCGATCAATTCGGGCGAGAGCGGCGGTAAAGATGGCTGGACGATGTTCATCCTGGTCTCTTGCTTTTCTTGATTTGGCTTGTTCTCATTTACGTACTCATTTGCCTGTTCAATCCCGCTCTACCGCGGCGCGGCGCAGACGGTCATTGATCGCTTCGCCGAGCCCGTGCTGCGGCACCGGCATGACCGCGATGGCGCGGGCGCCGCTTGCATCGAGCGCGCGAAGATAACCGAAAAGATTGGCGGCGGCCTCCGTGAGATCGCCGCGCGCGGACAAATTCAGCACTGGTGTCGCCGGGTCAACTCCGCGCAATGCGGCCGGCCCGAACGCCAGCAGCGCTTCGCCGGCCCGGATGTCTGCTGCATTGAGCCGCACCCTGGCTCGCGGCGCGTAGTGCGAGGCCAGCATGCCCGGCGCCCTGGGCCGGCTGGTATCATCGTGGTCGGGCGGTTGCAACACTACCCGGCCGAGCGCACGCTCGATCTCGCCGCGCGGCACGCCGCCGGGGCGCAGCAGCGTCAGTGTGTCGAAACATCCGACGATGCTGGATTCGACGCCGATCTCGACCGCGCCGCCGTCGACGATCAGATCGATCCGCCCGGCAAGATCGCTTTGCACGTGCAAAGCCGTCGTCGGCGAGACATGACCCGACAGGTTCGCCGAAGGCGCCACCACGGGACCCCCGAATGCGCCGAGAATCCGCCGCGCCACGGCGTGAGCGGGCACCCGGATGGCGATGGTGTCGAGCCCCGCGGTGGCGAGATCGGCCACCGGGCAATCCGCGGTCTTCGGCAGCACCAGCGTCAGCGGCCCCGGCCAGAACGCGCCGGCCAACGCGATCGCGGTTGCGTCAAAGCGGGCCAGCCGCATCGCGGCCTCAAGATTCCCCACATGGGCGATCAGCGGATTGAACGCCGGCCGGCCCTTGGCCTGATAAAGCCGCGCGATGGCCGCAGCATTGGTGGCGTCGGCGCCGAGACCATAGACGGTCTCGGTCGGGAACGCGACCAGCCCGCCCTGGCGGAAGCAATGCACAGCCGTGGCCACGGCGGCCTCGCCGGCGGGCAGGATTGGCGTTGTCAGACCCACATTCACAGGAATCGGCGTCCTCAATTCGGCTTCTTGCGGTGGGCGAACGCCAAGGCTATAAGCCGCGTTCTTGTCGGAGTGTGGCTCAGCCCGGTAGAGCACTGCGTTCGGGACGCAGGGGTCGCAGGTTCGAATCCTGCCGCTCCGACCAAGAAATCTCTTTCGGGTGTTTGCCCCTTTTCCCGAGTGCTTTCAAGCAAGGTTAGCTGCGATATGCGGCAATAGCTCAGCGGGTGCCGGCGGCTGCATGGATGCGGTGCCGCCATGTGGCGGGGCTGCCTTGCCGCTTGCGGGTGGAGGCGCGTAATAAAGTCAAATGCATTTCATCGAACTTGATCGTATCGCGCTACGCTACGAACTGAGCGGCAAGGGTGACCGCACCTTGGTGCTCGTGCACGAAATGGGTGGCTCGCTCGAAAGCTGGGACGAAGTTGTCCCGCCGCTCGCCAAATCGCGTCGCATCTTGCGTTACGATACCCGCGGAGCGGGTCTGTCGCAGAAGGCGAGGGGTGAGCTCACCTTCAGCACAATGGCCGCCGATATTGCCGCGCTGCTCGATG
>NZ_JBEKXH010000253.1:0-9564 GCF_049512235.1 Bradyrhizobium sp.
CGATAGAAATTCGGGATGGTTTCGCCGGATGCCATCATCTTCACGAACTTCGGATACAGCGCTTCCCAGTTCCATTCGGCGCCGGTCAGATAGGCCTTCGGCGCCAAGGGCGACTGGTTGACGTGATAGCCGCACACCATGGCGCCGCGGCGCGCGGCGTTTTCCACCATCGTCTTCGGACCGTCGACGTGGCAGGTCAGCACATCGACGCCCTGGTCGATCAGGCTGTTGGTCGCCTCGGCTTCCTTGACCGGCATCGACCAGTCGCCGGTGAAGATGACCTGGGTGGTGGCCTTCGGATTGGCGAGCCTGGCGCCAAGCGTGAAAGCATTGATGTTGCGAAGCACCTGCGGGATCGGCTTGGCGGCCACGAAACCGAGCTTCCCCGACTTGGTGGAATAGCCGGCGACGATACCGGAGATGTACTGCGCTTCGTCGATATAGCCGAAATAGCTGCCGGCGTTCTTCGGGTCCTTGTCGGTCCACAAGCCGCCGCAATGCTCGAAGCGCAGCTTCGGAAACTTGTTCGCCATCTTGATCATGTGCGGATTGTAGTATCCAAACGAGGTCGGGAACAGCAGCGTGGCGCCGTCCAGATTGATCATCGACTCCATGGTCTTTTCGACGGCATCGGTTTCCGGGACCTTTTCCTCCTCGACGACCTTGAGGCCGGGCATTTTCTTCAGCGCCGACGCGCCTTGCGCGTGGGCCTGGTTATAGCCATAGTCGTCGCGCGATCCGACATAGATGAAGCCGATCGTGGTTTCCGCCGCCGATGCGGAACGAACGCCGAAGGCCGAGCCGAGCGTCAGCGCGGCGCCGCCTTGCAAGAGATGCCGTCGTGAAATCCTGCCAAAATCCATTGCGTGCTCCCTTTGGCGGATAGACCGCCGCTAATTCGAGGGCTTCGCCGACATAGCGGAGCCCGAAGGACATATCGCAATCTTCATGCCATGGCCTGCTTGGTGAGCATTGAAACGTAAAGTATTGAAATATTTAACTTATCGCTGTGGCATCGCCCCGGTTTGATACTTGTGCAGGGCTAATCTGCATAAAATTAGAGCGATATCTATCCATTGTATGCAAGCGAGTTGAGCAATCATTAACTCTGATCCTACGTTCGGCCTTGGGTAATGTGAGCGGCCACTCGATCATTTGCCGGCTGGTCAAGCAGGCTGCTCAGGTGGTTTGGTGTCTTTCAGGGATTCGCCCGCCCTGCTGGCACCGAACTTGTATTAACCGGTCGAGAGGCGCGCTTGGCCTGGGGCTCGGCCTTCGTCATTGGATAAGCATGAGTGAAATGATGGAGGCCACGGCCGGGCTACCAACCGCTTCCCTCGGTGAACAGATTGTCGCCCGGATCAATGAACTCGGCGCGATCTCCGAAACACCGGAGTATCTGGCGCGCATCTTCCTGACCAGGGAGCATCGCGCGGCCGCCGAGCTGATCCTGGACTGGATGCGATCGTCCGGCATGGATGCCCATCTCGACGCGATCGGCAATGTCTGCGGCCGTTACGAGGGCGAGCGGCCGGGCCTGCCCTGCCTGATGCTCGGCTCGCATTACGACACCGTCCGCGATGCCGGCAAATGGGATGGCCCGCTCGGGCTGATCACGGCAATTTGCTGCGTCGGCGATCTGCACAAAAGGCGGCGGCGATTGCCGTTCGCCGTTGAGGTCACCGGCTTTGCCGATGAGGAGGGGGTGCGTTTTGCCTCCACGCTTTTGGGCAGCCGCGCGGTCGCCGGCACATTCGTGGAGAGTGCGCTGAACGTAAAGGACCGCGCCGGCATTTCGATGCGGGAGGCGCTTTCGACGTTCGGCCTCGACCCCGAACATATCGGCGCGGCGGCGCGCGCGCGCAGCGAATTATTGGCCTATGTCGAACTTCACATCGAGCAGGGACCGGTGCTGGAAGCCAAGGGTCTGCCGGTCGGCGTAGTGACCGCGATTGCCGGCGCCACCCGGCTCGCCGCACGCCTGACCGGAATGGCAGGGCACGCCGGCACGGTGCCGATGGAACTGCGGCGTGACGCGTTGGCCGGCGCCGCGGAATGCATCACCACCATCGAGGAATTGTGCCGGACCGACCATGGCGGGCTGGTCGGGACGGTGGGCTACATCCATGCGATGCCGGGAGCCACCAACGTGATCCCCGGCCAGGTTCATTTTACCATCGACCTGCGGACCCCGACCGACACCCACCGCCGGCGTGCGGTGACCGATATCGTCCGGCACATCGAAGCGGTTGCGAAACGCCGCAAGCTCAAGCTGCAGGTCGATGTGACTCACGAAAACCGCACCGTGCCCTGCGCGCCCTGGCTGAAGGCGCAGGTGGCCGACGCGGTCGCCGCCGAAGGCTATTCCGTCTTCGAGCTGCCGAGCGGGGCCGGGCATGACGGCATGGCGATGATCGACATTGCCGATGTCGGCATGATCTTCGTGCGCTGCCGCGGCGGCATCAGCCATCACCCCGACGAGCACGTGGACGTGGCCGATGCCGATGCCGGTGCCCGGGTGCTGCTGCGGCTGATCGAGAATTTCAAGCCGCGGGATGCTGCGAGATGATCAGGACGCGGGCGGGATCAGCGCGCGGAGCCGAATAGCTTTGCACCGCCGCTCGATCGTTGTAGTCGCCCAGCGCTGTGCCGACCGCGCTGGTCAAGGTCCGCATTCGTGGGCAAGGCACTTCGGACATCTGCGCCGGCCGCCAGCGTGCCATTTCAGACCGCGCAGAACCATCAATCTGGCTATGCTTAATTCCATGTAACGGGCACAACTGTGGCGAGTTTGCTACTACCAGATCTAAATATTGTCGGACTGTGATCGCCAGCGTTGTGGGGCCACCGCTCGCCAAATAAGGTTGCAGAGCGGGCAGGATACAATTCTTGAAATGAGTCCTTGCCCGGCGTCATGGCCGCCTGCTGGCCGGGTAACAGTAACGCATAGAAATCGATCGCTCTCTCGGAAGGAGATGTGATGTCTTGCCTCCCTCGAGGCCGTCGCACGCCAAGCAGCTGCGACAGGCAAACACCGCCGAATGGGATGACACGAAGGATTTCGCGCCAGCAGCTGCTGTGTGGCGTCGCGCTCATTGCCCTGAGTTCGCCGGCGATGGCTCAGAATATCGATACGACGACGTCGTGGAACGGGATCAGCTCCATTAGCGCATGGGGTGTCACCGACACCGCGACCTATGGGCAGACCATTACCCCCGTCGCCGGCCAAAACTTCTTGACCGGTTTCACCTTCGAACTTGCCCGGTTATCGGGAACGGCCCCGCAATTCCAGGCTTTCGTGTACCAGTGGAATAGCGCCACTGACCGCATTGTCGGCCCCGCGCTGTTCGGCTCGGGTGTAATGACCGCGCCGAGCGCAACGACATTCACGGCGGTTTCGATCAACACCGGCAGCATAGCCCTGACCCCGGGCCTGCAATACGTGCTGTTCCTGTCGACATCGAATCAGCAACCGGAGCCGACCGGAAGCTACAAGTTTGGATCTGTCGCGAACACGGCATATCCCAGTGGCCAATTCGTGTTCCAGAACAACGGCGCCAATTTCGGCAATTTGAGCGGCGCCAACTGGTCGCTAATTGCCAACGATCTCGCGTTCATGGCCACGCTCAACTTCGCTCCGCCGCTGCCGCCCTTCATCGTTCCTTTGCTGCCGGCTGGGGCGCCGACAAACCCGACCAATGTGGCTGCGGCCATCGACAAGGCTGTCGCGGGTGGCGCGACGGTGCCGGCCGGGTTCACCGGTCTCTATACGCTCACGCCGACCCAGCTTGTCAGCTCCTTGAGCGAACTCTCGGGAGAGAACAATACGCAGGCCCAGCAGGGCGCCTTCCAGTTGACCAATTCGTACCTCTCGCTGTTGACGGATCCGCTCGCGACCAACCGAACCACGGGCTCCGCGATGGGCTTTGCGCCGGAGCGGGAAAGCCAGCTGCCGACCGGGCTCGCGTCGGCCTATGCGAAATACAACAAGGCTCCTCCGATGGCGGCCTTTGTCCCGCGATGGGATGTCTGGGGCGCGGCCTTCGGCGGCAGCAACACCACGTCCGCCGATCCCAACGTGGTTGGAAGTCACGATACGACGTCGAGGGTCGGTGGCGGTGCCGCTGGCGCCGACTATCGGATTTCGCCCGATGCACTGATCGGCTTCTCGCTGGCCGGCGGCGCCACGTCATGGTCGCTGGCGCAGGCATTTGGCAGCGGGCGCAGCGATGTGTTCCTGGCCGGCCTCTATGGTGCGGGGCAGCGTGGCGCGGCCTATGTCTCGGGCGCATTCTCCTACTCGAATTACTGGATGTCGACCGACCGCACCGTGACCGTCGCAGGTCTCGATCAGTTGCATGCGGCCTTCAACGCCGAGAATTACGGCGGACGGCTCGAAGGCGGCTACCACATACCGTGGCAGATGGCGGTGCGGTGGACGCCGTATGCGGCGATCCAGCTGCAGAGCTTCCGGACGCCGTCATATGGCGAGGTTGCGACAGTCGGGTCGCCGCAATTCGCGCTGAACTACGATGGACGGACCGCGACGGCGGTCCGTGGGGAGTTGGGCGGCCGCGTCGACAAGACCATGGCGATGGACAATGGCAGCCAGCTCAGCCTGTTCGGCAAGGCCGCCTGGGCGCATGACGAGATCAGCGATCCCACGCTGAACGTCAGCTTCATCGGTCTGCCGACCGCCAGCTTCGCCGTCAACGGCGCGCCGCCGCCGCACGATCTGGCGCTGGTGACGGGCGGCGCGGAGTGGCGATTGGCCAGCGGCGTGTCGTTCCTTGCGAAGTTCGACGGGGAATTCGCCGACCGGTCACAAACCTATTCCGGCACCGGACGGCTGCGATACACTTGGTGAACGTTCGCTTGATCAGTGTCCATCGGGCGTCCGGACGCTGTTCCAGTTGTCGCGAACCTGCTGGTAATGCACGCTCGGATCGTAAACGACGGTCGGCAGATGGAGAACCTGTGGCGACAACCGGCCGACCGCGCTCAATACCGCGTAGGACGCAACGACGCGATCGTGCTGCGCGGTGACGAGCGCGACGCGGGCATTGACCAGCGCCTGTTGGGCGTTGAGCACGTCAAGCGTGGTCCGCTGTCCGACGCTCGCTTCTCGGCGAACGCCGGTGAGCGCGATTTCTGAGGCGGCCACCTGCGATTCTGCGGACACGACCTGCGCCTTGCCGGCCACGAGCTGGCCCCACGCGGTAACGGTGTCGGCCCGGGTCTGGTCGCGAGTCATTTCGAGATTGAGACGTTGCTGCGCGAGGTTTTCCTGGGACTGGCGGATCAGCGAGTATTCGGCGCCGCCCTGATAGAGCGGCGCCGAAACCTGCGCGACGGTCGCGGCGGCGAACGAGCGGAAGGTCGTCAGCGTCTGCTCATAGGCCTGCTGGACCGAGGCCTGCAGGCTGATCGTCGGCAACAGCGCTCCCTCATTGATCTTGACTTGCAGATAATTGACGTCGATGCCGTACGTCGCCGCGGTGACGTTCGGATTTTCGGTCAGGGCGAGCTCGATCGCGGAAGCAAGCGCATTCGGCAGAAAGCGATCGACCGGCGAGCCCGGCGCAAGGTCGGAGGGTTCGTTGCCGATGATGCGGCGGAAATTCGACCGCGTGGTCACGAGGTTGGATTCGGCGGTGAGTTGCTGGGTCTTGCCGGCTGCCAGCTGGGCCTCCGCCTGCGCGACGTCGGTGCGCGTCACCAGGCCGACGTCGAAGCGGTCGCGGGTCTGCTTCAGGGTCTGCTCCAGCACGCGGGTATTGCTGCGCTGGACCTCAACGATCGCGGCGTCGCGCAAATAATCCATGTAGATGGTGGCGGCGTTCAACAGCACGGTCTCTTCGAGCACGCGCAGCGCCTCGCGCGCGCCGGAAACCTGGCTCTCGGCCGCGCGGGTCTTGTTGGCGGTTTGATTGCCGTTGAACAGCGTTTGGGTGACGGTGAGGCCGACGCTGCGCGGCGGGTCGGTGCCGTGAAACTCGGTTCGGACGAGGGTGGGCGATCCGCCCTTGCTGGTGTTGGAGTCGGTGTACTGATAGCCGGCGCTGGCGGTGAGCGCGACCTTGGGCCGATAGGCCGACAGCGCCTGCGGCACGTTTTCGTCGGTGGATCGCACCAAGGCCCGCTGTGCGTTGAGTTGCGGGTTGTTCTGATAGGCACGCACCAGCGCGGCCTCGATGGTATCGGCCAGGGCAGGCGCCAGGCCCGCAGACGCCAACAGGAGAACCATGGCAGGAACTCTGTGAAGGCTTCTCACATTCATATGCGCCGTTCTTGTGCACCGATAAGGCGCCCTGCGTCCGCTCTGCCAACCCGCGCTGACCCGCAGGCGAAGGTTAGCCGCCGGTACGATTCTCGTGCGGGACGCTAGCTGCGCTCCCTTTCTAAATCAACAGCGGCGGTTGGCGATGGGATCATCAGCCAATGCAATTGGCGCATTAAGTTAATTCCAGCGGGCGGGTTGAGCTGATACCACCTGGTCCGCTGGGCGATCGATTTGACGCGACGTCTGACCTAATATCCGCAATGCACGACGAAGCGGACATCCGCCACGGCCAAGGGGGAGCTGATGCCCTAACCCGCGGTCACGTCCACCACCTCGGCGCCGTCGAGCACCCTGACGGCCTGGGCGCGGTCGAGATCGCCTTCCCAGGCGGCAACGACCACGGTGGCGACGCAGTTGCCGATCAGGTTGCCGAGCGCACGCGCCATGCCGATGAACCAGTCGACCGACAGCACCAGCACCAGGCCGATGGCGGGAATGCTCGGCACCGCGTTCAAGGTCGCCGCCAGAATGACGATGGCAGAACCGGGAACGCCATGCGCGCCCTTGGAGGTAACCAGGGACACCCCGAGCACCAGCAAGAGATCGCCGAACGACAATGGCGTGTTGGTCGCTTGCGCAATGAACACGACCGCCAGCGTCAGATAGATCGAGAACGCATCGAGGTTGAAGGAGTAGCCGGTGGGTATCACCAGCCCGACCACCGAATCCTTTACCCCGAGCCGCGTCAGCTTGCGCATGATCTGCGGCAGCACCGCGTCCGAGGACGCGGTCGCCAGCACGATCGTCAGCTCCTCGCGCAGATAGGCCAGGAATTTTAGGATGTTCAGTCCGGCCAGCGCCATCACGCCGCCGAGCACGCCGAACACGAAGATCGCGAGCGCGACGTAGTACAGGGCCACCAGCGACACCAATTGCCTGAGCGAGCCGACGCCGTATTGTCCGACCGTATAGGCCACCGCGCCGAGCACGCCGAGCGGGGCGAGCCGTACGATCAGTCCCATTGCCCGGAACAGCACCGTCGATACCGCGTCGATGAACGAGGTGATTTTCTCGCCCTTTTCGCCGCCGACAAGGGCCAGGCTGACGCCGAAGATGATGGCGAAAAACAAGACCTGCAGCACGTCATTGCGCGCCAGCGCGTCAAATGAGGTGGTCGGGATGATGTTCAAGAGGAAACTGCCGATGCCGCCGCCTTTCAGGTTGCGGGCGTTGGTGGCATAGGTACCGAGTGCCTTGGCATCCAGCGTCGACGGATCGATGTTCATGCCGTGACCCGGACCGAAGAGATAGGCGAGCAGGAGGCCGACGATCAGCGCGACCGTGGTCATGACCTCGAAATAGACCAGCGCCTTGACGCCGACCCGCCCGACCTTTTTGAGGTCGCCGGCGCCGGCGATGCCGTGCACGACCACGCAGAACACGATCGGCGCCACGATCATCGAAATCAGCTTCAAGAAGGCGTCGCTGAAGATCTTGAGACCGATGGCGAAGTCGGGGACGGCCATGCCGAGCACAATCCCGAGCAAGAGTGCTGCCAGCACCTGGACAAACAGCGAAGTATATAGCGGCTTTCGCTCAATTGCCGCAGTTGTGCTCATGATCGCCATCGAACGCTCCCCCCGGTTCTGGATATCGGCTATGATCCAGCAACAAGCGTGCCAACGACGGCGCAGGCTTGGAGAAGGCGCTGGCTGCAGTGTTCTGCAATGCTCGGCATAGCCTATGCTTAAAGATTGGCGTAGATGTTTGAAATATTGTGGGAAATGACGCCCTCTTGAGGGTTGTGCGGCGCAATGCTGGACGATGCTGATCCTGGTGCCCTTCCGGCGGCGGTGGATTAATGGACCTGGTTATTCGCGACGCCAGCATTCTGCAGCAAGGTGAGCTTGTTACCGTTGACATCGGCATTCAAGGCGCCACGGTCGCCGCTATCTCCCGGGCTCTCACGGTTGATGCGCCGGAACTGAAAGCTGCGGGCTGCCTGGTCGTCCCCGGCATGATCGAGACGCATATCCATCTCGACAAGACCTGCATCCTCGACCGCTGCCGGATCGAAGAAGGCACCGTCGCCGAAGCCGTCAGGGAAACCGCCGCGGCCAAACGCAGCTTTACGATCGAAGACGTCTACGCGCGGGGCAAGCGGACCCTGGAACGCTGTATCGCGCAGGGCACGATGCGCATGCGCAGCCACGTCGAACTTGACCCGGGCATCGGGATGACAGGTTTCGAAGCGGTCGAAGCGCTCGCGCGCGACTATGCATGGGCCATCGATCTGGAACTATGCGTGTTCCCGCAGGAAGGGCTGACCAACTATCCCGGCACCGAGGAATTGTTGATCGAGGGCCTGCGCCGGGGCGCGCGGGCGGTCGGCGCCGCGCCTTATTTCGACAGCGACCCGCGCGGCCAGATCGACCGGATCTTTGCGATCGCCAGGGATTTCGACGCCGAAATCGACATGCATCTTGACCTTGCCGAGAGCACCGAGGGGATGCAGGTCGAATATGTCTGCCGCAAGACCGAGGAGTTCGGCTGGGGCGGCCGGGTCGCAGTCGGGCACGTGACGCAGATGTCGCTGCTGCCGCCCGACCGCTTCGCTGAAATCGCGACGCAACTGGCCAACGCCGGCGTCGCGGTGACGATCTTGCCGGCGACGGATCTGCATTTGATGGGCCGTAGCCATGACCATGCGGTTCCGCGCGGCGTCGTGCCGGCGGAGCCCTTGCGGAAGGCGGGGGTGACCTGCTCGATCTCGACCAATAATGTTTTAAATCCCTTCACGCCTTACGGCGACGGTTCGCTGATCCGGATGGCGAACCTCTATGCCAATGTTTGCCAGGTGTCGCGCCCCGCCGACCTCGCCGGATGCCTCGACATGATCACGGTTTCGGCGGCACGGCTGATGCGGCTTACAGACTATGGCATCAGGGTTGGCGGACCCGCCGACCTCGTCGGTCTGGATGCGCGTGATCCCGCCGAGGCGATCGCAACACTCGCCCAACCGCTATGGGGCATCAAGCGCGGCCGCGCGTCCTTTACCCGCTCTCGTCCGCAGCTTCATCCACCGGGATTACAACATCGGCGGTCGTGTCAAGCGTAACAGAGACAAGGCCGAGGGCGAAATTCGGCGCGTGCCATTACAAGCGCGTCCATAAGCGCTTCTATGGCCGCCGTACCGATTGGTTCGAACACTTCGAAGGGCCATCGGTCGTTTTGTGGTGGGTGCCGGTCGGCCATCGGCCGAGCGTCGAGGAGGCTGTAGC
>NZ_JBEKXH010000254.1:0-9543 GCF_049512235.1 Bradyrhizobium sp.
CGTCGGAACCAGCATCGGCATCGCGCTCTGTCCCGAACATGGCCGCGTGCCGGCCGATCTCATGCGCAAGGCCGATCTGGCTCTGTATGCCACCAAGGCCGCGGGGAGAAACGATTTCCGGATCTACGACACCAGCATGTCCGCGTCTGACGACGACCAGAAGGCGCGCGAGCTGGATCTGCGCGATGCCCTGCAGCGCGAGGAGTTCGAACTGCACTATCAGCCCGTGGTGGAGCTTGCGACCGGCGCCGTCTGCGCTGCGGAAGCGCTGGTCAGGTGGCGCCATCCAATCAGGGGACTGATCTCACCCGACGAATTTATTCCACTCGCGGAGAGCACCGGCCTGATCGTTCCCATGGGAGAGTGGATCCTGCAAAAGGCCTGCAGCGACGCGGCGTCCTGGAAGGAGCCGCTCAAGGTTGCCGTGAACATCTCGGCGATCCAGTTTACCAAGAGCAATCTATTCGACGTCGTCTTGTGCACCCTCGTCGACACCGGACTGCCGCCGGCGCGGCTGGAATTGGAGCTGACGGAATCGGTGCTGCTCGACCACGAGGGTAACCATGCCCAGACCATTCGACAGCTGAGGAACGTCGGCATCACCATGGTGATGGACGATTTCGGCACCGGCTATTCGTCCGCGACCTATCTGACCAACTTCGCGTTCGGCAAGATCAAGCTCGACAAGTCGTTCGTGCAGGGCATGGCGACCCGGAAGGAATGTGCCGCGGTTGTCGCTTCCATGCTGGCGCTCGCCAAGGGGCTGGGCATAGAGACGACGGCCGAAGGGGTGGAGACATCCGAACAGATGGAACTGCTTCGGGCGGCCGGGGTGACTTACGGCCAGGGATATTATTTTGGCCGGCCCCAGCGCAGCCTTGCCATGGATGCTCCATCGCATCTCCATCGTCACACCGCTTGAACCGACAGCTGAGAGAGAGGGGCGCCATGCAGACCAGCCTGTTAACCCAATTGGAGGATGCATTAGCCAGCAAGAGCGTGGCGCGACGCGCTGACATGCTGCGACGGGTCACCGACCTGTTCCTGATCGGATCCGGCAGCTTTAGCGACGATCAGATCGAGGTCTTTGGCGATGTGATGGGCAGACTGATGGCGAATGTCGAGCATCAGGAACGCGCGCAACTTGGTGAGAGACTGGCTTTCAGTACAGACGCCCCCGCGGACGTGATGCGAAAGCTCGCGTTTGACAGCGCGGCCGACGTCGCAGCCCCTGTCTTGACCCATTCCAGCCGACTGGACGAAGCCACACTGATCGAAAACGCCAAAACGATGAGCCAGCCTCATCTTCTGGCCATCGCCAAGCGACAGCAAGTGCCCGAAGGCGTCACCGACGTGCTGGTCGATCGCGGCAACGATCTCGTCATTGCGAGGCTGGCCGAAAACGCGGGAAGTCAGTTCTCGGCGGGTGGTCTTTCGATGCTGATCGATAAGTCGATCGGGGATCCGCGGATCGCAAGATTTGTCTGGGACCGGAGAGACGTGCCGACACGGGAGCTCACCCGCCTGTTCCAGGCCGCGTCCGAGGAGCTGAGAAACGAGCTCGAACTGGCCCGGCCACGGGACGCCAGATCGATCCGGGCAACCCTCGATGGGGCATTGGAAAGCATCCGGTCGGCGACCAGGAACAACTCGTCGGAGTTCAGGGATGCGTTTTCAATCGTGTCCCGGCTGATGCAAGCCGGTGCGCTCGACGAAAGGGCCCTGTTCGATTTTGCCAATGCCGGCGCTTTCGCCAAGGTGGTCGCGGCCCTTGCCCACCTTTCCGAGCTGACGGTCGGCACGATCGAACGCGCCTTGCTCAGCGAGCGGTCCGAGCAATTGCTGATCATCGCGAAGGCGATCGGGCTTTCGTGGCCGACCGTCAAGCCGCTGATCATGCTGAAGCAGCCAAACCAGCCGCCGGCTGCTTCTGCACTCGACGAAGACTTTGCCAGCTATATGCGCCTAAAAGCCAGTACCGCGGAGACGGCCCTGAAATTCTACCGGCTCCGGGCCAGCGCGGAGCATGACCAGGCGCAGTAAGGCAAGCGCCATTCGTGGCCGTTTGCCGATCTGCCGGCACTCAAATCTGCGCGGCCACCTTTTCCAGCCCGATCAGGCGGGCGAGCGTACGCACTTCCTGCTTCTGGTCCTCGCGCAATTGAAACAACAGCGGCATCGCCGCCGACTTCAGCTGCTGCACTTCGGCGGTGTCGGCATCGATCGGCGGCATGCCGGAGCGTGGATCGCCCTGGCGGGTGGCGTGGATCTTGCGGGCTATGGCACGCAACGCATCTTCCACCGCCGGCCAGTAATATTCCTGGTCGGAAGACAGTTTCAGGCGTTCCTTGATGCCGGCGATCTGCACATCACTGAGCAGCGCATAAGTCTTTTGCAGCAGCGGCCTAACGGCGGGCTTCGGCTTCGGCGGCACCGGCATCGTCGCCGCGGCCGCGAGCTTCGGCGCGGCGAGGTCAACCGGCGCGCTGGATGCATAGGCCTGCCGCAGCGTATCGCTCAATGCCGCGGTCGGCTGAACTTCCACTGAGGCCGGCGTCACCGTGCCGACCGTCAGCCGGTCCTGCTTGCTCGCCCTGTTTGCGACCGGGCCTTTGTCGACGGCTGCGGCCATCTCCGGCCGGGCCGCCGGGACGCTGTCGCGGCCGAGAATGCTGGCGGCGGCTGCACCCACGACCAGCAAACAGGTCAGCGCGATCAATGCAACGGCTTTGGTCAAGCGGTTCTCCGTTCGGTCAACAAACCAAGGCCACCTTCCCGACAAATCGGGCATTAATTATGGCTTTACCGTGCCGCTGCTGCGGTTTCCTTAATTTAGACGGCGGCCGAGAGCGCTCCGGTGAGCAAGAATCAGGCCGCAACAGAGAGATCGTAGGCATCCTGGATGTCGGCGACGATATCGGACGCCTCCCACAGCGCGTCGGGCACAATCGAAAGTAGGCTGACGGTCCAGTTGCCTCCTTTGCTTGTGCGGGCCGTGCTGACAATGTCGAATTGCACGCTGCGGCACAGCGGATGCCGCTCCAGCGCATGGGCGACCCGGTTCCTGATCTCGTCGAGGGTCGCCAGCCTCTTGGCAGAAAAAGCGTCGATATCCATCTCACATTCCCCTTGAACGACCGCTTTGAACCCGGCCGGCCACAGCAGCGGTGAACGGCCTTGGCGGGAGATTCTTGGGGCAGGCACGGTTAATGGAGCGTTAAGGCCGGCCTCAGCGGTTAGAATATTCGCGCCCCGGCGGCACGGTAGTCGGCGATGGTGCATGCGACGAGCTCATCGACGGAAAGCACCTCGGTCACGGCAGAGGTGGAATGCCCGGCGCTCCAGATCTCGCGCCAGCGCGCCGGGCGCTGCTCGCGCGCGCCGACGTCGATATCCCTGCCGATGTCGATCGCGCCCCGTTGCGGCAGGTGATCAGGGTCGAGACCAGCAGCGACGATCGAGGGCCTGAGCATATTGGTCTGCAGGCCGGTAAAGGCCGTCGTCAGCAGGATATCGTCGGCGCTGCTCGTCACCAGCATCTGCTTGTATCTGTCGTCGGCCATGCTCTCGGCGGTTGCGATGAATTTAGTGCCCATATAGCCGAGATCGCAGCCGAGCACCCGCGCCGCGCGCAGCGCATGGCCGTCACCGATGCCTCCCGCCAGCACGATCGGCCCATCGAAGAACGCCCGCACGGCACGAACGAAAACGAATGGATTGAGCCAGCCAGTCTGACCGCCGGCACCGGCGGTCAGCAGCACGAGCCCATCGGCGCCGGCCGCGGCTGCGCGCTCGGCATGGCGAATGCTGGCGACGTCGGCGAGCACCAGCGCTCCGGCGTCGTGCAGCGGCGCCAGCACCGGCAGCGGCGAGCCGACACTGGTGATGACGATTTCGGGACTGTGTCGCAGCAGCACCTGCAGATCCTGTTCGAGTCGCGCGTTGGACCGGTGCACGATCAAATTCGGACAGATCGGCGCCGAAGGCTTGCCAGTGCGATCTGAACAACGCTGCAATTGCCCTTCGACGTCGCCAAGCCAGGCATCCAATTGTTCGGAGCTTCGGCAATTCACCGTCGGGAAAGCGCCGATCACGCCGTTGCGGCAAGCGGCCACCACGAGATCGACGCCGGAGACGAGGAACATCGGCGCCGCGATCAGCGGCAGGCTCAGTCGGTCGCGAAAGCGCGCGAGTTTATCAGTGCCATCCAAAATCTGGTTCCCCGATCCGATCAGTTTGCGTTCCGCACCCGGGCCTGGCTGTGCTAGCGTTTTGCTAAGATGGCACGACCGAAGGCCGATGACAAAACTCCGGAGGAACCATGTCCGATCCGCTCTCAGCCTTTCCGACCGCCGGCGGGCAAACCCTGCGGGCGCTGGCGCGCTACCCGTCGCGAATCGCCTTCAGCTGGCCGGGCGGATCGATCACCTATGGCGGCGCCACCGAACTGATCGGGCGCATGCAGAAGGTGTTCATGCATCTTGGACTGGCACCGGGCACCCGCGTGGCCTTCCTCACCGCCAACCGGGCCGACAGCTGGTGCGCGGGGGTCGCGGCGCAATTGTCGCGGCTCGCGATCACCTGGCTGCATCCGCTGGGTTCGCTTGACGATCAGCTCTTTCAACTCGAGGATTCGGATAGCCGGATGCTGGTGGTCGACGCGGCTGCGTTCCGCGACCGCGGCGGCGACCTCGCCACCGGGGCCGCCAACCTGACGACCGTCTTCACGCTCGGCGCGGCCAGTTACGGCGTCGATCTGCTGGCCGCGATCGAAAAGGCGGGCACGGCGAGTCCGATTTCTCTGGCCGTCCCCGACGATATCGCGACGCTCAATTATACCGGCGGCACCACCGGGAAATCCAAAGGCGCGTTGCGCACGCATCGCGAGTATGGCGTCTTCGCCAGTGCGATCCTGTCCGACTTCGAAATTCCGGATCAGCCGCGCTATCTCACGGTGGCGCCGATCAGCCACGTCGCCGGCACCAAGGTGCTGCCTTCGCTGATGCGCGGCGGCACCGTGCACATGCTCAGGGGTTTCGATCCCGACGCGGTGTTGTCGACCATCGAGCGCGAGCATATCAACTTTGCCCTGCTCGTGCCGACCATGATCTACGTGCTGCTCGACAGTCCTTCGCTCGACAAGACCGATCTCTCTTCGCTCGAATTGCTGCTCTACGGCGCCTCGGCGATGTCGCCTAGCCGGCTGGTCGAGGGCATGATGCGGATCGGCCCGGTTTTCTCGCAGCTTTACGGCCAGACCGAGTGCTATCCGGTCTCCGTGCTGCGCAAGGCGGACCACGATCGGAATACCCCGGAACTGCTTTTGTCGTGCGGCTTCCCGATCGCCGCCTGCGACGTCAGGATCCTCGACGAGCACGACCACGAGGTCGCAACCGGCGAGGCCGGCGAGATCTGCGTGCGCGCGCCGCATGTGATGGTGCAATACTGGAAGCGGCCCGAACAAACAGCAGAAACCCTCAAGAACGGCTGGCTGCACACCGGCGACATCGCGCGCGCCGACGAGCGCGGCTATCTGTTCATCCTCGATCGCAAGAAGGACATGATCGTCTCCGGCGGCTTCAATATCTTTCCGCGCGAGGTCGAGGACGTGCTGTCGCAGCATGCCGATGTCGCGATGGTCGCCGTGGTCGGCGTGCCCGACGACAAATGGGGCGAGGCCGTCACCGCGGTTGTGGTGGCGCGCGAAGGCGCCCGGCCGGACGCAGAGGAACTCATCAGTCTGGTCAAGGCGCGCAAGGGTTCGGCGCATGCGCCAAAACACATCAAATTCGTCACGGAGCTGCCGATGACCGGCGTCGGCAAGGTCGACAAGAAACTGCTGAGGGCCGGCTTCTGGGCCGGACGCGACCGGATGGTGGGATAGCGGCGGTTTGCGGGAGAGCCGCACGGCCCCCTTCGCCGCTGCAAGCAGGTTCGCGTCTGCTGTAGCTGCGCAACCAGAACAGGCAAGGAATCAGCGGCCCGGCAAGATGCCCCAACACAGTTAATAGAGGGAGAAGTTATCCTACGCCAGCAGCTGATCGAGCCGGTCGCGCAGCTGGTCCTGGTGATAGGGTTTTGCCAACCTCGGCAGATCGAGCTGGCCGCCCTCGGGCAGTTCGGCATAGCCGGTCGCGAGCAGGATCGGCAGTGACGGCCGCAACTCGCGCGATGCCGCCGCCAGTTCGACGCCGGTCATGCCGGGCATCACATGATCGGTCAGCATCAGGTCGATCGGCTGCCCGCTCTTGATGATATCGAGCGCGTGCAGGCCGGAGCTGGCGCCGATCACATGGTGGCCGAGATCTTCCAGCATTTCGGTGGTCGACATCGCAATCAGGGGATCGTCGTCGACGAACAGGATCACCGCCGAACGATTGACCTTCTGCACGACCTGCACCGGGCTCTCGGCTTCCGGCGCGTTGATCGCGACAGGAAGAACCAATGTCGCGGTGGTGCCCTTGCCCACCGCGCTCGTGAGCTGCAGCGCGCCACCGAGCTGCACGGCGAGCCCGTGCACCATCGAAAGGCCGAGCCCGGTGCCTTTGCCGAGGGGCTTCGACGAGAAAAAGGGTTCGATCGCCCGCTTCAATATCTCAGGCGTCATGCCCGTGCCGGTATCGATCACCGAAAGTTTCAGGAAGCGTCCGGCCCCCAGCGCCAAATCACCCGCTGCCTGATACTCGCCGACCTTGATATCGATCGAGCCGCCCTCCGGCATGGCGTCGCGTGCATTGATGGCCAGATTGAGCACGGCGAGTTCGAGCTGGTTGGCGTCGACACGCGCCGGGGGCAACGCCTGGGGCAGATCGAGCCGCAGCAAGACGCGCGGTCCGAGCGAGCGCTCCAGAAGATCGATCATTCCCTGGATCAGGGCGCGCAGATCGACCGGCACCGCTCTTAGGTCCTGCTGTCGCGCGAATGCCAATAGACGCTGTGTCAGCGACGCACCGCGCTCCGCCCCCTGCAGCGCGCCCTCGATCAAGCGGTGCAGTCGGGGGTCGTCGGGTACTCGCTTGCGCAACAGATCGAGATTGCCCATCACCGCCATCAGCAGATTGTTGAAGTCATGTGCGACGCCGCCGGTAAGCTGGCCGATCGTCTCCATCTTCTGCACCTGCCGCAATTGCTCCTGCGCCATTTCGCGGGCTGCGACTTCTTTCATCAAATCGGCGGTGCGCTGCTCGACCCGCTGTTCAAGGGTCGCCGTCAGTTCCGCCAGCGCCGTGCGCTCGGCCGCCAGCTGGGCCAGCAGATTTTCCCGCTCGATTTCGGCAACCTTGCGCGCGGTGATGTCCGATAACACCCCGACCAGCGATTTGATGCTGCCGTCGGGCCGGCGTACGACGCGGGCGCGAACGTCAACCCAGTGCGGCGAACCGTCGGGCCAGATATTGCGATATTCGATACTGTAGTCCCTGCCGGTCTTGATGGTCCGCTCCAGCACCTCCGAACGTCGCGCCCGATCTTCGGGATGAACCGAAGCCTTCAGATCCTGATAGGAAAACGCCTCGCCGGGGACGCGTCCGAAAAATCTCTTGCAGGTGTCGGAGGCTTCGAGCTCCAGTTCCGGAAGGTGCAGTTCCAGCGCGCCGAGATGACCGGCATCCAGCGCGGTCTGCAGCAGGCCTTCGCTTTCGGTGAGGTCCTGAAGTATCGCGCGGGTCTGGTACTGGCGCCGCCGGCCCCTGACCGCCGAGCCGACCACGCTCACCAGCGTTGTAGGATGGAACGGTCGCTCGATGAAGGTGACGTTGCCCAGCACCTGTCCGAGCCGCATCGCGTCCGGATTGCGCTCCGGGCCGCCACCCTGACGCGTCAACAACACGATCGGAAAATCGGACCATGACGGCTGATCGCCCAGCCAGCGCGTCAGGCCGCGCAGATCCGCCGTCTTGATCGCCTCATCGGCGATCACAGCGAGGCCCGCCCCGCGTTCGATCTCATGCATCAGCGCTACAACGTTGCCGCAAGCATTGGCGAAGAAGCCCGCTTCCTTGATCAGCGCGGCGGCGACCGCGGCGTCGCGTCCCGTCGGCGCAAGAATGACGGCACGCTCGGAGGATGCATCTGACCTCACCGCACCAACTCTTGCAGCAATGGCTGGGATTCGCCGACGTAGGCCGGAACGCCGTGAAGCACGCCCTGAAACCCGTCCAGCGGTTCGCCGATCGTCAGTCCACGGCCATCGATGCGGAACTCGCGAATGGTCGTTTCATGGGCCCCGGTGCGCTTCTTGATGATCGACATTGCGCGCCGCACCGAACCCAGCGCCTCGAAATAACGCAGCAGGATCACGGTGTCGGCAAGGTACGTGACGTCGACCGGCGCTTTCATATCGCCGACCAGACCATGTTGCGCCACGGTCATGAATGTCGCCGCGCCCCGGCGGTTGAGATATTGCAGCAGTTCGTGCATATGAAGGACCAGGGAATTCTCCTCCGGCATCGCCGCCTGATAGCCGTTGAGACTGTCGATCACGACGGTCTTGATGTGATCCTCATCGACCCGCATGCGAACCAGATGGGCGAATTCGCCGGGCGACCGCTCGGCCGCGTCAACCTGTTCGATAAACAGATCGCCGCTGCGCTGCAACGCCTCGAGGTCGATGCCGAGACCCTTCATCCGCGAAAACAACAGGCCGAGTTCCTCGTCGAACACGAACAGCGCCGCCTTTTCGCCGCGCGCGATCGCGGCAGCTGCAAAAATGATCGCGACCAGCGATTTGCCTGTGCCGGCGGGACCCAGCACCAGGGTGCTGGAACCGGTCTCGACGCCGCCGCCGAGCAGCTGGTCGAATTCGGCAATACCGCTGGACATCCTGCGGCGTACAACATTGCTGCGATATTCCGATGCCACCAGCCCCGGAAACACGTTCAGGCCGCCGGTCGTGATGGTGGCATCGTGATAACCGCCGCGAAACTTGACGCCGCGATACTTGATGATGCGGGCGCGGCGCCGCTCCGCGCCATAGGCCGGTGCCAGCTCCTCGAGCCGGAGCACGCCATGGGCGATGCTGTGCACGGTCTTGTCGGCGATGTCCGCCGTAAGATCGTCGAGCAACATCAGCGTCGTATTGAATTTCGCGAAGTAATGCTTGATCGCCAGAATCTGGCGCCGATAGCGCAGCGAACTTTGCGCCAGCAACCTGATCTCCGACAGGCTGTCGAGCACTACCCGGTTTGGGCGGGCGCGATCGACGGCTTCGAAAATCTGCTTGGTGGTTTCACCGAGTTCCAGATCCGATGAATAGAGCAGACTTTGCTGCTGCTCGGAATCGAGCAGGCTTTCGGGCGGCAGCAATTCGAAAACTTCGATGCCGTTGTCCAGCGACCAGCCATGGGACGTGGCGCCATCGCGCAATTCGCGCTCGGTCTCCGACAGGGTAATGTAGAGACATTTTTCCCCGGCCTTGGCGCCTTCCAGCAAAAATTGCAGGGCCACCGTGGTCTTGCCGGTTCCGGGCGCGCCTTCCACCAGGAAAACGTGGCCACGCGAAAAACCGCCGGACAGAATATTATCCAGCCCCCAAATCCCGGTTTT
>NZ_JBEKXH010000255.1:0-9529 GCF_049512235.1 Bradyrhizobium sp.
GACCAGTCTTGGGCTGACCGCCGGAATTATCGGCTGGCTGCTGCGGAGCGGCGCGCTGCTCAGCGCGCTCCTGTCATCGATGCCGCTGTGGCGCGGATTCGATCCGCTGCCGGTCGTGATGCGGCCGCAGCGGCGCGACCAGGACGATCAGCCGCCTTCCGACGTCGATCGCATGTTTTACGATACCAGCCCATCCATAAATTCCGAACGAGGTTTCAGGCCATGAAGCGCTATATCACCCCCACGCTGCAGATCAGTATCGGGATCTTGTCGCTGACGTTAAGCATCATTTTCATTGCCTACTCGCTTGGATTTTTTCCAGATGAGGAAAAGGCGGCGCTGGAAGCACGCGCGAAGATCTCCGAAACGCTCGCTCTCCAGCTTGCCAACCTGGCGGGCCGCAACGAAGCCGATGCGATCAAGGACACCATCGATGCCGTCGTCGGCCGCAATGGCGACGTCGTGTCGATGGCCGTACGCGGGGAGGACGGCAAGCTGCTCGTTGGATCGAGAGATCATGACAGCCTCTGGGTCGAACGCGCAGATGGCAAATCAACGGCAACGCAGGTGCAGATACCCCTGTTTAACGGCGACGTCCCGGCAGGAAAAATCGAGATCGTGTTTCGGCCAATGGCCGCAGACAATATTTTCGGTATGCCGAGTTCGATGATGGGTTTCGTCGGCTTCGTCGGTCTCACGGGCTTTGCGGGTTATTTCCTGATCCTGAAGCGGGCGCTTTGGGAATTGGATCCGAGCCGCGCGATTCCGGAGCGCGTCAAGGCCGCATTCGACACGCTCGCCGAAGGCGTACTCATCATGGACGAAAGGGAATTTGTACTTCTTGCCAACAACGCTTTCGTCAGGGATCTCTATCAGAGTTCCAAATCCTTGGTGGGCGTCAACGCGGGCACGCTGCCGTGGGCGGCATCTGGTGCGGCCGCCGAGGCAGCAGGTGAATTCCCCTGGCAAACAGCCATGCACGTCGAGCAGCCGGTGTTGGGCATACCCATGGCGATCCGCAATCCCTCCGGGGAATCGCGCCGACTGTCGGTCAACGCCACACGTATCGTGGACGGGCGAGGCATCGTTCGCGGCGTGATTGCGACGTTTGACGACGTGACCCTGTTGCACCGGGCAAACGAACAACTCAACACATCGATTCAGGAGTTGCATAGCTCTCAAGTCAAGATATCCGAGCAAAACAGGCAATTACAGTTGCTCGCATCAACCGATCCGCTGACGGGGTGCCTCAATCGCAGAACATTCTTCGAGAAGGCCGCACAGTCGTTGCAGAGGGCCGTCGGCCAGCGTCAATCGATATCGTTCTTCATGGTGGACGCGGATCACTTCAAGAGCATCAATGATCGTTTCGGTCACGTCGTCGGCGACAAGGTTCTGGCCGGAATGGCCGATGTGCTGGAGCGCTCCTGCGGCGATCACGGCCTGGTGGGCCGCTACGGCGGCGAGGAATTCTGCATCGCGGCCACGGGTTTGACCGCACCGGATGCCGAGCGACTGGCGGAGCGGATCCGGCGGGCGGTCGCCGATATCGCGACCTGGCTGCCGGGCGGCGAACGGGTCACCATCAGCATCGGAATAGCATCACTCGGCAGCACGCCCTGTGAATTAGCCGATCTTGTGAAACGGGCAGACGAGGCCTTGTACGCCGCGAAAACCGCGGGACGAAATCGCTATGTCAGCTGGGAAACAATACGCCCGCCGACCGAGGCCGCGAGGCCAGGACAGTTGGCACGGCTTCTGGCAGGCGCGTGAGGTTCTCCCTAAGGCTCTCCCTCATGCGCAGTGCCTGCACCGTCAGCTTAGGCCAGCGCGAGACGCATGACAGATCCTTGCTTCGATGGTAGAATTAATGTACAATTCTACCATGAACCTGAACATCAAAAACGACGAAGCCCATCAGCTTGCGACTGAGCTCGTCGCCCTTACCGGCGAAAGCCTCACCTCGGCGGTCACACAAGCGTTGCGCGAACGCCTGGCGCGCGAGCGCCGACGCCGGGGATCAGACCGTATCGCGGCGCGATTGATGAAGATTGGAAGCCAATATGCCGCGCTGGCCGACACTGGTCGCAGTCCGGATGAAATCCTTGGCCATGATGACCAGGGACTGCCGACGTGATCGTGGTCGACAGCTCGGCTGTGATCGCCATCTTCCGCCAGGAGTCGAATGCGGAAGATTATGCCCAAAGCATTGCCGTTGACGATGATCCCGTGATGTCGGCTGCCAACCTGGTCGAAACCTCGATCGTGTTGCGCGGACTGAAAAAGATCGCTGCGGAAAAAGCGGAGCGGTGGCTCGATGATTTCATCCAGACGGCGGGCATTCGCATAGAACCGGTGACGCGGGATCAGGCCCAGGCCGCTCGCTCGGCGCATCTGCGATTCGGCAAGGGAACCGGGCATGGCGCGGCGCTGAACTTTGGCGATTGCTTCGCCTACGCGCTGGCGAAAACAATAGATGCGTCGCTGCTGTGCAAAGGCAATGATTTTCCGCTGACTGACGTCCGTATCGCGTGAGCGAAGTCGTGCATATCGGTGAAACAACCTCGGGAGCGGACCAATGACGGAAAGCTCCCTTCGCCACATTGTCATTGTCGGCGGCGGCGCCGCCGGGCTGGAGCTCGCGACCAAACTTGGCGACAGCCTCGGGCGCCGGCAGCGCGCGCGCGTCACACTGATCGATCGCAGCCGAACCCACATCTGGAAGCCGCTGCTGCATTCCATCGCCGCCGGCAGCCTGCGTCGCTCGCAGCACGAATTGAACTACATGGCGCAGGGCCACTGGCACCACTTCCGCTACCGCAATGGCGAAATGACCGGCCTAGATCGGGCGCTGAAAAAAATTACCCTGGCTCCCACGGTCGATGACGAGGGCCGCGAGATCAGTCCGGAATCCCATCTCAGCTACGATACGCTGATCATCGCGGTCGGCAGCGTCACCAACGATTTCGGAACGCCCGGCGCCAGGCAATTTGCGGTGCCGCTGGAAACGCCCGAACAGGCGAGCCGCTTCAACCGCCGGCTGGTCAATGCCTGCGTGCGCGCTCAGAACCAGGGCAGTGCGGTCCGTCCTGGCCAGCTTTACGTCGCCATCATCGGGGCCGGGGCTACCGGCACGGAGCTCGCCGCCGAATTGCATCACACCGCCCGCGCCATCATCGCCTACGGGCTCGACAGGATCGACCCCGAACATGATTTGCGGATCGTTCTGATCGAGGCTGCGCCGCGCGTGCTGCCAGCCCTGCCAGAGCGAATCTCGGCCTCGACCCAGGAACTGCTGGTCAAGCTCGGCGTCGAGGTGCGTACCGGCGCGCGCGTGGCCGAAGTCCTGGCGGACGGGGTAAAACTCTCCGACGGCGAGATCATTCCCTCGGAACTGGTGGTGTGGTCGGCCGGGGTCCAGGCGCCGGCCTTTCTCGCCGGCATTGCCGGGCTCGAAACCAACCGCATCAACCAGCTGGCGGTGCGGCCCACCCTGCAGACCACGCTGGATGACGATATTTTTGCGATCGGCGATTGCGCGTCGTGCCCGCGTCCGGGCTTTCCGCAAAACGTGCCGCCGCGCGCCCAGGCCGCGCACCAGCAATCCGATTTCATGGTCAAGCAGGTCGGCAATCTCCTGGCCGGCCGGCCGCTCGCCGAGTTCACCTATCACGATTTCGGCTCGCTGGTCTCGCTCGGCAAATACAGCACGATCGGCAACCTGATGGGCGCGCTGGTCGGCCGCGGCTTCCTGATCGAAGGCACCTTCGCCCGCCTGATGTATCGATCGCTCTATAAAATGCATGAAGCGGCCTTGCATGGCCGAACCCGCACGCTGCTCGGCCTGGTCGCGCCCGGAGCCCGACCGGCGCCAACCGTGAAGTTGCATTGACGTTGGGCTGACCGACCTTGACCTAGGACAAACCCGGATCCGGGCGCTGGCGATACAATAACGTGCTGGTCTCGACAGTTGGCGGATCGCAAGATGCTCTATCGCTTCGGCCGCGCCATCCTGGCAGGACGGGTATGGACCAACTGCTATCACGCCTATCCGGCGCACGCGGCGTTCGGCGGCTACAAGCAATCGGGCATCGGCCGCGAAACCCACAAGATGATGCTCGACCACTACCAGCAGACCAAGAACATGCTGGTCAGCTATAGCCCTAAGAAACTCGGCTTCTTCTGATTCTTCAGAACACTGGCCGGCGCGGTCGCTTTCGTCCGCGTCGGCTTTTTTTTACTCACGGAGGCCGTCATGGAAGATAAAGTCTCGGCAACACCGGCGGCGCGGAGCCTGCTCGAACAGATCACAGCCGAGCATGGCCCGGTGCTGTTCCACCAGTCCGGCGGTTGCTGCGATGGATCGTCGCCGATGTGCTATCCGCAAAAGGAATTTTTGGTCGGGGATAACGATGTCCTGCTCGGCCACATCGGCGGCGCCCCGGTCTATATCGGCGCCTCCCAGTATGAGGCCTGGAAACATACCGACCTCATCATCGACGTCGTTCCCGGCCGGGGCGGCATGTTCTCCCTCGACAATGGCCGCGAGCTGCGGTTTCTGACGCGATCACGGATCTGCGTCCCGGCGCGGCCGAGCGATGGATGAATGACATCACCTGGGCTCGTCGTTGCGAGCCAATCGGGCGCGCGAACGCGCGGTCGATTGAGCCAAGCAATCCATCGCCGCCGCAGAAAGAAAAGCTGGATTGCTCGTCGCAAGAGCAACTCGCAATGACGGTTGGAAGGTCCTCATCCCAGGTTGCATCATGCGACACCGCCGAGATAGAGCCGCTTGACGATGTCGTTGCGCCTCAACTCGTCGACCGAAGCGGCCGCGACCACGATCTCGCCGTGGACGATGATGTAACCGCGGTCGGCGATGCGGATGGCCTGATTGAAGTTCTGCTCCGCCATCAAAACCGTCAGGCCGACGCGACGATTGAGCTCGCCGATCCTGGCGATGGTCTGCGATACCAGGAGCGGCGACAGGCCTACCGAAGGCTCATCGATCAGCAACAGCCGTGGCGAGGACATCAGCGCGCGCGCGATGGCGAGCATCTGTTGTTGTCCGCCCGACATGGTGCCGGCGAGCTGCTTCTGCCGCTCCCGCAGCGCCGGAAATGTATCGAAGGCAAGCGCAAGGTTGCGATCGATGTTGCGGCGGGCGGCCTTGCGGAAGGCGCCGAGCATCAGGTTTTCCGACACGGTCAGCCTCGGAAATAGCCGCCGTCCCTCGGGAACCAGCGCCACACCGAGATCGACGATGCTCTCGGGCGACAGCCTGGTCAGATCGTGCGCCTTGCCGTCGATCGTGAGCGAGATGCCGCCGCGGTTCGGGCGAACCAGGCCCGCTATGCACTTCATCAGCGTGCTCTTGCCGTTGCCGTTGGTGCCGAGCAACGCGACGGTCTCGCCAGCCTCGACATGGAGCGTGACGCCGCGCAGCGCCTTCACGGCGCCGTAACCCGCATCAATGTCATTGATGGCGAGGCTAAGTGCCAAGGTAGGCCTCCTGCACCCGCTGGTCGGCCATGACCTCGGCCGGCGCGCCGAGCGCGATGATCTTGCCGGCGTCAAGGCACATCACGCGCTGCGAGAAGCGCATCACGGCCTGCATGATGTGCTCGATCATGATGATGGTCATATCCTGGCCTGAAAGGCTCATGAGGAGATCAAGCACCTCATCGACTTCAGAGCCGGAAAGGCCGGCCATGGCCTCGTCGGAAATCAAAAGCTTCGGGCGCGTCGCCATTGCGCGCGCGAGCTCCATCTTGCGCAATTCGACCTGGCTGAGCTTTGCGGTCGATATGTCAGCCTTGGACGCAAGACCGGTCCGCGTCAGGATGGACATCACGGCGTCGCGCCGTTGCGCGGCCGAGGCGAGGTCGCCCGCGACGGTGGTGAAGTCAACCGCCACCATGATGTTTTCGGCGACCGTCATGCTTTTGAACGGCCGCGGGATCTGGAAGCTCCGCGCAATGCCGCGGCGCGTGCGCAGATGCGGCGGCAACCGCGTGATGTCCTCGCCAAGAAACACCACGGTACCCGCCTCGGTACGGAACGCCCCGGAGATACAGTGGATCAGCGTCGTCTTTCCCGAGCCGTTCGGGCCGATCAGGCCGAAGCGCTCGCCCAAGGGAATATCGATGCTGACATTGTCGAGGGCGATGAAGCCGCCGAACCGTTTGGTGAGTCCGCCGATCCGCAGCAAGGGCGCCTCGGCTGCTGCAGCGGACGTCATGCTTCGTCTCCGGCGCGAATGCGGCGACCCCTTCGGATCAGGCCAATCAGGCCTTCGGGCGCGGCGACCACGAACAGCACCAGCAGGACGCCGAGCACAAGCACATTTACTTCCGACGAAATGGTAACGGTCAGGAGTTGCTGGGTCCCGCCCAACAGGATTGCGCCGAGAACCGGGCCGGTCCAATGCGCGGTCCCGCCGATCAGGGACATCGCCAATACCGAGACCGAATAATTGAGATTGAAGGCCGACGACGGGTCCGCGTATTGCAGGTACATGGCGGCGGGTGCACCGGCCGCGCACATCAGCGCGCCGGAGATCACACAAGCCAGCAGCTTCAGCCGCAAGGTCGGCACGCCGGCGCATTCCGCGGCCAGCTCGTCGTCCTTGAGCGCCTGCAGCCCGCGGCCGATCCATGAGCCTTGGATGTAGCGCGCGATCGCAATCGCCAGCACCACGAGCAGCGCCTGAACGAAAAACAGCATCTGCACATAGCTGCCGAATGGCGTCATGACAGGCGGTCGCTGCAATTGAATGCCGGCCGCGCCGCCGACAAATCGCCAATTCGTCACCGACGTCTCGATGATGATCGTCAGCGCAATGGTCGCGATCGAGAAGAAGATGCCTTGCATGCGCAAGGTCAGAAGGCCCACCGCCAAGCCAAGGAATGCGCCGACGGTCGCGGCGGCTGCGATCTGCACGGCAAGCGGCGCGGCCATCGCCTTGAACAGGAACACGGCCGTGTAGACGCCAACGCCGAAAAATGCGCTGGTGCCGAAATTCACATAACCGGCATAGCCGCCGAGGATGCTCCATGCCACGGCGAGCACGACGAACTGCAGGATGCCATAAGCGGCAAAGAAGGGATATTCGTTGCGGATCAGCTGCGTCATCAGCGCGGCGGCGACAAGAAAGAGGGCCGCCCCGATCCAGAACGGCAGGCTGTTGCTATTCATAATCGCCTGCCGAGCAGGCCCTGCGGCCGGATCGCAAGCACGCCGAGCAGCATCGCAAACGAGATGGCCGGCGCCCAGGAGGCGCCGAACAGGGTCAGGACGATATTTTCGGCGACGCCGAGGATGATGGCGGCAATGAGCGTGCCGGATATACTGCCGAGCCCCGCCATGACCACGACGCAGAACGTCCGCCCGATATAGGCGCGGTCGAGTGTCGGTTCGACGGGAGCGACGATAATGAGCAGGGCACCCGCGATCCCGAGCACGGCCGTTGCAATGCCGAACGCCCATTGCTTGATCCGGACCGGGTTGGCGCCCATCAGTCGCAGCGCCTCCTGGTCCTGCGCCACCGCGCGGATCGCGCGGCCCATGAACGTTTTCGACATGTAAAGCGCCAACAGAATCGTCAGCGCGGAGGCGACCGCGAACGCGACCAGCATCCGGAGCGGAATCCGCATCTGGCCGATCCGCCAGGCCTTGCCGATATAGGACGCGGTGACCGAGCGCTGGTCGACGCCGAATTGCAGAATGATCAGCACTTCGACGATGAACGCGATGCCGAAGAAGAACGCGATACCGCGCACGCCGGCATCGCTGCCGCGCCTTTCGAAGGTCTCGTAATACAGCCGGTAGACGGCAAGACCGAACAGGAACAGCAGCGGCGAGATCGACAGCCCTGCCAGCAGCGGGTCGATATCAAAGCGATCGTTGAGGAAAAACACGCAATAGGACGCCAGTACCAGAAAGGCCGGATGCGCGACATGGGGAACGTCGAGCAAGCCGAACGCGACTGACAATCCAAGGCTGACGGCCGCGTAGAAGCAGCCGAGCAGCACGCCGAGCACCACCGCATCGAGCAGCAGGTTCATTGAAAACACGTGAGGTCCCCCTTGACCCTATTCAGGCGGAAGTTGCAGAGCAACTTCCGTAGGCCGCCGCCGGTTCGCGCACGCCTGATCGTCCCATCCCTATGCTCGGGGGGCGTTTGCCCGATCCCGGTCAGTGGGTCCAGAAAAACGCGAGGGTCAGGTCCGGGCGGCCTCGAAGGGACTGATGAGATCGCCAGACTTCAATTTGTCCGGGAACAGGATCACCTGTTTGCCCGGGCTGCGGAACTGCTCGATGTCCTTGTCCACGACACCGCGGAACTGCGCCATCAGCGTCGCGGTCTCCTTGCGCTCGCCGTCCGCCGAGAACGCGATCGGGCCGACGATGGTCTTGTGCTCGTTGTCGTGCAGATATTTTGCCAGAGCCTTTTGGTCGAGCGATCCCGTCGCCTTGATGGCCTGCTCGATGAGTTGACCCGAGGCGTAGCCGAACGGCGCAAGATAGTAGCCCAACGGATCGACCTTGGCTTCCGTGGCTCGTTTCGTGTAGGTCTCGAAGAACGCCTTGGTCCCGTCGTAATACATGTTCGGTTCCGGGAGCCAGGTATTGAAGTTGACTACGCCGTTGAGCAGCGAACCCAGGCTGGCCATCACGGAGCCGAATTGCAGACCGACCATGCCGCCACCGAAAATCTTGACGCTATCGGCGATTCCGATCTCATTCACGGCGCGCAGGATTCCGGTCGAATCCGGTGGATAGGACGCGATATAGACGATGTCAGGCTTCGCGGCGTTGAGCGCGCGGATGATGCTGGAGAATTCCACGGTGTTGGGAGGGTAGGCCTGGTCGAAGACGAGCGGCATGTTGCGCTTCTTTGCGACCTCCCTCGCGGTCAGCGCCAGATTCTGGGCGAATTCCTGGTCCGCCGTGAGCAGCGCAATGGTCTTGCCGCCGGCCTTCTGGCCCAGATCGAGGAACGCTGCCGCCCAGCTGTCGGCCGGTCCCCACGGAGCATTGTTGAACCACATGTCGTGGCCAACCTTGCTGTTCACCTGGAACGAGAAGTTCCCGATCAGCAACAGGCCGCGCTGCTTGACGAGCGGCATGATCGGCGCCGTTGGCACGGTCGCGTAGGGCGCGAACAGGAGATCGACCTTGTCGACATCCAGCAACTTGGAGTAGATCGCCGGGGTCTCGGCGGCGCTCGACTTGTCGTCATAGACGACAAGCTCGACCTTGCGGCCGAGCAGGCCACCTTTGGCGTTGACATCGTCACGCCAGATCTCGATGCCAAGCAGCGAAGCCTTGCCGCCGCCCGCCAGGCCGCCGGATTGCGCCATGGTCATGCCGATTTTGATCGGCGGCGGCTCGGCGGCCACGCCCGAGGTCCGTCCAGCCACGGCGATAACGATGGCTCCGCCGAGAAGCGTCCTGCGTTTCATTGATCCTCCCAAACGTCTATTTTCGATTGTCGTTTTCGATTGTCCGCCCGCGCCCGGATTCC
>NZ_JBEKXH010000256.1:0-9485 GCF_049512235.1 Bradyrhizobium sp.
GCTGGAGCGATGGCGTGGAGAAGAGCTTTGTGAACGCCGCCGGCAATCGGATGCCTTTGAACTCAACAACCGATTGCAGTTCAGCAAACGCCGCCACATTTTCTTTCGATCGCTCTTCACCAATATTGGGCGAGTAGTCCCGAGCGCCAGTTAACCAATCGAGACCACCACTCAAACGATGCGGTAATGGAGGCAGGCGAGCGAAGTCGTAACATCCATACGTCGAGACCCGTGGGCGAACATCTCCAAGACCCACATCTCTTAAGTCCGTGCCCCACCAGCCAGGACGAAATGGAGACTCTTCTAATCTCATCGATTTGACCTCGTGACGCGGCGGAGCGCAGTCGCCGAAGTGAATTTAGCAAGCTGGCAGTCGTTTTCAAGTTTCCGCTAATGGCACGAAGCGTAAGTGCCGGAACACACGCGTATTTCCGGAGCTGGGGTTAGACCGGCTGTGCCATCAGCCTGCCGGCCACGGAGGCCCTTGACCCTTTGCGGACTTATCGAAATCGAAAAAGCAACTTAACTAGGATGGGACTGAAGGGCTGAGACGGGGGCCACTGCGGCCTTAACTACGGAAGTCCTTTTGTCGCCGTAAAGGGATTGAACCCCCGTTCCGCAAGGGCAGCCCACGAAGCTGCGCCGAGATGCGGCAATCGGAAATAGAGTCGTGGCTTGGCCGGATCGGTATCCAACATGAACCCAGTCGACAGCCCTCGGACACTCGTGGCATAGAACCCGCCATCCGGCGACCTCTGGGATTCGATTACAGCGACCAACGATTTTGCCTCCCCAGTCCTGCCGAGCAATTCCAGCAAGAGAGCCATTTGGCCCGTCCCTTCGGTCCACACACCATCTCGGTCTTCACCGTAGGAAAAGCCCTTGTCGACACTCATTCGCCGTTCGGCGGTAGCAATTGCCGATGCAAATTCCTTGGCCGCTTCGGGGAGCGCCGTTAAGGTCCAGACTTGAGCATCCAGGGCCAAAGTCGGATTGTGCGTGACGCCGTCTTCGGCGGTGCCTGCGGCGAAACAGGCGCATGCCGGATCCCACATCGTATCCACGAAGTGCTCAGCAGCCGTTGCCATATCACGCCAGCGCGAATCGCCTGTGCGGATTGCAAGAAGGCCAAACGCGGCGGCGTCCCACCAACCCGGAAGTTTGGCGGAGCCATTCGCAACCACACCCGCGGCGTAAGCGTTCCGGAGCCGTCCATCATGCCAGGTGCGGTCGTTATCGATGGCCCAGAGAATCGCCGCGCCGATCCGACATGCTTGGTCTCGCTCACCGCAACCGACTAATGCGATGGCGGCCACCGCATTGTCATAGAGGTATGCGGCGCCATGGAGAGGCCCCGATTCCACGGTCGGATAGCTGGGCAAGAACAACGGCCCTGGCGGTGCCTTATCGATTAGACCAGCGAGGTACCCGCACGCAGACGCTTCTGGTGTTGCTAAAGCCCGTAGTGGAGCGGCGGCCATAATGATTATGAAAGTCGTAACGATCCATGTGTGAAATCGCAATCGGGACATTGACACCTCAATCTCAGGACGCGGCTCTCAACCCGCCAGCGCTTTCCTCTCGGCTGGCTTCCGGTCTCTCGGCTCTTGCCCCCGCGCAGCGGGCTGGAGCGCAGCGACCTCTTGCTTTGGCACCTTTGAGACACGCCGACCGAGGACCAAGCCGTTCATTGCGCAGCCGCCTGATTTCCGATGTCGATCGGCCGCAACAACGTCTCATCATCATCTGTAAAGACGAAGGTGCCAGCCGTGTAGCGATAGCGCGCGGCTTGCTCGTGCGCTCGTGAATAAAGTACGGCAACACTGACGAACTGGTCATGGCCGAGATCGTCGTGCTTTGCGAGCCTCGAAATGTCGACGATTTGAACCTTTTCTTCCAGGGCAGCTTCCCTCACGACGGGATCGTCAACATTGATGTCGCCGGCGCGCGCGATGCCACCGTCAAGAAAACTGGACATTCGAAGCGCGCCATCATCCTTGGAAACCAGAACCAGCAAGGGTGGCTTGAGCGGACCGATGCCTTGTACCTGGGCGCGGAACGTTTCCGCGTTGATGTCGGGCGCCGCCAGCACAACACGGCCTAGCCGGGCGATCACTCGGTCTTTGCGCTCGATACGAAGCTGGCGCAGCGCGTCAACCATCAACATGGCACCCATGCTGTGGGCGACCACCGTAATGTCGCTGACCTCGGAGCTGCTGCTTAGCATTGTTAGTAAAGCCATCAGATAGTCACGCGAATAGAGTGCCGATTGCCTGTCCATTTCGTAGGCGCCTACCTGACCTTGCGATGGCCAGGAGAACAGGATCGGAATCCCGTCGATTTTGATGTCCGCCTGCAATTGGGCTAATCGGAACAGCGACTCCTGGAAGTTGCTGTTAAACCCGTGCACGAAAATGAAGACCTTGTGCTTTTTTCGCCTGATATCGCCTTGCGGAGCGACGGCTTTGCGAAAATCGGCTTCGCTCATCACGGCCTGATCCACCACGGCAAAGCTGCTCCGTGGATCGGGGGCTGCGGTCGGCATTTCGAGATTGCCGGACTTGTGGCCGGGCGGCACCGAGACGACAAACTCTGCAAAGTTGAGCGCACCGGCGCGGTTCGCGGTGAATACGTTCCCCGACGAAGTCTGTCGCTCACGCGTGGTTGCCACATAGATCCGCAGCGCCTTTTCGCCGGACGAGGCCGCAACGGGCGTCAGCACCTCTGGGCCAGGTCTGGCAGCGCAACCGGCCAAAATGAAGCAAAATAGGACAGCGACCGTCCTACCTGGACCGCGACAACGAAAGCCCCTTCCACACGCCAACTGACTCCCTTAACCAAGCCAACAGCACTGCGCTAAACGCTATTCAACGGCGTAGAATTGGATTGGAGCAACCTGCTTCGGTTTGTTTGTTTTTGCTGCACTTCCGAACGTTTCGCTCGACAGGGCTGACGGTCCCTACCGCAGGCTTGACAGGATTTTGAAAGGAACAAGGCCCGTGGGGCGAGCGGGTTGAAGAAGGCGAAACCCGCCATCTCAGTGAAATAAACGGGGTGAATCCGCGCGGCGACCAATGGCGGATTCGTTCTCGGCGCGGCGCGCTTCCAGGAGTAGATCGCAGCCCAGCTCGGACGCCGCGTGACCCCGGGCCAAGACCGGACGGCCACCGCTGAGGACGATATCACCAAGTTGAAGACAGCGACCAACGAAGATGGGATTAAACGGGGACCGGACCTCGGGAAAAAGACTAACACTTGGCTCAACAAGCTCACCACCAAGATGGGTGGTGCCGGCTGGACGATTGGAACAGCTGGCGGCGTCGAAGTCGTCAAAGAGTAAGTGAGGAGGTACCTCGGTGGATGACTCGGGTGCGGCTCGCCGACCGTGAATTGTTGTGATAGAAAGATACCATGCCATTTAGCGATTATGTCGTTTATGTCGATGAGAGCGGCGACCACAGCCTTCAATCCATTGACCCGAATTTTCCGGTATTCTCTCTGGCGTTCTGCATTTTTAAGAAATCTGACTTCGTGGAAAGGGTCGTCCCGAGCGTTCAGCGTCTCAAATTCGAGTATTGGGGACACGATGCGGTTGTGCTGCGGGGGCACGAAATCAGGAAGCAGCACGGTGACTTCCGCATTTTGCGCGAGCCCAAAACCCGCGCGGCCTTCATCGACCAGGTGAACAAGACGATTGAGGAAGCACCCTTTACAGTCGTCGCAGCTGTGATCGACAAGGCCGCCCACAAGAAAAAGTACACGGAGCCGCGCGATCCCTACGAGATTGCGCTCGTATTTTGTATGGAACGGCTCTTCTATTTTCTGCGAGACCTCGGACAGCTTGACAAGATCACGTATTTGCTAGTCGAGTGTCGAGGCGCCAAGGAAGATGCAAAGCTTGAGCTGGAGTTTCGCCGAATCTGCGACGGCAACAATCAAGCTGGCAAAATGCCAAACTTCGACATTCGGTTCATGGACAAAAAACACAACTCGACGGGACTGCAATTCGCAGATCTGGTGGCGCAACCGATCGCCAGACGGGTCATTCGGCCTGACCAGCCAAATCGGGCGTATGATATCATCGAGAAGAAACTTAGAAAGGACGGCAAAGGCAGCGCTAACGGCTACGGCCTGAAAATCTTCCCCTAAAAAGCGAAAGGCCCCGGTTGCCCAGAGCCAGACGCCGACCGAGAAAGCCCGATCCATTTGCAGGTATAATGGGGATGAACTGCCGAATCGTCAAGACCCCTTGTTCTAGTCTCTGGTGAAGCGTGCGTGTCCCTACCGGGTCAGGCTCTAGGCTTTGCCCGGAGCCGCGTTGCCTCTCCGCCATACGGTGACGATCCCTCACGCAAGGTGGTGTTGAACCGCTCATCGGGGGCGCTCGATCCCGCGTGCCGGCTCCGCCGTCGCGATGTTCGCGCTCCTACGCGCGCCCCTTTTGACCGATCTCACTGTCGCACTCGATCCCGGTTTCCGGCTGCGCTGTGGCTATGCTCAGCCTCCCTGCGGGTGCGGTTTTTCGATCAAGGGGAAGTGAAATAGGGGACCACCACTATTTGCGACTTACGATAAACGTGGTGGTTCCCGTTTCCCCTTCGCACCATCACGGCAATGTCGGCGCATCGCGCCATCAGCGTCTCGAAGGGCTCAGCATCTTCCAACAGCAACCCGTCCGCGACCATATGGGCATAGTCTTCCTCCAGGGCTTTCAGGGCATCGCCAGCGGGCACAAGGCGCAAGCCACCGCTGACAGCAACCGCGTAGTCGATAGGACTGCGATCGGCGGCCCTCTCGGCGAAGAACATACCCTTGTGACGCGCCACCGCCTTGGCGAGATCGCGGTCAGCGAAGGCCGCGGTGGCGAGCCCAGCCTGGTCCAGCCGGACCACATCATGCCAATGGCGGGCGAACCGATCGCCCCGCAGCCGTTCCTGCAGGCAGAATACGTGGATCGCGGTCGCCTTCTCCCAGAACGTCCGTTCCGCGTGCATCACGCGTGGGCGGGCCTTCGGAAACTCCACCCCGTCGATCAGTCCGGACGCATCGCAGACGATATCGCGCGAACTCGCCGGTCGAGCGAGCCCCGAACTCGAGCATGACGATCGGCGCGACATAGCCCGAGCCGGTCGTCGTCGCCTCGTAGTCAATGAACAGCTTCTCACCTTCGACGCGAATCGCCGCCGCCAGCCCTTCGGCGGCCAACGCGCTTGCGATGACGGGTTGCGCGGTCCGGGCAACCCATTCCGGCAGACGTCGGCGGACCTCGCTCGACCACCGCTTCTCCTCGCTGCGCGTCTTCGGCAGCGCTTCCCCATCGGCGCCCACAAGGTCCGGCGCGATCGCGCGGATGTCGTAGGTGAGGTCGACGTCTTCTGAGAATCTCCGGATGACCCTGTAGGCTTTCGACAGCGACGTGCCGCCCTTGAACACCAGATGCTCGCCGAGAGGCGATCCGTAGAGGGCGGCGAGCGTCCAGACCACCCACACGTCCTTCTCCAGAAGGTGCGCAGGTCGCCCCGATTGATCGGCCGCGACACCGAGGGCGTCGCGGCGATCCCTGGCCGAAAGGCGGAGGAAGGCATCAGCCATAGGCGGACTTGCCCACGCTTCGGGCGAGCCAGGTCGGAAGCTGCGGCGCGACGGCCACCAGTTCACCAAATGCGCCCGCCGGCATTTTTCGCTTGAGCACCTTGAGCGCCTCGTCGGCCTTGTCCGGGCCGAGCCAGGCCAGTGCCCGGACCGCTTCGCCCGCTGGCCGATTGGCCAAAGTCAATTGCCAGCGCGGCGCATGTCGCAGCTCGATGACCTGCTTGCCGAAGTTCATCGTCCGACTGCGGCCCGAGGTCAGATAGACCGACCGGATAGGCACCTGCGTCGTCAAACCCAGGGCGTTTGCAGCGGCCGCCCCGTTCGAGACGATGACCTCGCCCCGCTGGCTGGCCAGCGCCTCGACTGCTTGCTCGACGGAGGGAGCCCGCGTGCCGAACCGGCTCGCGACGGGGCGAAGATAAACGCCGCGCCCCGCGCGGATCAGTTGGCCCCGCTCCGTCAGACGCGACAGAGCCTGATCCAAAGCGGCGCGATTGCCGAGGTGGAGCAAGCTCTTAGCCGCCAAGGGTGTGCCTTCCGGCAACCCTTCCGCATGTGCCAGAATTTGTTCGGTCAACCGCTGCATGGCACGCTCCTGTCAGAAATGTATGCATATTTCTGACACTTTTCAAGGAAGCTCGTAGCTCGCAGGGCGGATCACGATCCGCCGTTATGAATCGCCAAGATGGCGCACTACGCCTTCGGCTCCTATGCGCCCTACGAGCTGGAATGCGCAATCCCTGCAACGCCACTGATCTTGCGCTCTGGCTGATCTCATTTTTCGTCAAACAGGTCTGGGGTTTTTTCAGGAGGAGCTTCCAAGTCCTCTAGACGAAAAACCTGCAAGCCGTCACTTTTACCGTAGCGGTGTATATCAGCATCATTGGAATAGATGCGTTCAGCGCCTTCCACCTTGGCTATCGCAACTATTTGGCGATCGAACTTCAGTTTCGACCAACTTTCAGAGCCTTCTTTCTTATCGCCTACCCGAAGCGCTTCCCGATGCCGCGCGGCGGCTTCGACCGCTGCGCGTTCCCCGAATGCAGCAATTCAAAGACGCGAGGTCTTATTCAAAATATCAAGGTATTTCGGAGCGGCGTCACCCGCGCCGATGAGTGTCTCGCTTAGCGTGGGTGTGGGAACGATAATGATATCTTTCTGTCTGTCGAGCGTCGCGATGAGGTGTAGCAGCCGCTCATCGACCTCCCCCACACCTTTGACTTGGGGGTCTGGGAGTGGGATTAGAAACGACGAGTCAAAGACCACAAACGCCATTTAGTGGCGATCTCTGTCATCGCGCCGCAGTCCCAGCACATCACGCAGGGCATCGTTGCTTTCGTGCCATTCGCCGCCTTCGACAGCCCGCAGCTTACCTACAACTTCAGAAAGTGGGCTATCATCAAGCACCTCGAAATCGGCAATGTCGAACTGCTGTAGCACCCAGCTGCCGTTTTCCTCGCGTAGCCACTTGCCGTTGCCGCGTACGCGCACGACCCCGTTCAGATAATGAGCCGCCAGCCGCCGCGCGACGTCTTCGCCGCGCACGTTGCAATGATACTCAACATCGCCGTCTTTGATCCACACCGGGATAGTCTCATCACGCCCGCCAACACGAATGATCCTGCCGTCGAGTGTCCCCACCTCGCGAAACGGCCCGTAACGCACTGGCTTTGGTCTTGTACGACCGGGAAACTCAATGACGTTGGTCTGACCCGGCGCAATCAAGACGGCCACCGCGTTGTCTTTCGCCAGCATGTTGTCGAGATTCTTGAAAGCCTGCATGGCCTCTTTCGGGCCGTCGCCCTGGCTGACTTGGTGCACACGCTCCGCAACCTTCGGGATGGCCGGATGTTCGATATTCGAGACGAGTACCGCGCTACCAGGCTCCAAATGGGAAAAGTGCACACGCTCGCGCTCGCCGAGCAGCTGGGCGAGCTCAGCCATGTATTCGGCTAGCCTGCCCATAGGCAGGCTATCGACACTGAAAACGTCGATTTTCAACCGATATTGGCTCTTTTCGTCCACGGCGGTCAGTTCCTCTTTTGTCCAAACATAACACTTTAGCGCGCAATCGTATGCGGCCAGCGTCAATTTTTTGACGGGTGGGGCGTGCCTGGTCGGCCGGGCTCCAGGCTTGCCCCCGAGCCGCGCTGCGTCTCCGCCAAGCGGTTTTGATTGATCCCTCACGCAAGGCGGATTGAACCGCTCATCGGGGGCGCTCGATCCCGCGTGCCGGCCACGCCGTCGCCTCCTGCGGGTGCGTTTTCGAGATCAAGGGGAAGTGCAAGCAAAAGCGTTCCCTCTTTGAGGAAATCGCGGTCAGAGTGGAATTAGAGTCGACTTGGCCGGCGAGCCGGCGTCTTCGGCTTGGACTGCCGTCCTCTGGGCAGAGGCGCGTCCCCGCCGGCCCAGCGCATTGGCGATCTCGCGCTTGAAGCGCGGATCACCGAGCGCCCAGCCGCCGTTCGTCGCACCGCGCAACTCGTCAATGAAGCCGGCATCGCACGCGTCGCCGGCGGGCGCTTCGCAGGGCGCATGGTCCGTTTGCCTAAATAACTCCGAGCGGAACTTGATTAGCTACGCAAGTTGCGTACATAACTGGGAGGGCAAATTTGGCAGTCGAGATTGAGATCGACGAAATCGAGGACGGGATCGTCATCGGCCGGGTGATCACCGAAGGTGGTCACCTCGAAATAATGGCCGAGGCGATACTCGATGGCCGAAGGCTGACGTTACGCGGCCTCAACGTTCACGGGGTGGGAGTTTGGGCCAACCAACTCGGTCACGTGAAGCTGAGAAAGATTGTTTTGGAGACCATGGAGCACATCGATGTCGACGAACTCATCGTTGAAGGAGCTATCCGGATTACGGGTGCGGGACCCGGCCGGAAGCCGCGTCCAATCAGGTTCACGCGTAAAGCTCCTCCTGCTGTGCGAGCCACACCAACTTGACGCGCCAGGCGCCGCCGAGGCGATGGTGAAGCGACACCTTCCGATCCGCGAGGCAAAGGCGGCGGCAGAAAGACTGTTCGACGAGGGTCGTGCAGTCGTCGAACTTCCCATGGTCGAGAGCATCGATGCGCTCCGGGGCGAACTGGCGGCCTGCAAAGTTGAAGTCAGGGTCGTTCCGCCGCCCTACAAGGTCGACACCCGTCACGTGCGCGACCGGATGCACATGTCGCAAGAGCAGTTCGCGCTGGAATTCGGCCTCGAACTCGCGACGCTGCGAAACTGGGAGCAAGGCAGGTCGGAGCCCGACACTGCGGCGAACGCCTATCTGCTGATGATTGATCGCGATCCGGACGCGGTGAGGCGTGCCTTGGCGGAAGAGGCGCCGGGCCGCGAGTCTGCGCCAGCGATGTAGCGTTTTCGACAGGGCCATCAAGGCGCGCACGCAAGTTCAGCGATCTTGCGGACGGCGTTAAGCCCGACGGGATCGAAGGCAGTTGCGGCCGTGAAACGCCAACGCGTAACCCGGATCAGTCTGTAGCTCGTAGGGCGGATCAAGATCCGCCGTTATGATAGCCAAGATGGCGGGTTACGCCTTCGGCTCCAACGCGCCCAGTCGGAACGCTACGTGCTCGCTTGCTATCGCTACATCGAGCTCAATCCGCACCGCGCAGCCGCGCGGTGGCGTAATGCGCAGTACAGCGGACATGGCCGGAGCTGCTGAAGGCTCGACCTGGGCGCGATTGACCCAAAGCCGACGTGGGTCGCTGAACAACGGCGCGCCGCGGAGACTCGGCGGTTGTTGTCAGCAATATCCTATGACACCATCTGATTACCCTGTTGTTCTGACTTCGAGATGCCCATGCCGCGCCGGAAATATGCCTGGGAAAAGCTATCGGATGAGCAGTTGCTCCAGCAACGCCTCAGTAGTCTGAGGGTTGCGGT
>NZ_JBEKXH010000257.1:0-9458 GCF_049512235.1 Bradyrhizobium sp.
CTTATGGCGAAGCCAAAAGCACGGTCGATGCGCTGACGCAAGGGCTGCTCAATCTCGGGCTCGGCGCCGGCCGCCCCGTCGCGATCCTGTCGGGCAATTCGATCGAGCACGCGCTGATGACGATGGCGGCGATGCAGGCGCGGATTCCGGCAGCACCGGTATCGCCGGCCTACTCGCTGATGAGCCATGACCACGTCAAGCTGAAATACCTGTTCGACCTGATCAGGCCGGCGGTGGTGATGGTGCAGGACGGCCCGGCCTTCGAGAAGGCGCTGCGGGCGCTCGACCTCGACGGCGTCACCGTCATCCATGTCGCGCGTCCCTGCGAGGGCATCAAAAGCCTCGCCTTTGCCGATCTCGCGGCGACGGCGGTCACGCCCGAGGTTGAACAATCGATCGCGCACATCACCCCGGACACGGTCGGCAAGCTGCTGTTCACCTCGGGCTCGACCGGGATGCCCAAGGCGGTCATCAACACCCAACGCATGATGTGCGCCAACGCCGCGATGATGATGCAGGTGCGGCCGCGCGATCCGAACGCGCCGCAGGCGACCTACCTGGACTGGATGCCCTGGAATCATACCATGGGCGGCAATGCGCTGTTCAATCCGGTTTTGACCGAAGGCGGCGCGCTCTATATCGACGATGGCCGTCCGATGCCGGGCCAGATTGAGGAAACGCTGCGCAACTTGTGGGAAATTTCGCCGACCTATTACGCCAACGTGCCCGCCGGCTACGCCGCGCTTGCCGCGGCCATGGAAAAGGACGACGCGCTGTGTCGCAGCTTCTTTAGGAATCTCGGCCTGATGGCCTATGGCGGCGCGCGATTGCCCGACGATCTCTACGAGCGGATGCAGGCGCTGGCGGTGCGCGCCACCGGCGAGCGCATCGTGTTCTATACCGGCTGGGGCTCGACCGAGACCGCGCCGACTTCGACCGGGACCTATTGGGACACCGAGCGCGTCGGCCTGATCGGACTGCCGTTTCCCGGCGTCGAGCTCAAGATGGTCCCGGTCGGATCGAAATATGAATTGCGGCTGCGCGGCGTCAACGTCACACCCGGCTATTTCGGCCGGCCTGATCTCACCAAAGCGGCGTTCGACGAGGAGGGCTTTTACTGCATCGGCGACGCCGGCGTTTTCGTCGACGCCTGCGATCCGGTGCAGGGCATCATTTTTGCCGGCCGCGTGGTGGAGGACTTCAAGCTGACTACCGGAACCTTCGTTCATGTCGGTTCGCTGCGCACCGATGCCATCGCCGCGGCAACGCCGGTGGTGCAGGACGCGTTGGTGACGGGGCAGGATCGGCCCTGTGTCGGTCTTCTGGCATGGCCCAATCTTCATGCCTGCCGGCAGATCGTCGGTCAGCCTGACGCCAGCTACGAGGATATCGTGAAGCACCCCGAAGTTCTTGCCTGCTTCAAGCGCGGGCTGGAGGCTCACAACAGGTCGACCGAAGGCGCCAGCAGCCTACGGATCGCACGCGCCATGCTCATGGTTGAACCTGCCTCGATCGACGGCAATGAACTCACCGACAAGGGCTACATCAACCAGCGCGCCGGACTGGAACGCCGCGCCGCGCTGGTGGAAAGGCTCTATGCCGATCCGCCCGGCAAGGACGTGATGGTGCTGCAATGAAATTTTCCGGTCACGAAACCCATCGGCGGCGGATCGGTGGGTTTCGCGAAGAGCTCAACCCACCCTACAGCATCCACTTATTAATGAGTTGAATCAAATAAACCTCTACCAGTGGAAAACAACGTCATGAATTTCGATTTCTCCGACGAACAAAAGCAGATGCGCGATGCGGCGCGAAAGTTTCTCGCCGAGAAATGCCAATCGAAGTCGGTGCGCACGGTGCTGGACGGCAAGGAGCCCTACGACCGCGACTTGTGGAAGGGCCTTGCCGAGATGGGTTTCCTCGGCGTTGCGATCCCGGAAAAATTCGGCGGCGCCGGCGCCGGCCATCTCGAACTCTGCGTGATCGCCGAGGAGATGGGCCGGGCGCTGGCGCCGGTGCCGTTCTCGTCGACGGTCTATCTTGCCGCCGAGGCGCTGCTGATCGCCGGCAGCGAGGCGCAGAAGCAAAAATGGTTGCCTGCGATTGCGTCGGGGCAAGCGACCGGCACGCTGGCGCTGTTCGAGGGCAAGGGCAACCCGTCGCCGCAGGCGATCAGGCTCGCGGCCTCCGGGGGCACGCTCAACGGCGTCAAGAAGCCGGTGCCGGATGGCGCCATTGCCGATTTTGTTGTTGTCGCCGCCCGCACGGCCACAATGGGGCGCGACAGCGATATTTCGCTATTCCTGGTCGACATGAAGGCCGGTGGTGTCGAAGCCAGGGCGCTGACCAATATCGATCCGACCCACGGCCAGGCCGAGCTTACTTTTACGAATTGCAAGGCTGAGCCGCTCGGCGCAGCCGGCGACGGCTGGAACATCCTTTCGCAAGTGCTCGACCGCGCCGCCGTGCTGATGGCGTTCGAGCAGGTCGGCGGCGCCGACCGCGCGCTCGAAATGGGCCGCGACTACGCGCTCGACCGTATTGCCTTCGGCCGGCCGATCGGCTCGTTCCAGGCGGTCAAGCACATGCTCGCCGACATGTATGTGTCGGCGACGCTGGCACGATCGAATTGCTACTACGGCGCCTGGGCGCTCTCGACCAACGCCTCGGAACTGCCGGAGGCCGCTGCCGCCGCACGCATCAGCGCGACGCAGGCGTTCCAGCATTGCGCCAAGAACAACATCCAGGTCCATGGCGGCATGGGTTTTACCTGGGAGTTCGACTGCCACATGTACTACCGGCGCGCCAACGCAACGGCCCTTGGCCTCGGCAGTCTTTCCTATTGGGAGGACGCGCTGATCGATCGGATGCGGAAGAAAAATGCGGCTTAGGGCCGCCGACCGGCAGGACGTCTCGATCTGAGGTGAAAACATGAATTTCGACGACACCCCACAGGAGGCCGCGTTCCGCGCCGAGGCCAAGGCCTGGATCGCCGCCAACGCGCCGAAGCAGTACGAGGAGGACTTGCGAAAATCCTCGCTCGGCCGCACTGGGCTCAAAGACGCCGACATTCTCCAGGTCGCAAAAGCCTGGCAGAGGAAGAAGGCCGATGCCGGCTGGGCCTGCCTGCACTGGCCCAGGGAATATGGCGGACGCGGTGCGACGCCGATCGAGCGCGTGATCTGGCAGCAGGAAGAAGGCGCGTTCGGCAAGCTCAGCGGTATGTTCATCATCGGCCATGGCATGTGCGGACCGACCATGATGGCCTTTGCCGCCGAGGACCAGAAGCGAAAATACCTGCCCCCGCTGGCATCCGGCGAAAATATCTGGTGCCAGCTGTTTTCCGAACCTGCCGGCGGCTCCGATGTCGCCGGCCTGCGCACGCGCGCGGAACGTAAGGGCGATGACTGGGTCATCAACGGCCAGAAGATCTGGACCTCGGGCGCGCATTATTCCGACTTCGGCATTCTGCTTACCCGCACCGACCCCAACGTGACCAAGCACAAGGGCCTGACCATGTTCTTCCTGGACATGAGAAGCCCGGGGGTAGAGATCAAGCCGATCAGGCAGGCCAACGGCCACACTGACTTCAACGAGGTCTACTTCACCGACGTCAAGATCCCGGATGCGCAGCGGCTCGGCGCGGTCAATGACGGCTGGAACGTCTCGCTGACCACGCTGATGAACGAGCGGATGTCGATCGGCGCCGGGGTGTCGACCGGCTTCCCGGAATTGTTCGAGTTCTGCAGCAACCTGATGCTGGAAGACGGGCTCGCACTCGACAACAGCGCGGTGCGCTCGAAGCTCGCGCATTGGGCGGTGCGCGCCTCTGGCCTCAAATACACCAGCATGCGGGCGATCTCGGCGCTGTCGAAGGGCGAACGTCCAGGGCCGGAGAATTCCATCGGCAAGCTCGTGGCGGGATCGATGATCCAGGATGTTGCTGCCTACGCGCTTGACCTGCAGGGCGCGAGTGGCGTGCTCAGCGGGCCCGAGGACGCCGAAGTCGCCGGCAAATTCCAGGCCATGCTGTTGCGCGCCCCCGGCACCCGCGTCGAGGGCGGCACCGACGAGATCATGCGCAACATCATCGCCGAGCGCGTGCTCGGCCTGCCTGGCGATGTCAGGGTCGACAAGGACGTGCCGTTCAACAAGATACCGACCAGGGGACGGAACTGAAAAGGGCTTAACGATGAATTTCGATGATACCCCACAGGAGGCCGCGTTCCGCGCCGAGGCCCGCGCCTGGATCGATGCCAATGCGCCGAGGCAGTACGAGGCCGAATTGTCGAAGGCTTCGCTCGGCCGGATCCGGCTGCAGAACGAGCAGATCGTCGATGTCGGCAAGGCCTGGCAGAAGAAGAAGGCCGACGGCGGCTGGAGCTGCCTGCACTGGCCCAGGGAATATGGCGGGCGCGGCGCCACGCCGATCGAGCGCGTGATCTGGCAGCAGGAGGAAGGCGTCTACGGCAAACTGACCCAGCCGTTCCAGATTGGCGAGGGGATGTGCGGGCCGACCGTGATGGCCTATGGCAGCGAGCGGCACAAGCGTCACTATCTGCCGAAGCTCGCCTCCGGCGAACAGATCTGGTGCCAGCTGTTTTCGGAGCCGGCCGCCGGATCTGACGTCGCCGGCCTGCGCACCCGCGCGGAGAAGCAGGGCGAAGACTGGATCGTCAACGGCCAAAAAATCTGGACGTCTGGGGCGCACTACTCCGACTATGGCCTGCTGATTACGCGCACCGATCCCAATGTGCCCAAGCACAAGGGATTGACGATGTTCTTTCTCGACATGAAAAGCAGAGGTGTCGAAGTCAGGCCGATCAAGCAGGCCAACGGCATGCAGGAGTTCAACGAGGTCTATTTTACCGACGTTGTGATCCCCGACAGCCAACGGCTCGGTGCCGTCGGCGACGGCTGGAACGTGTCGCTGACCACGCTGATGAACGAGCGGATGTCGATCGGCGCGCGGCTTGCAACCGGCTTTCCAGAAATGTTTGATTTCTGCTCGAACCTGATGACGGAAGACGGTCTCGCCATCGACGATCGCGCCACCCGCTCGAAACTGGCGAACTGGGCGGTGAAGGCGAGCGGGCTGAAATATACCAGTTACCGCGCGGTCTCCGCGCTCTCCAAGGGCGAGCGCCCGGGTCCCGAAAACTCGATTGGCAAGCTGGTTGCAGGCTCCATGCTGCAGGACATCGCGATGTACGCGATGGATCTTCAGGGCGCCGCGGGCGTCTTGACCGGGGCTCCGGAGGAAGAGGCGCGCGGACAATTCCAGCAAATGCTTTTGAGTTCGCCGTCGATGCGGATTGCCGGCGGCACCGATGAAATCCTGCGCAACATCATCGCCGAGCGCGTGCTCGGCCTGCCCGGCGACATCCGGGTAGACAAGGACGTGCCTTTCAACAAGATCCCGACCAAGGGGCGGTGACCATGGACAATGCTGCGGAAAAGTCATTGGACTCCCAGTATGGCATCGACCAGCGGATCGGGGTGCTGGAGGAATTGCTCGGGGAACGATTCTCGTGCCGCGCGTTCAGGCCAGAGCCGGTGCCGCGCCCGACCATCCTGCGCATTCTGACGGCGGCGCAGAAGACCGCGTCGTGGTGCAACAGCCAGCCGTGGCGGCTCGAGATCGCTTCCGGTGCGGCGACGACGAAATTCCGCGATGTGATCTACAGCGCTGCCAGCAGCGGCAAACCGAACAGCGGGGATTTTCCGTTCCCGCGCGAATATCGCGGCGTCTATCTGGAACGCCGCCGCGAAAGCGGTTTTCAGCTCTACAATTCGCTCGGCATCCCCCGCGGCGACAAGGCGGGCTACGCCAGGCAGGCGCTGGAAAATTTCAATTTCTTCGGCGCGCCGCATGTCGCCATCGTGCACACCGACGAAGCGCTCGGGGTCTACGGCGCGATCGATTGCGGCGGCTATGTCACGAGCTTCATGCTGGCCGCGCAGGCGCTCGGCGTGGCAACGATACCGCAGGCGGCGCTGGCGTTCCATTCCGGGCTGGTGCGTCAGCATTTCGGCCTCGGCGACGACCGCCTTGTGGTCTGCGGCATTTCGTTCGGATTTCCCGACCGCGAGCACAAGGCCAACAGCTACCGCACCAACCGTGCCGGTATCGCCGAGACTGTGACTTTTTTCGACGAGTAGCGGGCCCGCAACGAGGCCGCTTGTCCGGTCGGCGCCATCGCTCCCGCCTCGTCATCGTTCAGCCCGAAGCCCGCATGAGCGAAAGCGACATGCGGGACGACCGCGGGCAAGTCCCGGATGTCGCTGCGCTCATCCCGGCTACGCTTGCTCTCTATGAAGGGTTCGATCTCGCCGGTGTCGACGCCGGATCAAAACTTCGGCGGGCGCTTTTCCGAGAACGCGTTGATGCCTTCCTTGATCTCGGCGCTGCGCATGCTGTCGCGATGGCGGCGCTCAGTGGCCGCTTCATCGAGCCGGCCGCGGGCGAATTCGTTGATGGCGCGCTTCATGCCGCGCATCGCGACCGGCGCGTTGCCGGCGAGAACGGCCGCCAAGCGGTCGACTTCCCCGTCGAGCGCCTCAGCCGGCACCATCGCGGTGAGATAACCGATCCGCAACATCTCCGCGGCGCCGATCTTCTCGGCGGTCAGGAACAGCCGCTTGGCATTGTCTGCACCGAGCCGCGACACGTAGCGCTTGATGCCATCCGTGTAATAATGCAGCCCGAGCCGGGCCGCCGGCATGAACATCTCGCAAGTGTCGATGCCGATGCGGAAATCGCACGCCAGCGCCAGATCGGTCGCGCCGCCATAGACGCCGCCATTAAGCCGGCAGATCGTCGGTACGACAAGGTCTTCAAGCCGGTTGACGACGATTTCAAACGCCGAGCCTGCGCCCGGTTCCTCCGCCGTGCCGGCCGCGCGCTCCGCGATCGAGCCGAGGTCGTATCCGGCGCTGAAAGCGCGGCCGGTGCCGGTCAGCACCAAGACCCGGATCTCTGAATCACTTTCGATCCGGTCGAACAATTTCAAGAGTGCGTCGAGGTCCTCGGATTGCAGCCGGTTCAAATGCTTCGGCCGGTTGAGGCGGATGGTGGCGCGCGCGCCGTCGACATCGAGTACCGGCGCGCTCGCCGTATCAGTGGCCCCGGAGGCGTGCCCGTCCATCAATTATTCTCCTGCGCGCGCCGCCTGGCTTCGAGATCGATGGTCTCGGCCAGATCGGGATGCCGCGCCATTAGCATGCGGAAGTCCACGAGATCGAGCACCAGGAGCTTCGAGACCCCTGTCGTGGTGATGTTGGCGGAACGCAGATTATTGCCGAGCAGTGCCATCTCGCCGAAGAACGCGCCTTCGCCAAGCCTCACCTTCTTGCCGGGCAAATCGACTTCGACCTCGCCGTCGGCGATAAAATACATGCAGTCGCCGGCCTGGCCCTTGCGGATGATCGTGGTGCGCGCCGGCAGGTCCATGGTGCGCAACATGTGGGTGACGTCGGCGATCGCCGCAGGGCCGAGGGCGGCAAAGAACGGCACCTTGGTCACCGACTCCCAGGTCTTGAGGAAATTGTCGCGACGAGTCTCCGCGGCAAAAGCGGTGGCGAGAATGCCGGTCCAGAGCCCGAACACGCCGAGGCCGCAGATCATCACAAAGGCCGCGACCAGCCGGCCGAGCGGCGTGATCGGCACCACATCGCCATATCCCGTCGTGGTCAGGGTCGCGACCGCCCACCACAACGCCGCGGGCACGCTGCCGAAGGCGACCGGCTGGGCGTCGCGCTCCAGATAATAAACCGCTACCGAGGCGAGCAGCAGCACCATCAGGAAAATCACCAGAACGCTGAGCAAGGGCCCGCTTTCGAGCACCATCACCCGGCGCAACTGCCGCAATCCCCGCATCCCCGGAACCACCTTGAGCAGCCAAAGCACCGCAAGCAGCCACGCCGTTTTTGAATTGGCGCCGAGGATGAGGGCTGATGGTACAGAAGCGGCGGCAGCGGCGTCCACCAGCCCGCGACCCGACAGCGCATAGCTCCAGCCGCGTTGCGTCAGAAAGGCCCGGCGAAGCCGGATCACCCACTCGAACACAAAAAAGGCCAGGCACGCCCACAGCCCGACATCGACCCAGTGATGCGCCGCGTCATAGGCGGGTTCGACCGTGAGGATAACCATCAGGATGACGCCGGTCGCGATTGCGGCATAGGCCGCTTTGGTCGTATTGCGGCCGGCCGTTGCGGCCGCGAATCGCGCCAGAGCAGGAAAACCAAGCGGTTTGGACATTGGTAGGCGGCGCCCGTCACCTAGGAACTGTGCCGCCATGCTACGCGTGACCGGCCCCCCAAAGTGCCCAAGCGGGGGGAGATCGTCAACGAGGTGTGGAAAACAGCCTTTATGGACGGATGCGCCGGCACTTGCCAGGGGGCCTTGCCCGGAGGGCCGCCGGACTCAGTTCCATAGCTCGATTTTGACAGGGATGGACGGGGATCCTTGCGGCGGCGGGCTTCACAGGGGCTTCTCTTAGCAGCCTCCGGTCTCACCCCTTCACTGCGAGGAGCCCTTGCGACGAAGCAGTCCATCTCGCCGCAGGCGCAGGTAGAAAGACCGCTTCTTATGCGGTCATGGAAATGTGGTGTAGTGCAACTGAAGGAACGGAGGCTAAGATGCAGTGTCTGCGCGTTTACGCGACAGCCGACGCGAGTCACACTTCGGGCCGGTAGCTTCGTCTTGTTTGAGGACGTGGATGGCAAGGGACACAAATCGCTGCATTCGCCGCAAGAACAGACAGTGCTCTGGATTAGTCTGCCGCAAGGTCTCAAGAACCCTTGAGGCTTAGTGGAAAAATCGGCGATCCGGTTTAGCTCGCCTCTATGACTGTTCATGGCACATGGCGTCATTGTCTTCATGCAGGAGAATTTTGGTCGCTGTCGGGCCATGGCGGACGATTCTCGGCATCGCCGGGAGGGCGCCCAACGCTTCCGGGACCCGGTGAGATCCGGCAAGCTCGAAATACAGTTCGTTGCGCGTATGGCGGATTGGAGCTGAAGGTGTAATCCGCCGTTTACCGATCATGAAGAGGCGGGTTACGGCTTCGCCTCCGACCCGCGAGCTTCGGCGGATGGGGTGGCTCCAAATCCTTGGACCTCCTCGCGCGCGTCATGCGAAGCGATTGCCGCGATGATGACGAGATGCCAGTGATTTGCCCGACGTGTCAAATTTTTTCCACGCCGTCACCCTGTCGGACAACGTCGCGCAAGAAAGACGCGTGCCCGGCGGGCTAGATCTGGTGTGATTTGGGCTGTCAAGCCCCAAATGGAAAAATATTTCCGTTGCTGTTTTGTTCGAATCAGTTATAGTCACACCCGTCTCGTTCCAGATGAGGGGCGTATCGCGATCGTCAGACACGCGGGATGAGATGCGGTGGACGCGGCAGCGTCGGGCGTGGCCAGGACATGGCAGGGCAGGATGTACATTGAGGTCG
>NZ_JBEKXH010000258.1:0-9362 GCF_049512235.1 Bradyrhizobium sp.
GCCGAAGCGGCCACGGGCGACGACGACGCCGCGGAATGGGACGCTCTGGCGCGGGCGGAGGAAAGCCAGGAGGACACCCCGGTCGTCGACAGCCCCTCGATTTCGGGCGACGGGCTGCCGGAGGGAGAGGACTTTCCGCAGGCCCAAGTGGACGACGGACCCTCGTTTGCCCGCAATGCGAAGGGCAAGAAGGCCGGGCGGCGGGGGCCCCTGTCATGGTTTGCTGCCCTCTTGAAGCCGCGCTCGCTCCATCGCGCGCAAAGTAAACCACTCGCCAGTCTCCCGACGGCCTGTGCCGGCATGGGCGCGCTGGCACTGGCGTTGATGATCTGGCGCGTCGACGTGGTACGGCTGCTGCCGCAGACCGCCGCGTTTTACCAGATGGTCGGCATGGACGTTAATTTGCGCGGGCTGTCGTTCAAGGATGTCAAGGTTACCACCGAGACCGCGGCAGGCGAACCGGTGCTGGTGATCGAGGGCGTGATAACAGGCCAAGCGCGCAAGCCGATCGAACTGCCGCGGCTGCGCTTCAGCGTTCGCGACGCGCAAGGGACCGAGATCTACGCCTGGAACACAGTGCTGGAGCAGCCGGTGCTGAATCCCCAGGAAAAAGCCTGGTTCAAGTCGCGACTGGCCTCGCCGCCGCCGGAGGGCCGCCAGATCGATGTCCGCTTCTTCAACAAGCGGGATCTCGCCGGCGGTCATACATGAACGGGTCGCCGCAGTTTCCCTTTCGCAACGAGGTTCCGGTATGCCGCGTGTGCTGATCGCCGACGACGAAGAGTCCATGCGCACATTGGTGGCGCGCGCCATCGCCATGGACGGCCACGAAACCGTGACCGCGGAAGACGGCGCCGAGGCGCTCGACATCCTGAGCCGCGATAAAGGCGCCTTCGACCTGCTGCTGACCGATATCAAGATGCCGGTGATGGACGGCATAGCGCTGGCGCTGGCGGCCGCGCGCGACTTTCCGGATTTGACGATCCTGCTGATGACCGGCTTTGCCGATCAGCGCGAACGCGCCCATGGCCTCAACGCGATCGTGCACGACGTCATCACCAAGCCGTTTTCGGTGGCCGATATCCGCACCGCGGTGGCCGCTGCGCTGGCCGAGCGCAAGGCTTAGCGCACCGCGCCGAGAAGGCGGTGGCGAACTAATAATCCTTCAGCAGTCGCTCGAGGTAATCGAGTTCGATCTGCGGACGCTGCGGATCGCCGAGGCGGCGGCGCAGTTCTTCGAGGATCCGGCGCGCCCGCTGCACATCGATTTCGCCGGGAATCTTCACCGTGAAATCGTCACTGAATTCGTGCCCAAGCGGTCGCCCGAGCGGATCATTGCCATTTCCGGTACCTTGCTGCCGGCCCACATGATCGCCGGGGCTGTCGCCCTGTCCCTCGCCCTGCTGCATCGCCTCGGCAAGACTCTGGGCCCCCTTGCGCAGCGCATCCAGCGCCTGCCCTTGCGAATCCACGGCGCCATCGGCATTGCCCTCGCCGAGCTTGCTGCCGGCGTCGCCCATCGCGCTGTCGGCCTGACCGAGGCCATCCTCGCCCTCGCCCTGACCGGCTTGGTCACCCTCGCCTTGTTCGCCTTGTTCGCCCTGTTCACCTTGTTCGCCTTGTTGGCCCTTCTGGCCCTTCTGACCCTTTTCGCCGGGCTGGCGCTGGCCCTGCGCCATGCCGCGCTTGGCGAGTTCCTGCTGCAACTGCTTGAGGCGGTCGCGCAGAGCCTGCTGATCCTGCTGCAGATCGCCCAGGCTCTGATCGTCCTGCTTGCCACGGGCGCGATCGCGCCGCGAATCCTGACCCTGCTTGAAGGTCTTGTCGCGCAGCTGCTGCTGCTTGCGGATCATGTCGCCAAGTTCGTTCAGAGCCTGTTCCATGTCGTTGTCGCCGGACTGCCCGGGCTGCGCCAACTGCAGGTTTTCCAGCATCTCCTGCAGCTGTTCGAGCAATTGCTTGGCGGCATCCTTGTCGCCCGAGCGCGACAGCCGCTCCATGCGCTCGATCATGTTGTTGAGGTCCTGCTGGCGCATCACCTTGGTGTTGGGATCGAGCGGGCGCGCCAGCGCCTGCGGATTGTTGCGCTGCTGTTCGGCGAGCTGGCGCATGAAATTATCCAGCGCCGCGCGCAAATTCTCGGTCAGCTTCTTGATCTCTTCGTCGCTGGCGCCGCGTTCCAGCGCCTGCTTGAGCGCGTCCTGGGCGGCGCGCAGGGCCTTGTCCACATCGGAAATATCGCCGTCCTCGATGGTGACGGCGAGCGACCACAGGCTGGCGACGACCTCGCGCAGCGCGGCGTCGGTGCGGGCCGCCTCGAGCTGGCGGGCCACGCTGTACAGGCCGAGATATTGGCCGCTCTCCGGGGTGAACAATTCGGGCGCGATCATCAGTGCGTCGAGCGCCGCATAGACCAGCGAGTTCTGATTGGCATCGAGCGCCAGAATACGGCGCTGCTCGATCAGCGCCCGCGCCAGCGGTTTGGTGAACAGCCGCTCCGGAAGCCGCATGTTGAAAGGCTCGCTCTGCCCCTCATTGCCGGCCTCGTCCTTGGCGGTCAGCGTCAGCGTGACGTCGGCGCCGGCATAGGGATCCTCGCTGAGATCCTTGACCGTCTGCCCGACGCCGTTGCGGGTGCGCGCATTCGGCAGCACCAGCGGAAATTGCGGCGGATCGAACAGCGGCCGCGCCGGTGCAGCGGCGTTCGGCGCGTCGCCGGGTCGGACGGCAAAATGCGCTCTTGCTTCGGTGACGCCGTAATCATCCTCGATCTTGTAGGACATCTGCAGCGAGCCGCGGGCCTGGCGTTCCGGATCTTTCGCCAGCGCGATGGTCGGGGCGCGATCGGGCGTGGCGATGAAATTCCATGGCGGCTGGCCGGAGGGCGCGCGGACGTGGACCGTGCCATCGCCGGCGACGGTAAAACGCCGTTCGTTGGTGCCCTTCGGCGCCTGTTCGGCGGCAACCGCCTCGGTCACGCCGCCGGCGGCCACCACATCGAGCGTGCCCCCGCTTGAGCGTATGATCAGCGTGCTGCCGGCCGGAACCGGCAAAGGCCCGGCGGCGGGAACGCCGGCTTCCTTGTTCGCCGCCGACAGGATGATCGGCGGTTTGCCGGTATAGAGCGGCGGCGCCACCCAGGCGTCGACCCGGATATTGACCGGCGACAGCACGCCGTTCCAGTCGAATGCGGCCTCGGTGCGCAGGGCACGCTCGTCGCCCGCGGCGACAAAGGCCGCAAGCATCAGCAGCGCGACCAGCGCGCGCAGCGCCCAGGGGTCGTGGAGCGAAAGCCGCGGCGATGGCAGGCCGGCGCGGATGCGCTTGATCGATGCCAACGTACGCTCGCGCTGCGCCTGCCACAGCGCCCGCGTCACCGGGTCTTGGGTCGCCAGCGTATCGGTGAGCGCGGTCGCCGGGCGATGGCGGATGCCGGAGCCGCGGTCGAGCCGGCTCAAGGCCTGTTCGCGGCTCGGCCAGCGAAACCGGACCAGCGGCAACAGCGCCCCCAGTGCGGCGAGCACGAACATTCCAAGCCCGATGGCCCGGGCCACGAACGGCAGCGCCAGCCACAATCCGGCCCAGGACACCACCAGAAACAGGCCGGCAATGGTCAGAAGCCGCGCCAGATGCGGCCAGATCCGCTCCCAGGCGATGGCATATCTCGCCCGCTGCAAGGCTTGGCCCAGCCGCAGCCGCGAAACCGCATCAGGGTCGCGTATGGGCTCGGATGGATCGGGGGTGGTGCCGCTCAACAAAATCTCCGGGTTGCCGAACATGACACTATCACAACGGCGGCACTGAGGCACCTGGTTCGGAGCCGTAACCCACCCCAAAACACGCATAACACGAAGGCGTGACTGCGGAGCGACGACCCCGTAACGTCGGCCCCCGGACCATCAGGCCAAACAGCGGCAACGGCAAGGGAAGCGTCATGGACCAGAAAACACACGACAAGGGACTGGAAATTCGCAAAGCGGTGCTGGGCGAGGCCTACGTCGCCAATGCCCTGAAGAATGCCGATGATTTCAACAAGCCGTTTCAGGAACTGGTCACCGAATATTGCTGGGGCGCGGTCTGGGGCCGCGAGCAACTGCCGCGCAAGACCCGCAGCATGCTCAACCTCGCCATGATCTCGATCCTCAACCGGCCGCACGAATTGCGGGTGCATATCAAGGGCGCGCTGGTCAACGGCGTGAGCCGAGACGAGGTCCGCGAGATCTTCATGCAGGTGGCGATCTATGCCGGCGTCCCCGCCGGCGTCGACAGTTTTCGCATCGCCCGCGAGGTCTTCGCCGAGATCGACAAGGGCTGATGAACGTGCAGCAGCGGCCCGCGGCGCGCCCGGGCTTTCGTACACGGCTGTGGGTTACTTCGCACGCCCGCGCCGCGCAACCTGCCATCGGGCGCGCATTCGCGCGAAACGGTGGCGCCGTCAGGGTATCCGCTTATTGGCGGCGCCAATAATTGCGAAATATGATTCGTTGCACACGTGCTGGTTGTCGGCTTAAGTTTGCAGGAGGGCGACGAAGCCGCGCGGAGTTCTTGTGAGCGCAGGGGGCGACGATGGTTCGGAAATCGCTCATTGCTGGCGGGTTCGCGTGCACCTTTGCCCTGGCCGCCTGCACGATGTTACCTGCCCTGGAAGAAGCCACCGGTGGCATCCCGGTCTCCGACATCGTGCTGAGAACAAAATGCGAGTTGTCGGACGCGTTTGTTGACGACGAGGGACGCTGGCTGCCGGATTCTGACGCGAAATTTGCGTGGCTCCAGAACTGGACCGCGCAAGCCGACCTCACCTTGCAGATACTCGATCAAGCTACGCTCGCTCCGGGCGTGTCCGCGATTGAGCCGCTCCACAATGCCTATCCGAACGTAGGGCCGAGTAGCATTTCGACATCGGGAGCGCCGGGGACCGCCATTTCCGCCGTCTCGCAGAGCTTTGCCGTGGCAGCCGGGGCAAATCTGAACGGCCAGGCCCAGCGCACGGAAACCATGAGCTTTACGTTTTCCGTCGCCGAACTGAGAGACTGGCGGACCAATGCGAATACGGCGCGCCTTTGCGCCATTTCGGACAACATGGATCTGCGCGGACGTCTCGGGCTGAGGGAGTGGTTTCGACAGGCGGTGTCGCCGGTGGTGGGCACGCCCGAGCTATTGTATGCGGGATATCATCCCAAACCGGGCAGCGCTGCCTCGGCGCAGAAAGTCACGAAGCCGGACGAATCAAAAACAGAGAAACCTAAGGAGACGCAAAGCTTCAAGGAAAAAACATGCCTTGACGAGCTGGACGACGTTGACGATCTACTCAATGACGCGAACGACACCCTCACGGGCGCTGGCGAGATTGCAAGGAGCGACATGGTGACGTTTGCCGCCGCGAAAAGCGACGTTGAGTCTGAGTTTCAGGCGATGAAGAACGCCACGAGGACCATCGAGGCGGACAAGGCGCAATTCAACGGCGTGCTCGATCCAGCGATCAGAAGGAGGGAGGATCATAATGCGGCGAACCTCAAGGTTGCCAAGCAGCTTGGCGACGCTGCAAACGACAACATAAAGGAGGCGACCAACGATCTCGACACCTTCAGGCCACTGCCGGATAAGAAGTTCACCCTAGCCAGAAACCTCATAAGGGATACAAGATTCCTCGTGGTGCGCCGAAGGCGCGACCTCGAGAACATCGAGAAAGAAGAGCGCGACCTCGGCAACGCCGGGAAAAACGAGCCCGACATCGACGACAAAAAGCGCGACCTCGAGAAGAAAAAAGAGAACCTCTGCAACCTCAAAACGCTAAATTCGAACGCAGAAAATGCGAATAAGCGCGCGATCGCGGCGCTCGCCGACGCCAACGCAGCAACACAAAACATCGCGGCGGCGAACGCGAACATCAAGAACATGAAGAGCTATGTCGATACGGCCACGGAGTTCACGTCGAAGGCGATCGACCCACCGATTGCGACGATCGGGCAATCCGTGCAGTTCATATTGACGTACGGAGGCAACGTCACGCCGACCTGGACTTTCGTGCGCTTCAAGGGTCCGAACAGCCCATTGCTCTCAACCAGCGGCACGCGGACCCATACCCTCAACATCACGCTCGGTCCTCTCAATCCCGCGACCAACGCGCCCAATGCCGACGTCAAGCAGAACCAGTTTTATCTGCAGTTGAACAGCGTGTTCGCGCCGTCACTGCGCTGACAACGCTCCGGCTGGGCAGCGCCCGGCCTTAGACTTCCAGCATTAATAGCGAGCCGGTGAGATACAACAGGTTGATCGCGCAACTCATGACGCCGACGCCCAGGAACGTGCCGCGACAGGCCGGCAGCGCATCGCCTGGTTCGGTGCGGCCGACGGCTGCCATCAATCCTGAACTCAATTCAGCCAATTTGCCGGTTTAACCCGGTTTCGCGTCGCTCGTCCAATCGAAGGCCCCGACCGGGGCCATTTGGCGGCGTGGCCGAGCGATCCGATTGCTGCAGAACCCTGCGGGCACGCTGGCCGTTTTCAATGCATGTTAACCAGGAGAGAGAAATTTTCATGATCCGCAAACTGATTGGAATTGCCGCCCTCGCCGCCACCATCGCCGTTCCCATCGCCGTGCAAGCCCAGGGCGTCCCGGGCGGCATCGAGAGGGGCTCGCGCGAGGGCGAACGGGATGCCGGACCGCTGGGCGCCGTTGTCGGCGGGGTCATCGGTGGCGTGGTCGGCGGCGTCGATGGCGTGCTCGGCATCGACGAACGGCCGCGCTTTCACCGCTTTGTCGAGGAGCGGCGTCCGCCGTCCTATCGCTACGACCAGGAGGTCCGGATCGGCGCCGTGCTGCCCGAGGCCGGCGTCACCTACTACGATATGCCGGCGGAATATAGCGCGCGCGATTATCGCTATACCGTTGTCAACGGCCGTACCGTGCTGGTCGACCCGCGCACCCGCCGCATCGTCGAAATCATCGAATGAGCTGAGCCGGACCTGAGGAAACGGAGATCTTCGCTGCTGGCGAAGATCTCCGTGCCTGTCGTCGCACCTGACGCGGAACGCCCGGCCGCAGCCTTGCAACCCAGTATCTTGCAACCCAGTATTACGGGTCCATCCGGCTCAAGCGGAGCCGAAGCACTGCAATCCCGATCAAGTGGCCGCTTTCGAAGTGCGCTATACAACCAGCGGATTTCACGCGGGTGCGCCGACCATGAGTGCCGTCGGAAAAGCGATCTGGTTTATCGAGACCCATTTTGCAGGCGACATTTCGCTCGACGACATCGCTAGGTCGGCCGGCGTGTCGCGCTTCTATCTGGCGCGCGCCTTCGGCCTCGCGACCGGCCGTTCGGTCATGGGCTATATGCGCGGGCGGCGCCTGACGGAGGCGGCGCGATCACTTTCGAACGGCGCGCCTGATATTTTGAGCGTGGCGCTCGACACCGGTTACGGCTCTCACGAAGCATTCACGCGGGCGTTTCGCGACCAGTTCGGGCTGACGCCCGAAGCGGTGCGGGCGCAGCGCCGCACCTGCAACCTCGACCTCGTGGAGCCCATCAAGCTGGACGAGACCCTGATCGAGGACCTCAAACCCGTGCGCTTCGAGAACGGCAAGCCGCTGCTCATTGCCGGCCTCGGAGAGCGTTACACCTGGGAGAGCAGCAAGGCGATCCCGGCGCAATGGCAGCGCCTTGTGCCTTATCTCGGGATCATCCCGCGCCAGGTCGGCGGAACCACCTTCGGCGTCTCATATAACGGCGATGACGAGGGCAATTTCGATTACATCGCCGGCACGCAAGTGACCGATTTCTCAGGGCTTCCGACCGCCTTCAGCCGCCTGCGCATAAGCGAGCAGAAATACGCTGTGTTCGTCCATCGCGAGCACATTTCGGCGATCCGCCGCACGTTCCGCACGATCTGGACCAAGTGGCTGCCGGACTCGGGACACGAGGCTGCCGATGCACCCGGTATCGAGCGCTTCGGCGAGGCGTTCGATTATTCGACCGGAACGGGCAGTTTCGAAATCTGGATACCAATCAAGGCGTGAGGACAATTCCGTGAACGAGACCAGACGCGCATTCATCCTTGGGGCCGGAAGAACCGGACGACTTGCTGCGCCGCAGCGAATTCCTGCTTGGTGCCCTTGACGGAAGTTCCGCTCATTCGACCAAGTATTCAGGAACCATGATGACGATGAGGCAGCTTCAGGTCACGCCATCGCAGAGGACACCAGACGACGATGCCGCGCAAAGTTGTAAAACTAATCAGGGCTTCTCTTCTGTGCACCGCCGGACTCCTCATAGTGGTGGTGGCTGCCGGACTAGGTTTTCGTGCCTACCGTCAGCATCTCGCTGCCGAAGCCCTTGCGATCCGTTCACCCAATGGGGTGCAGGAGGGAGGGTTTGTCGTCATCGGCAGCATTCAACAATGGGTTCAAATCCGAGGCGAGGATCGAAACAACCCGGTTCTTCTTTTCGTCCATGGTGGCCCCGGCAGCTCCACCTTACCGATATCGTCGGGATGGCAGCCCTGGGAGAAATACTTCACCGTCGTGCAGTGGGACCAGCGCGGCACCGGCCGGACCTATGGTGCGACGGGAGACGCGACTGCACCAACCATGACATTGGAACGGATGACACAGGATGGAATCGAACTCGCGGAGTATCTGCGGACCCATTTGCACAAGGACAGGATCGTCCTGGTTGGGCATTCGTGGGGCTCATTCCTGGGGATTCACATCGTCAAGCAACGTCCGGATCTGTTCTACGCCTATGTTGGCACGGGGCAGGTCATCGGCAGGGCGACCTTCGAGAAAGCATTCGAGATCACGATCGCTCACCTGCAAACGCGGGCGCAGTCCGTCAACAACACGGAGGCCCTGGCAGAGTTGGCGCCAATCGCTTCGCAACCGGCCATGAACGAAATAAATCGCCTCGTTGCGGAAAAATGGAGCAGGGCTTTGGCGCTCCCGCCCGTTGATAGTTTCAACCTCGCCGGTCCTGTCGCGCCGCCCTTCATGCCGGATTTCGCGCTGCTTGATTGGTATAACTGGAGCAAAGGGATGGCGTTCTCCGCGAAGTATCTGCGCGGACGCGACAGTCCCATGTTTCAGCGAGACGTGGCTTCGTTAGGGTTCGAATTTCCGATCCCCATGATCTTCATCGATGGCGATGAGGATGACATCACGCCAAGCGGGCCTGCTGAACGATATTTCAAGCAGATCATCGCGCCGCACAAGGATTTTGTGCTGGTCCACGGCGGAGATCATTTTATTCCCTTTGATCGTCCCGATCAGTTTCTGGCGGACCTTGTGGCGCGAGTGAGACCGTTCGCCAATCCCCCAAGTACTGGGTCTAGATGATCGCTTGAAATAACAAACGCTATTAAACTCC
>NZ_JBEKXH010000259.1:0-9348 GCF_049512235.1 Bradyrhizobium sp.
GGCTCGTTGGCCCAACCGGGCTCGACAAAACCTTAATCCGAAGGCGACGGTGGCAACAAGCTATCGCCGGGGAGAGCGCGTATAAACCGTAAAACCATTGCGTGCGGGAATGCCGGGTGTTTTCCGGTGCCTCGCTGTGAATACTCGTGTGCGAGATGGCCGTTTTCTGCACGCGAGGCTGCGGGTGCCACTGGGCATCCGGCATTCCCCACGCCCTCTGTTTTCTCGGGGCGTACGATTCTGGCAAAGGCTCGGGCGCATCGCGCCGCGAGGCGCGAACGTGTGTTTGAGACAACGTCTTTGCGAGCAGCCTTGCGACGAAGCAATCGAGCTTTCTTTGCTTGGCGAAGATGGATTGATGATATCGCGGCAACGCAATAACGGTCGCGAGATACGTGGCTTGGCTGTTTGAAAAGTGAATCAGGATTGCGCGTACCGTCCGATCGAAGGATCGGTATCGCGGCAATGGCGGTGCGCTCCCTCCCCCCTCGTGGGTACCGCGCCCAGCGCAAGCTTCGCTTGCGTCGGGGGGAGAGGTTGCACCGGGCCTGCGGCTCAGCCGCTCACTTTACCAGAACGTATTTGCCGTCCTTCACGGTCAAAAGGATGCGTGAGCGATCATCGAGGCCATATCGGTCCTTTTCGGTGAAGTTATAGACGCCCTGGCTGGCGGCGATGTCGTGTTCGCTCATCAGCGCCTGGCGTATCGCCTCGCGGAATTCCAGCGTTCCCGGCTTCGCCGTCTTCAACGCGACCGGGATAATCCGTTCGAGCACCAGAAATGCATCATAGGCATGTCCGGCGAACTGGCTGCGGCTGTTGGCGCCGTATTTTGCTTCGTAGGCCTGGTCCAGGGCCAATCCGGGCTTCTTGGTCAGCGCGCTGTCGGGCTGATCCTCGGGATCCATCACCGGGCCCGAGGCCATCAGCACACCCTCCGCCGCCTTTCCGGCGATGCGGATGAAGTCCATGCTGGCGGCGCCATGGGTCTGGTAGATCAGGCCGGTGTAACCGCGCTCGCGCAGCGCGGTCTGCGGCAGCGCCGCCGCGGTGCCGGAGGCGCCGACCAGGATCGCGTCGGGATTGGCCGCGACCAGTTTCAGCACCTGGCCGGCGACCGACGTATCGGGCCGCGCGAAACGCTCCTCGTCGACGACCTGCAAACCCTGTGCTTCGCCCTGTTTTTTCAGGTCGTTGAACCACAGATCGCCGTAGGAATCGGAGTAGCCGATATAGCCGACGGTTTTGACGTTGTGCGCCTTCATGTGCTGGTACAGAACCTTGCCCATGATCGGTATCGGTTGCGGCATTGTCACCGACCATTTTGCCCGATCCGGCGTGATCGGGAAGGGCGAGAGGGCGATATGGGGAATGCCGGCCTCGTTGGCGACGTTGGATACCGCGATGGTCGGCGGGGTTACCGACGAGCCCATGATGATGTCGGCCTTGGACTCGGTAACGAAGCGGCGGGCGTTGGTGGTGGCGTTGGTCGGATCGCCGCCGTCGTCGAGCACGATGACCTTCAGCGGTACGCCGCCGATTTCCTTCGCCACGAATTCCAGCGCGTTGCGTTCGGGAATGCCGAGCGCCGCCCCGGGTCCGGTGGTCGTGATGCTGATGCCGATGGTGATTTCATTGGTCTGCGCCAGCGCGGGCAACCCCGGCAGGGCGAGCGACGCCGCGACGGCCGCGGCCGACAGACAAAGCCTATTCATGGATGCCTCCCTTCGGTGTTATTTTCCAGCCTGGATCAAATTTCCGTCGGCCATTTTGCCGCTTCTTGAGGTCATGGTCTCTGCCGGGTCAGTCACGCATGAACCTCGCAACGACCTCCTCCGGCATCGGCGCCGACTTCAGCCGTGCCGGATCGTCCGGATGACGTCCGACCAGCACCCGGGTCTCGAACGCCTCGATCGCCAGCGCATCGCCCTTGAACACCTTGTGGGTCACCTCGAAGCTCGAACGCTTGAAACCCTCGACCCGGCTCTCGATGGTGATCCAGTCGCCATGGGTCGAGGCAATATAGAATTTCGCCCTCGTGTCGACCATGGGGATGCCGACCAGGCCATACTTCTTGATGATGTGCTGTTTGGAGAAACCGGCGGCCTCGAACATGATCGAGGTCGAGTCGTCGAACATCGCAAAGTAGCGCGGGTAATAGACGATGTCAGCGGGATCGCAGTCGCCCCACTGGATCTGCACGTCACGACGATGGACGAACATGGAATGCCCTTCAGCGTGGCGCCATGCGCAGCGCGGCATCGAGCCGCACCACCTCGCCGTTCAGATACGGATTGTCGATCATGTGCAGCGCCAGCGAGGCGAACTCGTCCGCTTGCCCAAGCCGGCGCGGGAACGGTATCGAAGCGGCGAGCGAGTCCTGCGCCTCCTGCGGCAGATTGGCTAAGAGCGGGGTCAGGAACAGCCCCGGGGCGATGGTGAGAACACGAATGCCGAACTGCGCAAGTTCGCGCGCGATCGGCAGCGTCATCGCCACGATACCGCCCTTCGAGGCCGAATAGGCCGATTGCCCGATCTGTCCGTCATAGGCCGCAACCGAGGCGGTGGAGATCACGACGCCGCGCTCGCCGGTCGAAACCGGCTCCAGCTTCGACATCCCGGCCGTTGCCAGCCGCAGCATGTTGAACGAGCCGATCAGATTGACCCGGATCACCTTTTCGAAATCGGCCAGCGCCATCGGCCCGTCGCGGCCGATCACCCGTTTGGCCACTCCGATGCCGGCGCAATTGACCAGCACCCGCGCCGGGCCAAGCGCCTTGGACGCGGTAACGAGGGCGGCCTCCGCCGAAGCCGCGTCGGCGACGTCGCAGGTCACCGCGATCCCCCCGATCTCGGCGGCGACGCTCTCCGCAAGCTTGGTGTTGAGGTCGAACACGGCGACCTTGGCGCCCGCTGCCGCCAGCCGGCGCGCGGTCGCAGCACCCAGTCCCGATGCGCCCCCGGTGACGATGGCGGCATGATCTTTCAGCTGCATGATTTCCCCCTCGGGTGAATTCGGTGTTCGACGTTGGCTAAAGCGTTATCACGTGGGCTGGCGGCGTCTGCAAATAAAGCTCCTCGATCAGGCCGTTGCGGCAGTCCAGTACCGCGCGCTGGTTGATCGAGCCCTTGTCGGTAACCTCGCCGCGATCGATCGACAGCGGCGTGTCGAGCAGGACGCCGCGGGTGATCCGGGTCGCCGACCCGGTCGAGGTCGAAAGAAAACTGACCAGCCGTTCGCGAAATGCCTCGCGGATCAGGGCGTCGGACGCAGTCGCTGCGAGGTCGTCGAACGGCAACGTCGGGTTGATCAGGCGGCAGCCGTCGAGGTCGAGGATGACCAGCGCCGACACCTCGTCGCGGTTGATGCCGGCGATCACGACGTCGCGCACCAGCGGCGCGCAGGCCGCGACAAACCGGGCGCGCAGCGGACCGACGCTGACCCAGGTGCCGCTGGCGAGCTTGAAATCCTCGGCGATGCGGCCATCGAAATCAAAGCCGGCGCTGAGATCGTCCAAGACGGCCGGCTTGAGCGCGTCGCCGAGCTTGTAAAAACCTTCCTCGTCGAACGCGGCGGCGGTCTGCTCCGGCTGCCGCCAATAGCCCGGCGTGACGTTCGGCCCTTTGGCTCGGACCTCCAGCTTGCCGTTATCAGGCACAAGTTTGGCTTCGTTGCCGGATACCGGAAGTCCGACATGGCCGGAGCGGCTGGTAACCGGATTGACCGACATGAAGAACGGCGCGGTCTCGGTGGCGCCGAGCCCGGTCAGGACCGGCACGCGAAAGCCGGTTTCCTGCACGGCGAGTTCGTCGAGGCTGTCCCAGACAAAGGGCGACAGCGACGCACCGCTGAAGAACATCGCCTGCAGGCGATGAAAGAACGTTGCGCGCAGCGCCTTGTCGTCGCGCAAATAGGGCAACAGCGATTCGTACCCCTTCGGCACGTTGAAATACACCGTCGGCGAAATGTCGCGGAGATTACGCACCGTCTCCTCGATGCCGCCGGGCATCGGCTTGCCGGCGTCAAGATACATCGAACCGCCGTTGAACAGGGTCAGCCCGACATCGTGATTGCCCCCAAAGGTGTGGTTCCACGGCAGCCAGTCGACGATGACCGGCGGCTCGTCCTTCAGGAAAGCCATGGTTTCGCGGATCATCACCTGGTTGGCGCAGATCATCCGCTGGGTATTGATGACCGCTTTCGGATGGCCGGTCGAACCGGAGGTCAAAAGGAATTTCGCGATCGTATCGGGGCCGATGGCCTGATGTGCCGCATCGAGGCCGGGATGCAGCGGGCTCGCCATCAAGTCGGCGAGCATCGTCACGTGGCGGCCGGACAACGCACCATAGGACGCCAAGATCTCGGCCGCGGCCGGCACGTTGGCTTCGAGCGCATCGGCGAATTTTTCCGCGTCATCGGCGAATACCAGGCCGGGGGTCAACAGCTTCATCAGATGGGAAAGCTTGCCGTAGTCCTTCGACACCAGCGAATAGGCCGGCGACACCGGGCAGAACGGTATCCCCGCATACAGCGCGCCGAACGCGATCAGCGCGTGGTCGATCGAATTGCCGGAGAGGATCACGACCGGCTTCTCGGCGGAGAGGCCGCGTGCCAGCAGGCCCGAGGCGATATGCCGGCTTGATTTCAGCAATTCCGCGTAGGTGATTTGCCGCCAGCCATGGCCACCCTCGCGCTCCGCCATGAAGACGCGGTCCGGCTCGGTCCTGGCCCAATGGTGCAGGCGGTCGGTCAATCGAACCGGATATTCGCCGAGCGGCTTTTTTGGCCTGAGATAGATCGTGCCGTCATCGCGACGATCGATTGTGACGGCGGGATCGGCGAACGCGATCGGGCGCAGCGCCGCACCGCTGCGCGCTGCCGGGACCGAAATGTCGGGATTCAGGCTCATGTCAGGAAGGCTTCACTTTGCTGGTCTTGCGCTCGAGAAATGCCCGAATCCGGAGCTTGGCTTCTTTGTCGCTCTGGGCCACCGTCGCCATCAGCGATTCCATCAGCAAGCCGGATTGCGGATTGGTTTCCGCGATCATCGGCAAAGCCTGCAACACGGCGAAATTCGTCAGAGGTGCGTTCTTTGCGACCTGCGCGGCGAGTTCGATCGATTTCGCCAGCGCGTTGCCTTCCTCAGTGAGATATTGCGCAAAGCCAAAAGACGCCCCCTCGGTCGCCGGATAAACCCTTCCGGTCAGCATCATATCCATCATCCGTGCGACCCCGATCAGCCGTGGCAGCCGCACCGATCCGCCGCCGCCGACGAAGATCCCGCGCTGGCCCTCCGGCAGCGCGAAATAGGCACTGGGCTCGGCCACACGAATGTGCGCGGCACAGGCGAGTTCCAGTCCGCCGCCGATCACCGCGCCCCGCAGCGCCGCGATCACGGGCACGCGGCTGTATTGAATGCGATCGAACACCCGGTGCCACATCTGCGAATGTCGCAAGCCGTCGGTCGCATCATGCTCCGTCAGCTCCGAAAGATCGAGTCCGGATGAAAAGTGGTCACCGATGCCATGGATAACCACCGCGCCTATCCCGTCCGGGAGATTTACGAAGCAATCCTGGATCGCGAGGATGATGCCGTCATTGAGCGCATTGCGCTTGGCCGGCCGATTGAGGCCCACGGTCAGCACCGCGCCTGCGCTCTCGATACGGAGGAGCGCGGACGAATCCGCATTGGCGGCCGGGTCGGCTTTTTCCATCGGCGTATTGTGTCCTTCATGAATAGTTATAATTTATAACTAACTCAGGGGGAGTCAATCACTCTGTCAACTCTTGACTGCCGCGTTTTCTTCCCCAACGCATTTCAGTGGCACGTCGGCCTTATAGTACCTGATGCACTTCTATCTCGACGCGGTCCGGGTAGCGGGCGCCGACGCCGACGAACAGGTTTTCCATCAACCAGCGATATTTCACGGCTCCGGTCTCGAATCTGGGCACCGAGCGAAAATAGATCAGGGCGGGATCGACAATCTCGCCTTGGGCGATGCGGTCGAGCAGTTCCTTCGGACCGAATCGAATGCCGACATTCTCGATGTAAACAATGGCGCCGTCCTCCATTTTGAAGGCGTATTTCGCCTCGACTTCGGTAAAGCCGTTCGGGCGAATGGTCTGGAAGTCGGCACCATACGGAAAGATCGTCCCCTTGATGCCCTCGCCGTGCAACTCGCCGCCAAGGATCGGAATGATACGCCTGACGCCGTAGCCGAGATCGCCGGCAACGATCGGAACGCCGACCTTGATGGCGAGGCTGAAGACATATCTGGTCGAAAGCCGCGGTGTCATGAGCGCTCTCTTAGTTGAGCATGGTCCGTTGGGAACACCGGTGCCCCCGGTTTATTCCGGATCATGCCCTAACCGACCATGCGTTGTGGCAGCCAGGTCGCGATCAAGGGGAACAGGATCAGGATCACAAGCCGGATCAGGTCGGTGACCACGAACGGCAGCACGCCAAGAAAGATCGTGGACATGTTGACGTCCTTGATCACGCTTTTGATGACGAACACGTTCATCCCGACCGGGGGATGTATCAGACCGAGTTCGACGGTCATGACGATGATGATGCCGAACCAGATCGGATCGAACCCGAGTGCTGTCACCACCGGAAACACGATAGGCACCGTCAGGATCACCATCGCCAAGGCATCCATCAGGCAGCCCAGCGCCAGGTACATCAACAGGATCAACGCCAGAATGCCATATCTGCCGATGCCGAGCCCGGTAAGAAATTCGGTAACGTTCTGAGGCGTCTGGGTGATGGTGAGAAAATAGCCGAAGCACAGCGCGCCGATCAGCACGGTGAAGACTGCGGCCGCGGTGCGCGTCGCCTGCAACAGCGACTGCAGGATTCCGTCCTTCGACAGCTTGCCGCGCAGGATGCCGATCAGGAACGCCCCGACCGCCCCGACCGCACCCGCTTCCGTCGGAATGAAAAAGCCGCCATAGAGCCCGCCGATCACGAAAACGAACAGCAACAGCGGCGACCAGACATCGCGCAACGCGATCATCCTTTGCGGCCAGGAGCTTTTTTCGCCGGCCGGCAGAAATTTGGGCTTGGCCAGGCCGATGATCGCGATCGTGATCATGTGCATCGCGATCGCCAGCAATCCCGGCAGGATGCCGGCGATGAACAGCTTGCCGATGTCCTGCTGGGTGATGATGCCATAGACCGCCAGCACCGTGGACGGCGGCAGCATCGCGCCCAGCGTGCCGCCGACCGCGATCACGCCGGTCGCAAACGATTGCGGATAGCCGTAGCGCCGCATCTCCGGATAGGCGACGGCGGAGAAGGTCGCCGCAGTCGCCACCGAAGAACCTGAAATCGCCGCGAAGGCGCCGCAGGCACCGATGGTGGCGATGCCCAACCCGCCTTTCCAGTGACCGACAAAGGTGTTGGCGGCGCGGAACAGCTCACGGCTGATGCCGGAGACCGATACGAACGCGCCCATCAGCAGGAACATCGGGATCACGCCGAAGGAATAGTCCGTCACCGTGCGCATCGTGGTTTGGCCGACCAGCTTCAGCGCCGGGGCGAAGCCGGTGAGGTAGCCGAACCCGGTAATGCCGACGAGGCCCATCGCCATGCCGACCGGCACCCGCAGCAACATCAGCGCGAACAAGCTGACAAACCCGATCAGGGCGACCGCTGCGTTGCTCATGGCCGCCTACTCCGCGGTCTTGAGTTTGACATCGTGAATATCTTCGGGATGGAAGATCAGGCGGTAGGTCCGGATCGCGATCAAAAGCACCGCGGAGACGTCGCCGATCCATGACACCAGAAAGAACGGCCAGATCGGGATCTGCAGGTCCATGGTCACGATATGTTCTGCCCGGGTGTTCATGACCTTGTCGAACAGCGTGTAGGTCTGCACCGTCACCACGAACAACAGCACCAGCGTGGCGAATACGTCGATCAAGCGCTGGTACTTTGGGGTCGCATTTGCCCAGAGCAGATCGACGGTGATATGGGTGCCGCGATACGAGGTGGCGGCAATGCCCCAGAAGATCAGGATGCCGAGCAGGAACTGGCCGAAATTATAGTAATCCGGAATCGTGACCGCGAAGAATTTGCGCATGAATACCGCGGTAAAGGTATTGAGCGCGACGACGCCGACAAAGAACGCTGCGATCCATTCGATCGAATCGATGAAGCGATCCATCACGTTCTGGCGCGGCGGCCCGGGCGGGCTGCCGGATGTTCCGTCGCTGCTGACTTCGAGGGGTTGCGCCATCACTAGGTGGTGGTTGCCCCCTCTCCCCGCTTGCGGGGAGAGGGTTGGGGTGAAGGGGACTATCCGCGAACGCTGGAGCCGATTGCTTGACCTGCAACCCCTCACCCGGATTGCCCAGGGGGGATCCGACCTGTCCCGCAAGCGGCCCCCCGCAAGCGGCCCCCCGCAAGCGGGGAGAGGTGAAGGGAAGTAGCCGACTAGATCCCCGCCTCGAACTTCTTCAGCGCGGCCTGCAGGTCGCCGTCGATGGCGGCCGGATCGCCTCCGGCCTTCTTCACCGCCTCGGCCCAGCTGTCGTGCAGCGGCTTGACGGCCTTCTTCCACTCCGCAAGTTGTTCCGGCGTCAGCGGATAGACATCGTGGCCCGGCAGGGCCTTCATCTTGACCCGGCCGTTGGCCTCGAAATCGGTCCAGGGGTCGGTCACTTTCGAGGCCCACTCCGGCGTGCAGTGATCGTCCATGACTTTTTTCTGCGCCGGCGAGAGCGAATCGTAGGTTTTGAGATTGATGTTGTAGGTGAAGACCGTCGAGTACAGCGGCACGTCCATGTGATACTTGACGACCTTGTCGATGCCGAAGAGGAAGATCGATCCCCAGGGGAATGTGATTTCATCCGCCACGCCGCGTTCAATCGCATCGCGTGCTTCCGGCGCCGAGGCCTGGACGTTGGTGCCGCCGAACATCTTGACCATTTCGCCGATGGTGCTCTGCGCGGGCCGCACCTTCAGGCCGCTGAGATCCATCGGCAAAAGGATTTTCTTCTTGCCGTGCAGCGTGCCGGGATCGTGGATGAAGGCAAAGCACAGATGGGTGTCCTTCATTTCGGTCGGCGCGTATTTGTGGTACCATTCGTTGAGCGCCAGCGTGCCCTTCTTGCCGTCGGAGAACACGAAGGGGAGCTGGCCGGCCGCGGCGATCGGGAACCGGCCGGGCTGGTAGCCGGGATTGACATAGGTAATATCGGCGATGCCGTCGCGCGCCATGTCGTAATGGTCGAATGCCTTGCCGAGCTGCTCGGAAGGGAAGACCGTCATTTTGATGGTGCCGCCCGAGGCCTTCTCGATGTCGGCCGCCCATGCCTGGGTGGCCGGGACCAGGGGGTGG
>NZ_JBEKXH010000260.1:0-9341 GCF_049512235.1 Bradyrhizobium sp.
CATGAAAAAGGGCGCCCTGAGGCGCCCCTTTTTGTTTTTGGAAATTCGCCCGCCGACTTACAGCGAGTAGTACATCTCGAATTCGACCGGGTGCGGCGTCATTTCGAAACGCTCCACTTCCTGCATTTTCAGGTCGATATAGGCGTCGATGAAGTCGTCGTCGAACACGCCGCCGTTCTTGAGGAAAGAGCGGTCCTTGTCGAGGTTTTCGAGCGCCTCGCGGAGAGAGCCGCACACCGTCGGAATCGCCTTCAGCTCTTCCTTCGGCAGATCGTAGAGGTCCTTGTCCATCGCCGGGCCCGGATCGAGCTTGTTCTTGATGCCGTCGAGACCGGCCATCAGCATCGCGGCAAAGCCGAGATACGGATTGGCCATCGGATCGGGGAAACGCACCTCGACGCGCTTGGCCTTCGGATTGGAGGTGTAGGGGATGCGGCACGACGCTGAGCGGTTACGCGCGGAGTAGGCGAGCAGCACCGGGGCTTCGTAGCCCGGCACCAGGCGCTTGTAGGAATTGGTCGAGGGGTTGGTGAAGGCGTTGATCGCCTTGGCATGCTTGATGATGCCGGCGATGTAGGAGAGGCAGGTCTCCGAGAGGTCGGCGTACTTGTTGCCGGCGAATACCGGCTTGCCGTCCTTCCAGATCGACTGATGAACATGCATGCCCGAGCCATTGTCGCCATAGACCGGTTTCGGCATGAAGGTGGCGGTCTTGCCGTAGATGTGGGCGACCTGGTGGATACAGTATTTGTAGATCTGCATCTGGTCGGCCATCAGCGTCAGCGTGTCGAACTTCATACCGAGTTCGTGCTGGGCGGAGGCCACTTCGTGGTGATGCTTCTCGACCTTGACGCCCATCTTGGCCATCGCGCCGAGCATTTCCGAGCGCATGTCCTGCACCGAATCCTGCGGCGGAACCGGGAAATAGCCGGCCTTGGTGCGGATGCGGTGGCCGAGGTTGCCGCCCTCATATTCGGTGTCGGAGTTGATCGGCAGTTCGATCGAATCCAGCTTGAAGCCGGTATTGTAGGGCGTGGTCTGGTAGCGGACGTCGTCGAACACGAAGAACTCCGCCTCCGGCCCGAAGTACACGGTATCGCCAACGCCCATCGACTTGACCATGGCCTCGGCCTTTTTGGCCATGCTGCGCGGGTCGCGGTTGTAGGGTTCGCCGGTGGTCGGCTCGAGCACGTCGCAGGTGATCACCAGGGTGGTCTCCGCGAAGAACGGATCGATCGTCGCGGTCACCGGATCGGGCATCAGGCACATGTCGGATTCATTGATCGCCTTCCAGCCTGCGATCGACGAGCCGTCGAACATCAATCCCTCGGCGAATGCCTCTTCGTCGATCATGCCGACGTCGAAAGTCACGTGCTGCCACTTGCCGCGCGGATCGGTAAAACGCAGATCGACGTACTTCACGTCGTTGTCCTTGATTGACTTCAGGACGTCTTTGGCGGTCTTCATGATTACCCCTTTTGGCTGAAAAGCGTCGTAACCTGGCCGCAAGCAGCGACCCTCGGGTAACGCTCAATACAATTGCGGGATGCTCAATACAATATCAGAATCTGCGCAATTCCAATTCAAATGGCATCCAGGCCGGATTCCCCGGTCCTGATGCGAATGGCTTCCTCGATATTCGAAACGAAGATCTTGCCGTCGCCGATGCGGCCGGTCTGCGCCGCGCGCCTGATCGCATCGATTGCGCGCTCCACCAAGTCATCCCCGATTACAATCTCGATTTTGACCTTGGGCAGAAAGTCTACAATGTATTCAGCGCCGCGATAGAGTTCGGCATGACCCTTCTGCCGGCCGAAACCCTTGGCTTCGGTGACGGTGATGCCCTGCAGTCCGACCTCCTGAAGCGCTTCCTTGACCTCGTCGAGCTTGAACGGCTTGATGACGGCTTCTATTTTTTTCACAGAGCGCCTCCCGGCATTTAGTTCGGACCGCAGGTTTCTATCCACGCTGCGCGAGTGTGCGCAGGTTCCTCAATCGTCAGTTTCAGCAAGCAGCCGGGCACACTCAAAATTGTAAGGTGAGCACGGCAGACCAGATTGGCTTCCCCAAAAGCAGGGTCTATGCCAAGTTGTTAAAACGGCTGATTTTGACATGTTATCAGGCCATTAACAGGCATATGGCGGCGGGTTGGGATGACGGCGCAAAATAGCAAAGCCTTCGAAATAGGCAAATAGCTCAATCCTCGTGCAATCCTACGAGGTCCGACAGCGCGCGTATGTGGAAATGCCTCAGGATGAGGCGCTCATACCAGGGATTTGGCATGGAAGTACTGACATCGGCTGAAATGCAGCGTGCCGATCGGTTGACGATTGCCGCGGGCACACCGGGCTTTGCGCTGATGCTGAGTGCAGGCCAGGCCGTTGCGGAGGCCGCGATGGACCTCGTGCCGGAGGGGTCCATTGTCGTGGTCGCCGGGCCCGGCAACAATGGTGGCGATGGTTTTGTAGCGGCGGCTGAGCTTGCCGCCCGCGGCCGCGAAGTCTCGGTCATCCTGCTGTGCGAGCGCGACAGCCTGCAGGGCGACGCGGCCTCCGCGGCGCGGGGATGGAAATATCCGGTGCTGCCGTTCAATCCCCAGGCGATCGGCAGACCCGCACTGATCGTCGATGCGCTGTTCGGTGCCGGCCTTGATCGGCCCGTAAAGGGCGAGCCGCACGACATGATCGAGGCCATCAATGCCAACGGCGCGCCGGTTCTCGCGGTCGACTTGCCGAGCGGTGTCAACGGCACCACCGGCGCCGTGATGGGGGTTGCAGTTCGTGCCACTGCGACCGTCACCTTTTTCCGCCGCAAGCCCGCGCATCTGCTGCTGCCGGGCAGACTTTATTGCGGTCGCGTGCAGGTGGCCGATATCGGCATCGATGCGCGGGTGATCGCCGAAATTCGCCCGCAGAGTTTTGAAAACATTCCGCGGTTTTGGCGCAAGGCCTTTCCGCTGCCGCGGGTCGACGGCCATAAATACGTCCGCGGCCATGCGATCGTCCTCTCCGGCGACATCGCCGCGACCGGCGCGGCCCGAATGTCGGCCCGCGGCGCGCTGCGGGCTGGCGCCGGGCTGGTCACGCTGGCTTCGCCCCGGGATGCGCTCGCGGTCAACGCGTCAGCGCTGACGGCCGTGATGGTTCGTCCCATCGACACAGCAGTGGAATTTGCCGAGCTATTGACCGACAAGCGCCTCAACGCCTGCGTGATCGGACCGGGCGCTGGAGTTTCCGACCGGACCCGCGACTGTGTGCTGACGGCGCTCTCCGCGCAGCGAGGCCTGGTGCTGGACGCGGACGCGCTGACTTGTTTCGCGCAGGCGCCGGACCGGCTGTTCGAGGCCATCAAATCGTCGCACGACAGCGCGGTCGTTCTGACCCCGCATGAGGGGGAATTTCCGCGACTGTTCAGCGATCTCAGCAACAAACACCCGCTTCGCTCGAAGCTCGAACGGGTCAGGGCGGCAGCCCAGCGCTCCGGCGCCATCGTCCTGCTCAAGGGGCCGGATACCGTGGTGGCCTCACCCGATGGGCGCGCCGCCATCGCCGCCAACGCGCCGCCCTGGCTCGCCACCGCCGGCGCCGGCGATGTACTGGCCGGCCTCATAGCCGGCCTGCTCGCGCAAGGCGCACCGGCCTTCGAGTCCGCCTGCATCGGGGTCTGGATGCACGGCGAGGCCGGACGCGAGGCCGGCCCCGGCCTGATCGCCGAAGATCTCAGCGAGGTGTTGCCCGCCGTATTCCGGCGGCTCTATGACGAATTTGGGATCGACTATTGAGCGCTCTGGTATCGTCCTTGACCTGCCGGCACCACAATGTGCTTGTTCACCATACCGCCGATGCGCCGCTGCCAGGCGGCGAGGCTGCCGCTGGCAAGAACGATCAACAGGGGATCGAGCGGCAAGCGATAGCGCGGCAGCGCGTGAAATGAAAGGTGAAGGGCGGTCAGAAATACGACGGGCAACCATAGCGGCACGCGACGTCGCCAGCCCGGGACGAGTGCGAGCGAGGCGAGGGCACCCGCGACCGTCGCTATCAGGATCAGCGCGGAAAAGAACTTCTGCAGCCTGCTATAACTGAGATCGCTTGGCGTGAAGAAACGCGTGGCCCGATCGAGGTCTCCGCGCAGCCACGCCAGCGGGCGGGTTTTGATATAGGCAATCGCGGCCGACTGCATCGCTGCATCCTGTTCGACCGGGTCTGCGATCTGAGCAAACGGTACCCAGGGCGTCAGCTTCGCGGCATCAAAACCGTATTGCTCGAATTGCTGATTGTTCTCGTAGATCATGGTCATGCCGGCGCCCAAATCCAGTCGAACAAACCGGTGGTATTTTTCGTAATTGTGAAGCCACCAGGCCGACATCAGCGTGCCGTATATCAGCGCGTAGACGGCCAGTCGCCTTGCCAGCTCGCGCAGGGTCGGCTTTGCGACAGTTGCAAATGTGCCGGCAACCAGGATGGCCGGAACGACGAGATCGAGTGACGGCCGCAAGAGATTGGCCAGCGTGAAGGCGAGCGCGGCGCCGGCAATTCGATCGCGATACAGCGCGGCAAAACCGAGCAGGACGAAAAAGATAAAAACGGTCTCGGTCAGCCGGAATGCCAGGTAATAGATCAGCATCGGGTGCGCGGCCATCAGGATGGCGGCGACCACTCCGGCTGACTTGGAGGACCAGACGTCGCAGGCAATCCGATAAGCTAGATAGATTGACGCGGTCGAAAGTGCGATCTGCAGGAGGATGATGCCATTTTCTCCTGCGAGATGAATCAGGATCGGATAGAGCGGCATACAGACGTTGCTCTCGATCCTGCCGGTCGAAAACAAGTTGTCGGCCTCTTTGAGATAGAGCATGGCGTCCGGTGAATTGCTGACCGGATGTGTCATCCACCAGAAGCAACGCAGGGCGAAGCCGATGCAAATGATGGCGGCAAGCGGATGGCTCCCAATGCGGGCGCAGCCATCGGAAAACAACGCACCGATCGCCTGGAGCCGGTTGGTCGCCTGGGCGCGGGCAATCCTGGAAGGGTCGGTGATCGTCATCGGGCCGGAAGCAACCACACCCCCGCCTCGCGATCAACCCACCATCGCCCACTGACCGGACACAATATTTCTGGACACGTGGATCGCGCGGCTGATGGTTCAGCGCGGACTATACTTCGCGACCGCGGCTTCGTCCCACGACAGTCCTAATCCCGGCCCCCTCGCGGTGACCGTGCCGTCGACGATCTCGATCGGCTCGGCCAGAACGGCGCGAGCGAGGTCGAGTACTTCGAGCCAGTGCGCGGTCGGCGTTACCGCCAAAAGGTGCGAGCTCGCTTCGGCGAACAGGTGGCTGGACATTGGGATCGAGGCGGCCTCGGCCTGGCCGGCGACGCGCAACCAGCCGGTGACGCCGCCGACCTTCATCAGATCGGGCATGATAAAATCGCTCGCGCCGGCGGCGATCGCTTCGGCGAAGCCGCGCGGGAACCACCAGTTCTCGCCGGACTGAATCGATATCGGCGAGGTCGCGCGCACTTCGGCGTGGCCTTGCAGGTTTTCCGCCGCCACCGGCTCCTCGATCCAGTGCAGATCGTAAGCCGCCAGCCGGTCGATGCGGCGGCTGGCTTCTGAAGCGTCGAGCGACTGGTTGAAATCCAGCATCAGCGCAATGTCGGGACCAAGCAGCGCGCGCACCTCCCTGACCACCCGCTCATCCTTGGCGAGATCGCCGTCGCCGCCCTTGATCTTGATGCCGCGGAAACCCTGATCGAGCGAACGGCGCAGATCCCTCTCGTCGGCGATGGGATCGACCGCGCCATAGCTGTCATAGGCCCGGATCGGCCGCGGCGATCCGCCCAGCAAGGTCGCCAGCGGCTGACCCGCCGCCCGGCCGAGGATATCCCAGAACGCCATGTCGAGGCCGGAAACTGCCATGCCGACCAGTCCCTGCCAGCCGAGCAGCCGGAATTTGGCATCCATGGCTGCCATCAGGTCGAAAGGTGCGATTGTCTTGCCGGTCAGATCGGCGCCGATTTCGCCGATCAAGTCTACCAGCGGCTTGAGCGCCAGCCTGGCGTAGCCAAAGATATAAGAACGTCCGGTAATACCTTGATCGGTCTCGACATCGATCAGCACCAGTGGTGCCGAACGGATCACGCCGAAGGCATTTTTCACCGGCCGCGAGATCGGCACGTCGACCGCCCGGGCGGTGACGCTGCGAAGGGTAGGTGGGGCTGCGCTCATGTTGGTTTCCTCATTCGACACTATACCACCTGACGAGGCGCGGCGCAGCCCAGTCGGTCGCCATGGCTTCCAGCAACCAGCGCCCGGCATATTCGGCGGCGAAGGCGACATGCTCGGTCTGTCCGGGACCAATCGCCAGCGTATCCAGCCAGAATGGCTTCCAGCCATCATCGAGCCGGTCCAGCAGCCGGAAATGATGTCCGTGGAGATGGAAGACGATGGCGACGCCGGCGCGGTTGGCCAGTGCCAATACCACGATACGGCCCGCCCTGGCACGGAAGGCGGGCGGGGTGGTCGCAGCCAAGGTCGCCGGCGTCACCCAATCCGCCGCCGGTCCCCCCAGCACCAACTCGAAGCGGAGGGCGTTTTTGAGATCGAGCTGGGCCCTCGGGCCGTCGGACTTGAGCGCTTGGAAAGGCGGCAGCGGCATGCTCCGGATCGGCGGTTCATCGGTGATGACAAGTCGGCCGATCGAACGTGCCTCCTTGCCGTCATGGAGCAGGATCGCTGATGTCATGCCGGCCGGCCCCGCGGCATCGACGAAGGCATCGGCCCGGCCACCAGGTGCCAGCACAATCGCCCCATTGCGCGCCGGGAAGGGTTCCGCGGGCTGACTGTCCAAGGCTATGACACGAACGTCGTGGTTTTCAATTTTTACCGCGATTACAGATCTTTGACATCCATTTATAAAGCGCATTCTGAGGCGATCATGCGGCCGCGCCGAGACCTGTTGCGAGGACTCGCGGTTGATCGTGTACAACAGGTTTGTACCTTTTGGATCGCTGCCGGGCGCGACCAGCGCTCCATCAGGGTCCAGCCGAAAGTCCTCGATCAGAAATACCTCATCATGATCCACCTCGACCGCTTCGGTTTCCGCGACGATCAGCATCAGAGCCCGCGACGCACGTGCCTGACCGTCTCCCAGCAGACGGAGATCGCAGAGATAGGTGCCCGAGCGCCCGAACGGGATTTGCAGGTTTTGGCTGGCACCGGACGGCAAGGGGGCCTGCGCGGTCAGCAGTTCCGAGGACGGAACGCCATCCAGTCCATGCCAATTGAGCCCCGCCGGGACGGGCAATTCATTGGCAAGTCTGAATTCGAGCGCGGTCCCACGTTTGGCGGTCTCACGCGCCGTTTCGGCCGGACCGGCGAACTCCCAGAGCAGCGCATCGGGCCGTTGTGGCGGCGATTTCCCGAGGTCGATCTTGGCGTGGAGAACGGGCACGATTTGCGGCTCCGCCGCCGCGGCAGCGGAGCGCGCCGGAGCGAGGGCCGCGGCACCCAGTCCGGCGATCAGCCGGCGTCGGTCAAGCCTCAAAATTCCATCTGCCATGTCTCGATGCGGATCATTTTCCGCTGGATATGTCCAGCCGGCGCAGCTACTTCCGGCGAGGCTTTGCAATGGCCATTTTTTTGCTGCGGACTGCTCGGCCCATGTTATAAGCCCGCCGCCCGCGGCATCGCGGCCGGACAGGATGCTATCAGCGGGCGTGGCGGAACTGGTAGACGCGCTGGATTTAGGTTCCAGTGACGAAAGTTGTGGGGGTTCGAGTCCCTCCGCCCGCACCAAGCGCTGACAGCGTTTGCATGAAGAATTAACTTAAGGACCTGAGCCTTTAGGGTATGTCTTCCCGCAAGGATTGGGTCCGCCAAACCACGGACGCCGGCATTGTGAGGCCGCGCGTCGAAAGAATGGACAGGGTCCCGGCGCAGGCCGGACCAAAGCGGGAAGAAGATTGACGCCATGCAGGTCACAGAAACCCTCGCCGAGGGATTGAAGCACGAATTCCAGATCAGCGTTCCCGCATCGGATCTCGATGCCAAGGCGGGCGCCCGTCTCGTCGACCTCAAGGACAAGGTTCGTCTCAACGGCTTTCGTCCGGGCAAGGTGCCGGTAAGCCACCTCAAGAAGGTCTATGGCCGCTCGGTCATGGCGGAGACCATCGACCAGACCATCCGCGATACCAATTCGCAGATTTTCACCGAGCGCGGCTACCGTCTGGCGACCGAGCCCAAGATCACCATGCCGTCCGCGGAAAAAGCCGTCGAGGACATCCTGGCCGGAAGATCCGATCTGAACTACACCGTTTCGATCGAGTTGGTGCCTGCGATCCAGCTCGCCGATTTCAAGAGCTTCACGGTCGAGAAGCCGGTCGCCGAGGTGACCGATGCGGATGTCGACGCTGCCATCCAGCGAATCGCCGACCAGAACCGCGCATTTGCCGCCAAAAGCGAGGGCGCCAAGGCCGAGCCGGGGGATCGGGTCACGATCTCGTTCAAGGGCACCATCGACGGCACGCCGTTCGACGGCGGCACCGGTGAAAACATCCAGGTGACGATCGGCTCCAATACCTTCATTCCGGGCTTCGAGGACCAGTTGCTCGGGATCGCCGTGGGCGAAACCCGCAACCTCAAAGTTCCATTCCCGAAGAACTATGCCAACGACAAGCTTGCAGGTCAGCCGGCCGAGTTCGAAACCACGGCGACCCTGATCGAATCGCCGCAGGCCACCGTGATCGACGACGCGTTCGCCAAGACACTTGGTCTGGAATCGCTCGACGCGCTCAGACAGGCCGCGCGCGTGCGGCTGGCCGCGGAATTTGCCGGCGCCACCCGCCAGCGGGTCAAGCGCATGCTGCTGGACCGTCTCGACGAGAGCCATCGCTTCGAGGCGCCCCCTTCGCTGATCGAGGAAGAATTCAAGCTGATGTGGAATTCGATCAAGGCCGAGATGGAATCCTCCGGCAAGACCTTCGCCGATGAAGACACCACGGAAGAGGCCGCCCTGGAAGAATACCGCAAGATCGCCGACCGCCGGGTCCGGCTCGGGCTTGTGCTGTCCGAGATCGGCGATAAGAACAAGATCACGGTCAGCGACGACGAAGTCAGCCGCGCGGTGATCGAGCGCGCGCGCCAGATGCCCGGCCGCGAGAAAGAGGTCTGGGACTATTACCGCAACAACGCCAACGCGCTCGCCCAGCTTCGCGCACCAATCTATGAGGACAAGGTGGTCGATTTCATCCTGGAACTTGCCAACGTCACCGAGAAGAAGGTGACGCGCGAGGAGCTCTACAAGGACGACGAACCTGAGAACAGCGCTGCCTAACCCGGCG
>NZ_JBEKXH010000261.1:0-9317 GCF_049512235.1 Bradyrhizobium sp.
CGCCGCCGTAATTCTTCGGTGTCGATGCGATATTCCCAATAATCGATCAACGCAGCGCGGTTGAGCTCAATGAACTGCTGCACTCTCCCGAGCAGCGCGGAGGGGATAACGCTCCCCGCCTTCACAGCCCCATCGGAAATCGCGATGGACGCAGTTTCTCCGCTCGGATCGATACCATTTGGCGGATCAATGGCCAGTTTGATCCGTGCCGCGTGTTGCGTGCTGCCCTTGGGCGAAATGAATATCGTGTTCTCAACGCCGGTCACAGTCCTGCGGTAAGAAAGCATTTCTTCAAGCAACTCCTCCTCTGCCAAAGCATCCGCCAATGCCGCGGCGGCGCGATAATCAAAATCCGGTACGACAATATGATAGCCCGAACGCACCGCACGCAGAAAAGCGGCGGGATCGGCGACTACCTCGGCGGCGGACGATGGAATATTTGCGGTCATCTTCATCGGCAATACCGTGGCGCCCCAGACAAACCGAAGCAAGCCCCCATGTTCGCCACCCCAGGAGTCCCAAAGCGCACCAGTGGGGGCCCAAAACAGCCCGAGGAACCTTCTGGAAAAATGGTACCATTGGGCATGCAGACGGGGGAGAGCTTTTAAACATGGCGGCGCCGAGAAGGGCGTCAGCGCTGATTCAGCGCTTGATCCGGGCGCGCGAGGCCACTCAATCTTCGGAGGCCTCGCTGATGTGGCGACTTGGCTCCATACGTTCGTGCAATACGCGGACGATCTCGACCAGGCCCGGCCGGATTGCGCGGTAGTAGAGAATGTGGGCCGGCCTCATCACCTTTGGCGCCGAGTCGTCCGCACGGGCGTGGCGGATGTGAAAACTGCGAACGCCGCGCAGAAACTCGCTGCGATCCCGCGTCGCGACTCCGTCCGGATCACTCGCCACCTGGCGCATGGCCGTTGCGATCACCGCGGCATAACGGCGCCTGCCCTCAGTTCCCCACCGTTCGGCGCTGGTGGCAAGAATACGCACAGGGTCTGCTCTCGCGAGCCGCGATATACGAAATCGCGCCATCGGGATCAGCGCGCGTCCGTGCCCGACCCGACCGCCAGGGATTCCAGGTAGCCCTCCAGATCGACGGCATCGACTTCCGTGAATTCTCCTCTTTCGAGTGCGTCCACTCCGGCCTTGATCTGCACGCGCAACGCTTTGAGCTTCAACGCGTCTTCGCGTCGCCGCTGTTGCAGTGCCCGGAGCGCGTCGCGAACGGCTTCGCTTGCATTCTGATACTCGCCCGCCTCGACCACGCTTTCGACAAAGGCGTCCTGCTCTGGCGTCAGACTGATATTCCGAGTCGGCATATCCGAATTCTCCCTAGATCCGGGCAGAACGTACCACCTATGGCAAAGTTTGCCAATGTCGGGCCGACAAATCCCGCCGTGGAGATATCCACGATCGTGATCCCTGATGAAAACAAGCCGGGTCGCCCGCCGGCTTTCCGCCGGTTTATTTGATCGCGCCGGTCTGGTGCGCGGCGTCAGGTGCAAAGCAGCCGCTGCAGATGATCAGCGACTTCGCAAGCCTCTGGTCCGCCTCGACATCGATCGCGTCGTGCAGGGCCCACCATTCCGGCGAGTTTGTTGGCAGCAAGGCCAGCTGCGCCGCGCGATCGGCCGGCGATGACGCGGTTGCGGCGGATGCCCGTGCCGGGGTCGTTGCCGCGATGTTCCCGGCGGAAAGGCCCGGCCGGGCATGGACGGGAGCAGGCCTGTCCGAAGCGGTGCCGGTGAGCGTCTCGCCGCGGGCGCTTGCAATCCCGGCGCCGGCGCCAAGGGCCAGCGTGAGCGGAATCAGGAGGTGCCACCTTGTCATGATCGTCATGATCGGACCCTTTGCGGGCGGCGACGACTGGCGCAACCCCGGGGGCAGGGTCGCTCGCTAGGGTAAATTATCGATTAATTCGGCGATGCCTCGGGCAAGTCAGCCGGGCATCCATCGTGCGCCGGCTTGCGGCATGTTGCGGGTGCGCGACTACAGGATCGCGAAATCATGCATCGCTTTCAGCGCGACACAAAAGATCATGCCCCAGAGGGCGAAGTTGATTTCGAGCGCTACGCGCATGGCAATCCCCCCGCGTCGCTCGCCGTATTCTTGGGTCAACGGTCGAGCTCAAGCGAGCGATAATTCACTCCCGCAAAACTTTAAAGCGAATTCTTTGGGCAATCATGAGATGTCCACTGCGGCCACCGAAGCGCTGCCACTATTGGTTGAATTAAACGCACGCGGACCATCTGAGGAGGCTCGCGCAGGTTGTATGCGCCTACACACTCATCTCCATCTCGCCGACCATCTCCTGCAGCTCCGGCTGCAATCCGCCAAAGCGCCGCTCGCGCCGGTGGAATGAGGCCAGCGCTTCCGCGAGATCCTCCGCCTGAAATTCCGGCCACATCCGCTGGGTGAAATGCAGTTCGGCATAGGCGCTCTCCCACAGCATGAAATCCGACAGCCGCTGCTCGCCGCTGGTGCGGATGACAAGGTCGACGTCGCGCAGAAAGGGCTCGCCGGTAACCAGCCTGGAAAAACCCTCGCGGGTGAGATCGCCCATGCCGGCGGCGAGCGCCGCGGCCTTGAGGATGGCGTCGCGCGCCGAGTAATCGACCGCGATCCGCAGGTGCAGCACAGCGCCGTCGGCGGTCGATTGCTCGGCGCGGCCGATCGCGTCGGCAATGCCCGCAGGCAGCCGGTCGCGGCGTCCGATCACGGTGAGACGGACGCCATTCTTGACCAGGCTTTCGACCTCGCTGGCCAGGTAAAACCGCAACAGCGCCATCAGCGCCGAGACTTCCGCTTTCGGCCGGCGCCAGTTGTCGCTCGAGAAAGCGTACAGCGTCAGCGTCCCCACGCCCTGCTTCGGCGCGGCTTCGACGATACGCCGGATGGCTTCGACGCCGGCCTCGTGGCCGCGCAGCCGCGACAGCCGCCGCCGCGTCGCCCAGCGTCCATTGCCGTCCATGATAATGCCGACGTGAAGTTTCGAAGAGAGATCGCTTTGCACAACAAAGTTTCCTTGCAAAAAAAGTTCGGGAGGATCGGATCAGGCGCGAAGGATGTGGAGCGGGCTGGCCGAGGCGTCTTGCGCGCCGGCGGCTTTCGCCGCGTCGCGCACCAGCCGCTCGAGCACGGCGAGATAATCGAGGAAGCGGCGGCGTCCGGTCTTGGTCAGACGGCAGGTGGTGTGCGGCCGGTTGCCTTCATAGCCTTTTGTCACCTCAACCAGGCCGGCCTCCTGCAGCACCTGGAGATGACGGCTGAGGTTGCCGTCGGTCAGCCCGCAGAGCTGCTTGAGGTCGGCGAACGCCAGCCCCTTCGGATGCGCCATCAGCGAGGTCAGCAATCCCAGCCTCGCCTTCTCGTGCATGACCCGGTCAAGACCGTCATAGGAGAATGGCGCGTGACTTACTTCATTCTTCGACATCGGTTTCTCCGGATGCAAAATGCAGGATGGCGGCCATCAGAAACTGCCCGATCGCGAACGGCAGCCCCATGGTCCAGGGTGACAAAGCATGGCTCTGGCTGGCGAGGATCAAGGTCCCGAAACCGGCGACGAAGTACCAGCCGCCGGCGAAGGCCACGCTGCGCGGCAACGAGCGCACCGAGGCGAATACCCCGAGGCTGACCAGCACCTGCCAAAGGCCGGGGAGCATCCACAGCGCCTCGGCGGCGAACTTCCACAGCATCACCGCCAGCACCAGGCCGGCAATGCCGGCGGGAAGGAATTGCTCGACGGCCTGATGGATCATGGCGTCGGCCAGTCCCGAATGATGCCGCTGCGAGCGCGCCTGCATCTCGGTCCAGATCAAGGCCAAGGACACCACAGCGGTCGCGGCCCAGCCGGCGAAAAAGCTCAGCGGGTAATCCGAGGGATCGTCGAGCCACCAGAATTCGAGCAACGCCGTGGCCAGCGCCAGGACCCCGGTGGCCGCGACAGTCGCCGGACCATAGCCGCGAAAGGCAGTGCCGGCGGCAATCTGGCTGCGAATGGCGAAAATGTCGGCGAGCGCCTTGTCGAGATCGCGCATCGGATGCCCCAAACTTTGTGATACAAAGTATACGCGATTGCAAAGTAATCACAAGCCCCGCGGCAGCGGCCGCGCATCGCTTAGTCGGCGAAAACAGCGCGTGAAAATACGGCGGAAGTTCGAGCCGGCATCCACAATGTCTCGCATTCAGCAGGGCTGGCCCTCGAACGCCAGCGTGATCCGCCTCACATAACCTTGCGGCCTATTCGCCTAGTCTGCCTCCAACGTCAGACCGCAACCACCAACCGCCAGCCAACAGGGGGCATCACATGCGTAAGTTCGTCCTGATCGCAGCATTCGTTCTGCTATCCGCCACCGCGCAGGCAGGCGTAACCCGGGGCCTGACTTTGGCATCGAGCGACGATCCAGCGACCGCCGCGCAGCAGTCCAAGGTTCCCGACCAGGCCGTCGTGGCGCCGAAAACCTCCGACGCCCAGCAGCCCGCGGAAACGCCGGCCTTTGTCGCCAGGCCCGCCGCGGTCGATATATCGGCGCAAGCGCCACAGCCGGATCAGGCCAGGCCTGAGAAACACGCCGCGACCGTCAGGGCCGAAAGGTCAAGGCGCAAGCACGAGACCACCGAAGCCCGCGTGATCTACGAACTGCACCGCCACGGCATCTATTGGTAAGTTGTAGCGCCATTAAACTGCAGCCGGCTCGATCCAGCCATGCCGCCGGATCGGGCCGTCGGAGAATTTTTACGCCCCTTTGTGAAGCGGTTCACATCGGCATGCCGGCACGGGTTTATTTTGCGGTGCTATCCTGCTCCGAGAGGCATCCGTGGCGTCACCTGGCAACCAGAACCGAGGAGATCGCGGCAGCACTTGGCTGGCGCTCGTCCGTACCCTGATCATCCAGATCGTGGTTTTGCTGGCGCTGGCGGCCGCGATCTCCCACTATCTGGACTGGTCGTCCGATGCCAACTGGGCCGAATTCATCGCGGCAGGCCAGACGTCGGGGCTCGCTCCGTCACATCCGCGATCCCAGCCGGTGCAGCCGGCCAAAGGCCAGGCGCCCTGCCGTCGCGGCGATTGAGCGCAAGGTCGAAGGTTTGCGACGCCTGTCTTTCCAGTGACGCATTGATCTGGTTCAATGCGATCTGGCTTAGACCGGGCATGCTGCTCACATGAAAATATCAGACTTTACCTGCCGCTCCTGTGGTTCGTCCTATGAAGTTGCCGAGTCGATCTCGGCGCCGGGCCGCCCGGGTCGGGCCGAATGCAGCGTCTGCGGCGCGCTGCTGGAATCCTGGCAACAACCCAGGATGAAAGCCTATCGGCTGGTGCTTGCGCCGGAATTCAAATACCCGCGGGTTGCGGCGCCTCCGCCGCCGCGCCTTTAGCTCGGGCCCCTGAACGAGGCCGCGCTAACCGACCGCCAATCGGAAACCCCGCTTCTACTGGGAAACGGTCTGCACCACGCTGCCGAGCGGACGCGTGCTCGCGGTCGGCACTTTCAGGTCCTTGATCAGTGCCTCGTCGACTTCGGGCAAGGTCTGGAACGGCGTCTTGGTTTTCATCTGCACGATCTTGTAGCCGCCGGCCTTCAGCCGGCGCAGCAATGTCGGCAGGGCTTCCGCGGTGTGGCGCTGGAAATCGTGCATCAGGACGATGCCCTTGCCCTGTTTGTCGAGCTTGCTCATGACGGTGTTGATGACTTGGGTGGCGTCCTTGGCCTTGAAGTCGAAGGAATCGAGGTCGCAGGAGAAGATCGCGACGTTGCGCGTCCCCAGATAGGTCATCGCCGCCGGATTGTTCTGCAGTTCCGGAAAGCGGAAGAACGGCGACGGCGCAAAGCCCAAGGCCAGCTTGACGGCGCTGAATCCCTTTTCGATTTCGTCCCTGGCCTGCTCCTCGGTCATTTTCTTGGCATTGAGGTTGGCATGCGACCAGGTATGGGCGCCGATCGTGTGTCCGGCCGCGGCGACCTGCCGGAGAATCTCCGGATGATAGGTCGTGTGCTTGCCGATCGGGAAGAATATCGCCTTGGTGCACTCATCCTCCAGCGCCTTGAGCACCGCCGGGGTGTTATAGGGCCACGGACCGTCGTCGAAGGTCAGCACCACTTCCTTGTCGGTCAGGAAGTCGAACTGCTTGAAATGCTCGAAACCGAACCCCGGTCCGCCCGTGGTATCGATTTCCACCACGCGGCTGACGCCGAGTGCGTCCGGATTGGCGCAGGCCGCCTTGGGCGGCGCGGAAGCCAGGGTTTTGGCCGCGATCGCGGCGGTGACCTCGACATCCTCATGCGCGGCGGGTTTGGAGGGAGCGCCTGCTGCTGCAAGCCGCTCGGCGAGCGGGGCGCGGATGGCATCGGGGGCCGCGGCCAGATCGACCCGCGCCGAAGCCATCCAAAACCAGACGGCTCCGATCGCAACCGCCGACACGACGCTCGCCAGTATCAAACCTAACGCATTACGCATGGTTTACTCTTCCTCAAAAGCACGCACCGTCTTTCGCTAAGCCATTAATGAGAAATAGTCGTTAACGTCGTCCCAACGCCGCGCGGTTCCCTCCGGCTAAATGGATTCGTCAGCCGGGGCGGCGGAGTGATGGACATCACAGTCGGCTCCAGGCGGCTGGGGCAAGCTCAGTCCCATCCGAAACGAGCCGGTGCCGAGCCCGGGACAACAGGAGCCGACCATGACCGCATCTTTCTTGAGGACCATTTGCCAAGCCGGTTTGGTGCTGGCTTGCGCCGCTTCCTTCTCGCTGCTGTCGTCGCGCGCGAGCTTTGCCTTCAGCGCCGAGGCGCAGCAAATGTGCACGAGCGACGCCTTTCGCCTGTGCAGCTCGGAAATCCCCGATATTCCCAGGATCACCGCCTGCATGTTCAAGCACAGGGCAGATCTGAGCACGGGCTGCCGGACTGTGATGGACCGGGATCTGGCCAAGCAGCCCACGGTCGCGGCGAAGTGATCCGACGGTCTTTCACCGTCGTAGGTGCCCGGGACAAGCCAGGACAAGCCCGGGCATGACGGCGGTGGATAACCGGGACGCGCCCGGGCCTGACGAATTCCCTACCTGCAGCCATTGCCAAATGCATTGCGGCCCCGGTTTGAGCGCATTAGAACGCAGCTAGCTCATCACCGGCAGGCGCGACATCATGGCCAGAATTCTCTTCATCATTGCGCTTGTTCTGATGACCTCGCGGGCGGCGGCGCAGCAGCAGGGCCATGACGCCTGCGCCCGCGATGTTGCCCGTCATTGCCGCGCCGTCATGGGCGAAGGCGATCAGGCCGTGCTGGCCTGCCTGAAGGAGCACCGCGCCCGGCTGAGCAAGCCTTGCGAGAAAGTACTGACCGAACACGGGCAGTAGCGGGTTTTGTCATTCCGGAGCGTGCGTGAGTTTTTTGTCATTCCGGGGCGCGAGTGAAACGAGCGAACCTCAGATGTGCAATCGCACATCGGGGAAGTTCGAGATGAGTACTTCTGGATTTCGGGTTCGCGCTGGCGCGCGCCCCGGAATGACATTCGTCCAAACTACGTGCTCCCGCCCGCGGCCGTCGCCACCGGGAGTACCTCGCTGGCGGTGCGGTCCGGGGAGTCTTCCTTCCAGCGCACCGAACCGAACGGCCGTTCCAGCATGCGGCGGACGCGCACCGGATCCGGCCCGAGATGGAAACCTATCGCGCGCAGATGCAGCGCGCGTTCCGACTGGGTCGCGCGGTTGCGCTGGCGCAGGTAATCGAACCAGGTCGGGCAATGATAACGCTCGGTCCAGAGTTCGGGATCGGCGATGTCGCGCGCGATCGACCAGCCATAGGCGCCATTGCGCTGGCGGCTGAGCTGCACTTCCTGCATCACGCCGTGGAAGCCGCGGGCATTGTCGGGGGCGACGCGATATTCGATCTCGACCACCAGCGGCCCGCTGCGGCCGGTCAGCTGTAGCCGCACCTCAGGGTCGGCCAAATCCTCCGCGTCTTCATTGCGGGCGCCGACCCGCGGCATCCGCAGCCACAATCCGAGCAGCGGCGAGGCGAACATCAGCGCGGCGGAAACCAGCAGCGCGGTTTCGACGCCGGCCAGGTCGGTCAGCCGTCCCCAGCCCCAGCTCCCGATCGCGATGCCGCCGGCAATCGAGGCCTGGAAGGCGGCGAGCGCGCGGCCTGCGACCCATCGCGGCGCCGACAGCTGCACGCCGATGTTGAACAAGGCCACCGCCAGCATCCACACCGCGCCGGCCACGACCAGCGCCGCCGCGGTCAATACCGGTTCGCGGCTCAGCGCGACCGCGGCGATGGAGCCCCCCATCGACAGCGCGCAGGCGCGCACGGCCGCCTCGCCGCTCAGGCGCTTGCGCATTTCGGTGATGTTGAGCGCCCCGATCACCGCGCCCATGCCGAAGGCCCCGAGCATGATGCCGTAGGTTTGCGCGCCGCCATGCAGCAGGTCGCGCGCCACCAGCGGCATCAGCGCCGACACCGACCCGCCGATCACGCCGGTGGTAAGCGTCCGCGCCAGCACGATGCGGATCGAGGGCGAGTTGGCGATATAGCGAACCCCCGAGACGATGGCCCGGCTGAGACGCTCGCGCGGCAGCCGCGAGGGCTCGCTCTCGCGCCGCCACAGAAACAGCACGATCAGAAGCGGGATATAGAGCACGGCATTGGCGGCGAAGGCGGCGACCGCGCCGGCGGTGGCGACCACGATGCCGCCGATGGCGGGACCGAAACTGCGCGCGATGTTGTAGCTGATGCCGTTTAGTGCCACCGCGGAGGGCAGGATTTCCGTCGGCACCTGCTCGCTGACCGAGGATTGCCAGGCCGGTCCGAACAGCGCCATGCCGCTGCCGACGATGAAGCAGAAAGTCAGCAGGATCTCCGGGGTAACGAGATGGAGCCAGGCCAGGACCGACAGCGAGGTCGCGCCCGAAAGCGCTATTCCAAGCGAGACCAGCGCCACGATGCGGCGGTCATACATGTCGGCGATGGCGCCGGCCGGCATCGAGATCAGCATGATCGGCAGCATCAGGGCGGTCTGCACCAGCGCGACCTTGTCGGCGGAAGTGGTCATCTGCGTCATCGCCCAGGCGGCGCCGACGCCCTGGATCAACAGCCCGAGATTGGAGAGCAGGCTGGCGAGCCAGATGCGCCGGAACACCGGAAGCCGCAATGGGGCGGCGACGCTGTCGGCGGCAAAAAAGGCGCGTTTCGGCGGTGCTGTCATGGAGCGTTCCGAATACGCCGGTCATCGCCGGCGTCTGATTCCCTGTCGATTTCTTGTGATGCCTGCGAAAGTCGTTCTCTGTCCAGTGCGGAAAATCCGCCATCGATCGTCA
>NZ_JBEKXH010000262.1:0-9237 GCF_049512235.1 Bradyrhizobium sp.
CGGCCAGCATCAGCAGAGCTAGAAATGCCTTGAACGGTTGCATGAACGGGCCTGGCGTGAGGGTCGAACAGGATTCGGTCGCGGCAGCAGAATACGCACGGCGAATCAAATCCAGCGCATTTTTGCGTGACCGTTCCCCCGCAAAACCCGGGCTAGGGGCCGTCATGCCCTGTCAGGCATCAGCCAACTGCCGTTTTAGGCGGCCGCCTGTCCTCTTTCGGTACAGTCAGCCCCTAATACTGATGCACAAAATCCACAGGTTAACCGATAATTAACGATGGACCTTGAAGCGGACGCGCTGACTTGCTTTGATCAGAACCATGAGCACAACCCTGATCGAGGTTCGGCCGGCCAAAGCTGCGGATGCAGCCGCGGTGGCGTCCACCCATGACGAAGCCTGGCGTTCGGCCTATCAGGGCATCATTCCCGGTGCCGAGCTGGAGAAGCTGATCAACCGCCGCGGCCCGCAATGGTGGGACAGCGCCATCCGCAAGGGCAGCCGGGTCAGCGTATTGGTGTTCGGCGACCGGGTCGCAGGCTATGCCAATTACGGCCGCAACCGGGCCCGCAGCCTGCACTTCGAAGGCGAGATCTACGAGCTTTATCTGCGTCCGGAGTTTCAGGGTCTGGGGTTCGGCCGCCGCCTCTTCACCGCCGCGCGGCGCGACCTCCTGCAGAGCGGCCTCAAGAGCATGGTGATCTGGGCGCTGTCCGACAACGATCCGGCGACCGAGTTTTACCGCGCCCTGGGTGGCCGCATGGTGGCGCGCTCCTCGGAGAAATTCGGACCGAAGTCGCTCGACAAGGTCGCCTTCGCCTGGACCAGCTGAGATTTTATTGTCCGGGCTTCCGGGCGCGGAATCTGTCTTGGCCCGCGCCGTCGGTCCCTGATAACGGTATCTGACCTCAAGGCCGTGCGGAGCCATCCATGCGCATAGACGCCATCTCGATCGGCAACGATCCGCCGCATGACGTCAACGTCATCATCGAAGTGCCGGTGGGCGGCGAGCCGATCAAATACGAGATGGACAAGGAAGCCGGCACGCTGGTTGTCGACCGGTTTCTCTATACCGCGATGCGCTATCCCGGCAATTACGGCTTTATTCCGCACACGCTTTCGAACGACGGCGACCCCTGCGACGTGCTGGTCGCCAACACCCGCGCGATCGTCCCGGGCGCCGTGATGAGCGTGCGGCCGGTCGGCGTGCTGCTGATGGAGGACGAAGCCGGCGGCGACGAGAAGATCATCGCGGTGCCGTCCTCGAAGCTGACCCAGCGCTACGACAAGGTGCGGAACTATGGCGACCTGCCCGACATCACGCTGCAGCAGATCCAGCATTTCTTCGAGCACTACAAGGATCTCGAACCCGGCAAATGGGTCAAGGTGCTGCGCTGGGGCGGCGCCGACGTCGCCCACCAGCTGATCCTGGAAGGCATCGCCCGCGCCACGGCGAAGTAGGGGCGAGCTGCGGACGGCCTCACACCGCAGGCTTCGGCAACCCGTGGATGGCGCAGGCCGCGCGCAAGGTATTCACCAAGAGACAGGCCACCGTCATCTGGCCGACGCCGCCGGGCACCGGGGTAATGGCGCCGGCGACGTCGACGGCCTCGGCAAAGGCGACATCGCCGACCAGACGGGTCTTGCCGTCGGGACCCGTCAGCCTTGTGATGCCGACATCGATCACGGTGGCGCCGGGCTTGATCCAGTCGCCGCGTACCATTTCGGGCTTGCCCACCGCGGCATAGACCAGATCGGCGCGGGCGCAGAGCTCTCCGAGATCGCGCGAGCGCGAATGCGCTGATGTCACCGTGGCGTTTTCATTGAGCAGCAATTGCACCAGCGGCCGGCCGACCAGATTGGACCGGCCGATCACGATGGCGTTCATGCCCTCCAGCGAGGCGTGCACGCGCTTGCTCAAAATGATGCAGCCGAGCGGGGTACATGGCGACAGCGCGGCGAGGCCGCCGGCCAGGCGTCCGGCGTTGTTCGGATGCAGCCCGTCGACGTCCTTGGCCGGATCGATGGCGCTGATGACGGTCTCGGTGTGAAGGGTCTTCGGCAGCGGCAGCTGCACCAGAATGCCGTGCACGCTCGCGTCGCGATTGAGCTTTTCGATCAGCGCCAGCACTTCAGCCTGCGCGACGTAGGCCGGCAGCACATGCTCGAAGGAGGCCATGCCGGCGGCTTGGGTCTGCTTGTGCTTGTTGCGGACATAGACTTGGCTGGCCGGATCGCTGCCGACCAGCACGACCGCAAGCCCCGGCGTCAGCCCGTTCTCGCACTGCAACCGCGCGACCTCTTCGGCGACACGGGCGCGCAGCTCGGCGGCGATGAGTTTTCCATCGATGATACGGGCCGTCATTTCCATCCTTACCGCTGCATCAGTGAGGCCAGGCCGCGATCAGCTTGCGCAAGGCTTCGCCGAGCTTTGCGGGATCGCCGTCGATCGCAATCCGCTTGTGGCGCGATGTCGTCCCGGCGAGAAGCCGCACGCTCGCCTTGGGCACCCCGAGCGCCCGGGCCATCAGTTCGGTCACCGCACGATTGGCTTTGCCGCCGTCAGCGATGGCGCGGACCCGCACCCTGACCACCGCGCGGCCGTCGGCCAGCGTCTCGCATCCCTCGATATCGTCGCGGCCGCCGCGTGGCGTCACCCGCAGCGCGACGCTGATGCCCGCGGTGGAGGCGCGCCAGGGTTGCATCAAGCATTCATCGGGCATCCAGGCGCGGCTTCAGAATACGGCGGGATAGATGTAGTAGGTGATCACCCGCTGGATGAACATGATGATCAGGATCAGGATGATCGGAGAGATATCGAGCCCGCCCAGATTCGGCATGACCGAGCGGATCGGTGCCAGCAGGGGCTCGGTGATCCGGTACAGGAACTCTGCCACCGCGGACACAAACTGGTTGCGCGTGTTGACGACATTGAAGGCGATCAGCCAGGACAGGATCGCCGAGGCAATCAAGAGCCAGACATAGAGATCCAGAACGATCAGGACAATATCGAGAACGGCACGCATGGTGGGGGGCTTACTCGCGGGAGTTCGGTCGCGGATTCGACTTCCCGCTAAATATCGGTTCCACCCCTCGCAAACAAGGGAAGCTCCGGGCAAAACAGGCGTAAATCCCCGATTTCGGCGTTCTTGACTTGGCCTTGGCACGGATTGTAAATGGCAGCGATTGTTGGCCGCTGCTGTTTCACGCGTCAGTCGGTCGCGAAGGGGCCATAGCTCAGCTGGGAGAGCGCGTCGTTCGCAATGACGAGGTCGGCGGTTCGATCCCGCCTGGCTCCACCACGCTTCGCCTGCGGCTACGCATTGCGCAGCCACGTCGCGCCGCTATTCCGCGGCTTCCGACATCACCGCGAACGGCATGCGGGCCAGCCAACCCTCGATGAAGTGCTTCAGCCAGGCGCGCTCGGCCGCGTCATAGACCTCGCGATCGGCGAAGTGGAGATGGCGCGGGCGAGCGCCCGGCAGTTCGAGCCGCGCATGGCCGCGCGTGGTCCAGCGATGCATCATCGCGTAGGTCACGTCGGGATGAAACTGGAAACCGAAAGCGTGGTCGAGCTGGAACGCCTCAACCGGAAAGTCACTTCCCTCCGCCAGCAATTCGGCGCCTTTGGGCAGATCGAATCCCTCGCGGTGCCAGTGGTAGACATGGTCAGGCCAATGCGGGCAGACCACGGTGCCCGCTTGCGTCGGGCGGATCGGATAGTATCCGATCTGCGCGCGGCCTTGCGGATGCGGCGCCACCCGCGCGCCGAGCTGCATCGCGAGCATCTGCGCGCCCAGGCAAATCCCCAAAAAGGGCCGCTGCTCCCGCAGCGGCACCGCGATCCAGTCGATTTCGCGGCGAACATAATCGTCAGGATCGTTGGCGCTCATCGGGCCGCCGAAAATGACCGCGCCGGCGTGGCCCTCCAGCGTCCCGGGAAGGGAATCGCCAAACCGCGGTCGCCTGATATCGAGCTTGTACCCGAGCGCCCGCAAGGCATTGCCGACCCGGCCGGGGGTCGAGGTTTCCTGATGCAGGATGATCAGAACCGGGAGCCGGGGCTTTGCAGCCGAAGGCGCCGCAGCAGACGCCCGCACCCCGGCGGGGAGCTGCAGCAGGGCTTCGGCGTTGATTTTGACCGAGTGGAAGGACATCGCATTTTCTTCAGCTTCTATCGAGCCGAAATCTTACCTAATCAATTCTTAATTTCGTATGAGTGTCATATGAGCTGCGTCACATAAACCGCGTCTTGTCAGCAGCTCTCCCTTGTCAGCAACTCTCTCCTGTCAGCAGCTCTGTCCTTTTAGCTCAGAAGCAAATTGCGGGCCAAGAGGGGCCCGGAGCCCTTTCATCGCCTCCGCAGCTGAAAGCGGGCGACCGCCGCCAGCACAAAGCCGCGCGGAACAAACCGAAGCAGGAACGGGACGACCTTGATGCCGAGGCCGGGCAGCACGATACGCTTGTTGGCCATCAGCCCGCGATACCCCGCCTGGGCGACGTCAGCGGCGGAGACATTGAGGATCGTGGAATCAAATCCGGGCAGAAACCCCGCCCGGGCCTGGAATTCCGACGGCACCGGCCCCGGACACAGCGTCGTCACCCGCACGCCCTGCGGTGCAAGCTCCAGGCGTAATCCTTCGCTGAAGGACAATACATAGGCCTTGGAGGCATAATAAACCGCCATTCCTGGCCCTGGCAGGAAGCCGGCAATCGACCCGACATTGAGGATGCCGCCGCGATGCCGGATCAGGTGCTCCGAAAACCGCAACGACAAATCGGTCAGCGCGCGGATATTGACCGCGATGATGCCGAGCTGTTCGGCGCGATCGAGCTTGATCGCAGTACCAAACAGTCCGAAGCCCGCATTATTGACGACATACTCGACCTCAACCCCCGCTGCGGCCAAAACAGCGGCAATTCTGTCGCCAGCATCGGGCTGTTCGAGATCGCAGGCGATCACGATCGGCGCGGTTCCGCAACCGGCGGCGATTTCATTCGCTAGCGCCGCAAGGCGATCCGCGCGTCGCGCCACCAGGGCCAGGCGATGGCCATTCGATGCAAAAACGCGTGCCAGTTCGGTGCCTATTCCCGCCGAGGCACCGGTAATCAGCGTCACACGCTCGGTCACGATTCAATGCTCTTAAATAAAACTCAGGGACATCCCCGCCAACGCTTTCGACGAGAGCATACGCCTTAGGCGGGATGCAAGCCCCCCGCAAGCATACCGGCGAACCCAGACGGCCGTCGTTTGGCAACGAATAGCAACATTCCCTCGCCAATCGTGCCTTATCAGGGACATTACAATTTCGTTATGTCCGGGCACCTCCAATTCGAAAGCTCGAAACGGCCGCCCGCGCCGGTCCGTCACATGGCCGCGTCCGCGATCCCGCCGCCCCTTGCCGACGCCGCGGGCTGGCGGGATGCCACACGATGCTTGAGATCGATGCGGTCGCGCGACGACACGCCGAGCAAATCGGCCGCGCGCCACACCACATTATCCTCGAATTCCGAGACCTGACCGTCGGCATAGACCAGCTCCCACATCATTTCGACAATGCGGAACCTGCCTGCTTCATTCACCGAACGCATGATGACGCTGGTGAAGTGATAAAGATCGACCGCGTCGCCCTCGACCAGGGTCGCCGACGCGATCAATCGATCCGCCGTGCCGGGGTCAAGCCCGAACCGGCTTTCGATCAGGCTGTGAAGTTTGCGCTTTTCGACTTCGGACGGCTCGCCGTCGAGCGAAATGACGTGAATCAGCAACGCCGTCGCCGCCAGGCGATATCCGGTATCGTCGAAGGTCCGATCCGGGTGCGCGCCGGGAGAAACGACATCGGCAATGAATTGGCGCAGTCCATCCAGCATCGTGTCCATCCGAAGTAGCATAAGGCCCGTCGGCCAAAGCTAGCGGGGCCAACAAGAGATATATGCGTCAGGAACCCAACCTGCGCAATCCGCGCCGGTTCCAATGCTTTGTATTACTATTCGGAAATCCCAAGCGCGGCTCGCTCAGGGTAATTCATAGACGACGATCTTGTCGGCAATGCCGCGCAGCGCGGCCTGCTTTTGTATGGGCGCGATATCAGCTTCGTCGAGGATCGCGGCCACCGCGGGGACGTCGATCACCGGTCCGGTAATGTGGATTGCCCGCGAAGTCGACAGGCCCTGAACCCGGGCGGCGATATTGACGGTCTGACCAAAATAATCCTGGCGCTCGTTGAGCATGACGGCGAGGCACGGACCTTCGTGAATGCCGATCTTGACCACCAGGTCGTCGGTACCGCGCTCGGCATTGAGCGCATCCATGGCGGCGCGCATCCGCAAGCCGGCGACGATCGCGTGTTCCGGCCTGATGAAGGTCGCCATCACGGCATCGCCGATCGTCTTCACCACGGCGCCCTTCTCCGAGGAGATGATCTCCAGCAGCGCATGGAAATGGGCGCGCACCAGATCGAAGGCGACGAGATCTCCGACCCTCTCATACAGCGCGGTCGAGCCTTTGAGGTCGGTGAAAAGGAACGTCAGCGAGGTGATCTTGAGGCGCTGATCGATGTTGAGGTTGTCGGCCTTGAAGACGTCGCGGAAGGTCTGGTTGGTCAGCATCCGCTTGGCGGTCAGGAACGGCTTGCGCTTGCCGATCAAATGATGAAGCCCCTCGGCGGCGATGAAGACCGAGGGCAGCACCCGCACGCCGGCCTGATTGTCGAGCGCCAGCCGCAGCGGGCCGGGGCGCAAGGTGACGGTGGCCCCGGTGGGCTGCGGCGTCTTGTTGTAGATCAGCTGAAGCTGCTGCCGTTCCCTGGTCGGCTCACCCTGCACATCGATGAACTGGGCGGTGTGCGTCACCGGCTCAAACACGATGATGAATTGCGGCGGCAATTGCAGCGACATCACCGCCTTCTCGCCCGCCGGCAGTTCAAGCGCATCGAGCACCACCTCGTCGGTCAGCGTCGCGAACGACTCCTTGTTGAAATCGACGCCCGAACTCCAGAACACCTGCTTGAAATATTCCCAGAGCGGCAGCGTGTTGGGGTCGTGCGCGGCGATGCGCCTGACCCGCGGACTGACCGTAAAGGCGACTTCGACCTGCTCGTCGACCGAGGCCTCGTAGCCGCAGGCGCATAGTCCGCAGTGATAATCGTCGGGACGCAGCGATTTCAGGGTGGCATGGGCATCGAGCACGCCGCCGCAGCCGGGGCACAGCACGTTCCAGGTGAGATCGAACAGCCCGAGCCGCGACGCATGCAGGAAGCCCGAGATCACCCGCTCTTCGTCGAGCCCGGTCCGCGTCGCAAAATCCAACAGGTTGATGCGGTTGAGTTCGTGGTCCTCGCCGTTTTCGACCAGCCGCTGGATGGCATCGGCCACCGCGGGGTCGGCGGTCTGTTTCAACAGGGAAAACTGGGCTTTTGTCTCGCTCATGCCGAAATCCTAGATGGCATCATCGCAACGCCAGCGCAATGTGTCGTCACCGACGCGTGATGCGGAACATCGGCGAGCGATCGGGCTGCGTCGTTACCACGCCGATCGGCATTACCGGCCCGGTGTCGTGCAGTTCGACACGGAAGGCGCCGATCAGCTTGGCCAGCGCCAGGGTGGCTTCCACCAACGCGAAATGCGCGCCGATGCAGACCCGGGCGCCGACCCCGAACGGCAGATAGGCAAAGCGATCGGGCGGCGGCGCCCCCGGCATAAAGCGAGCGGGGATGAACGCGTTCGGGTCGCGCCAAAGCTTTTCGTGCCGGTGCAGCAGCCACGGTGCGATCAGAATCACGTCATGTTTTCTCAAGCGAAGGCCGGCGATGGTATCCGGGCCTGCGGCAGCGCGCGCGATCAGATAGGCCGGCGGATAGAGGCGCAGGGTCTCATCGACCACGGCGCGGCTGAATTTCAGCCGCTCGCTATCGGGCTCGCCGTTCACGGTTGCGCCCGCTACCTCATCGGCCAGTTCCTGCTGGGTGGCCGGATCCAGCGCCAGAAGATACAGGGTCCAGAACAGGGCGGTGGCGGTGGTCTCGTGACCGGCGAGAATCATGGTCGCGACCTCGTCGCCAAGCTGTTCGTCGCTGAAGGCCTCGCCGGTTTCGGGGTCGCGCGCGGTGCCCATCAGATCGAACAGATCGCGCGGCGGCGCGCCCTCGTTCTTGCCGGCGGCGCGGCGCTCCGCCATCAGCTCGCCGATGAAACGCGTCCAGCGTTTGCGGAAGCGGGCGCGGGCAAAATCCTGCGGGCTCGGCCAGCTCAGTGGCAGCACCAGATCAAGCAGATGCGGCCGCGCCAGCCTGATGCCATACTCCATCACGAAATCGCGCAGCGCCGGTCCATGGCGGCCCATCTCGAACGAGAACATGGTGCGCCCGGCAATCTCGAGCGTCATCCGCTGCAGCGCCGCCTGCAGATCGACCGGCTGGCCAGCGGTTGTCTTCAGCGCCGCGATGGTTTCATCGGTTACCGCGATCATGTGCGGCACCAGCGGCGCCACCGCGCGCGGCGTGAAGGCCGGCGCCAGCGTCCGGCGCTGGTGCTTCCAGGCCCGGCCCTCGGCGATCAACAGGCCGTCGCCCAGCACCGGACGCAACAGCCGGATCGTCGGCGCCGTGCGCCGGTAGTTTTCGTAGTTGTCGACCAGGACATGCCGGATCGCCTCCGGCGAGTTGAGAATGAAACTTGAGCGTCCGAGGAAGCGGCCTTCGATGATATCCTCCTCGTAGGCGCGTTGTCCCCAGCTGGCGAGCCCGCTCTCGCGCATGGCCCGCATCCGCCCGAACGCGGTCATGGTATCGGGCGCACGCGGCGGATAAGGCGGCACCAGCGGCCGACGCGTGACCGGCCTGTCGTAGGCTTCGGCTAGGCTCATCGGGCAACCCCTCGAAGACGATCATGGAAACATTCGGCATCGCCGCCGTATCGGCGACTAGCATCCGGGCGCCATCAAGGCGTGCAGGTCGCCCAACAGTTAGGTACAACGTTTCCGAACTTCGAGTCATATCGAAGCTTGCGATGCAGCGCTCCCTCTGGCGCGCGTCGCGGGGGCTTTCGTCGACCCCCGGATCGCTTATGATACTGCGATCAATTGCATTTTTGCGGTTTTGGCGCAGCTTTAGTTACGATTGGTTGTTCATATCATACATAACAACCTTTGAGAGAATTTCATGCGCCTGCATGGGCCACCTGCCTTTACTCTTAGCCGCCCCGCATGACGATCGATGGCGGATTTTCCGCACTGGACAGAG
>NZ_JBEKXH010000263.1:0-9227 GCF_049512235.1 Bradyrhizobium sp.
TCGGGTCGCTGGGCAGGACGCTCCCCGGTCAGGTCGTTCTCGTGCTGCAAGGCGGCGGCGCGCTGGGCTCATATCAGGCCGGCGTCTACCAGGCGCTGCATGAAGCCGGCATCGCACCGGACTGGGTCATCGGTACGTCGATCGGCGCCATCAATGCGAGCCTGATCGCCGGCAACACGCTCCAGGACCGCCTGCCGCGATTGCGCGAGTTCTGGAAGCGGATGGAGCAGCGCCCGATCTTTAGCTTCGCCGGCGGGTTTCCAGGCTTCAGCGACCAGCTGTCCTACTGGTCGACGGTCGCCAATGGCATCCCGGGGTTCTTCAAACCCAACCTGCTTGCCCATGCCGGCGCCGATTTTCCGCTTGGCGCCGAGCAGGCTGGATATTACTCGACCGAGCCGCTCAAGCAGACGCTCGGCGAACTCGTCGATTTCGATCTGGTCAACAGCGGAGGGCCGCGGCTGACCGTGGGTGCTGCCCATGTCCGAAGCAGCATGATGCGCTATTTTGACAGCCGCGACTGCAGCCTCGGCGTCAAGCACGTCATGGCATCGGGCGCGCTGCCGCCGGCGTTTCCCGCGGTCCGCATCGATGGCGAGCTTTATTGGGACGGCGGCATCCTCTCGAACACTCCGACCGAGGTGGTCTTCGACGACAACCCCCGCAAGGATTCACTGATCTTCGCAGTCAACATGTGGAATCCGTCAGGGCCCGAGCCGACCACGATGGCGGAGGTGCTGAACCGGCAGAAGGACGTGCAGTATTCGAGCCGCATTGCGAGCCAGATCGTGCGCCAGCAACAGGCCCATCGCCTGCGGCACATCATCGGCGAGCTGGCGGCGCGGATACCCGAATCCGAGCGCAACAGCGACGCGGTGCGGGAATTGGCGGGATATGGTTGCAAGACCCGGATGCATTTGGTGCGGTTATTGGCGCCGCAACTCGATCGCGAGACCCACACCAAGGACATCGACTTCAGCCCCTCCGGCATCATGCAGCGTTGGCATGCAGGCCATGCCCACACCAAGGCGGTGCTCGATCGTTCGCCATGGGTCGGCGAATTCGATCCGCTCTCGGGCGTCATCCTCCACGACCAGATCGAGATCATGCCGGCGGCGGCGGAGTGACTTGCGGGGACCGGGCCGCCTTAGGACGACAGCGCCTTCCTGTAAAGCGCGCCGTAGCAGGCCGCTGAAATGTCCCAGCTGAACGACCGCGACATCGCCCTGCGGCGCATGGAGTTGAGGCGATCCTTCGCCTTGAAGGCCGCAAAGGCGCGGCGGACGCCGCCGAGAAAGGATTCGGTCGACGGCCGGTCGAACAGAAACCCGGTTTCGCCGTCGGTGATGGTTTCGGCCAGACCCCCGGTCTGGTGCCCGATCGGCAGCGAACCGAACTTCTGGGCATACATCTGGCTCAGTCCACAAGGCTCGAAGCGCGACGGCATCAGCGTGAAATCGCTGCCGGCAAAAATCCGCCGGGCCTGTCCGTCGTTGAAGCCGATGGCCACCCCGATCGCATCGGGTCTGCGCCGGTGCGCATCGACCAGCGCCTGTTCGATTCCGGGCTCGCCGCTGCCGGTAACGATGATCTGGCCGCCGGCCTCGATGATCTGGTCGGCCGCGGACAGCACGAGATCGATGCCTTTTTGATGCACGAGGCGGGCCACGAGGCCGAAAATCGGACCGCGCGACAGCGCCAGTCCGAACTGCTGGCGGACGTAGTCCGAGTTCGCTCGCTTGCCTTCCCAGTCGCCTGCGGCAAACGGCTGCGCCAATTGCACGCAGAGCCGCGGATCCCAGCTTTCATCGATGCCGTTCAATATCCCGGTCAATTGCGCGGCCGCGGAGCGGCGGGAGAGCAGGCCCTCAAGCCCGCAGCCGAGTTCCGGCGTGGTGATCTCCCGGGCATAGGTCTCGCTGACGGTGGTCAGGTGCGAAGCGTAAACGAGGCCGCCCTTGAGGAAGGACAGCTTGTCGTAAAACTCCAGGCCGTCGATATGGAAAGATGCCTCCGGCACGCCGATCCGGCGCAGCGCCTCTTTCGGGAACAGGCCCTGATAGGCGAGGTTATGGATGGTCAGAATGGAGGGGATCTTGATGCCGTTCCAGGCGAGGTAGGCCGGCACGAGCGCAGCCTGCCAGTCATTGGCGTGGACCAGGTCCGCTGCCCAGTTTCTGTCCAGACTGCCTGCGGCCAGCTGGGCCGCCGCTGCGGCAAATCGCCCAAAGCGTACGTCGTTATCAGGCCAGTCGCGGCCGGAGTCATCGCCGTAGGGATTGCCGGGACGGTCATATAGTTGCGGACAGAGCAGGATGTAGACCGGCAGGCCGTCTTTGGTCGATGCCAAGCCAAGCGAGCAGGCCGGCATTTCCGCCACCGCCGCGCAATAACCAATGATTTCAATGTGGCTGAATTGTTCGACGACGTCGCGATATCCGGGCAGCAGGATGCGGACGTCGCTGAGAAGCCGCAGTGCGCGCGGGAGAGCGGCCGAAACGGCGGCGAGCCCGCCCACCCGGACGAAGTCGTCCATCTCAGTCGTAACGAACAAAACTCTCAAACAAGGTCCTCTCGCATCCCCAAGTTTCATCATCCATAAGTTTCATCATCCATAAGTTTCATGATGCAAGAACGGTTCCACGCTGGCTGCTGCAGGAAATGGAAGGCCGGCCTGCCAGATTCAAGCCGCCGCGCCGGCTCAATGGCTCCCCGGGCCGAGCCGCGCCATTCAGGGGTCACGGCGCAGCGAAGAATTCGCGGCTGCAGCTGAAATCTGGACCTTTTCGGGCGAGCCGCTGCGGGCGGCATTGCACTGAGGGCAAGGGCACCCCGCACCGGATCAAGACTACCAGCCGGCCTCGACGGTGCATGGGTAGACGTGGCAATCTGCCGGCAACAACAAGACCATCGACGGGAGAGAAGCGATGAAGAGTTTCCAGGTCAGTGATTTCAATGCTGCTTTGACGGAAGTGGACCAGCCGACGCCGCAGCCTTCGGGAACTCAGGTCCTGATCAAGGTCAGGGCGGCCGGGGTCTGTCACAGCGATCTGCATATCTGGGAAGGCGGCTACGATCTCGGCCACGGACGCAAACCGCTGTCGCTCAGAGATCGCGGCGTCTCGCTGCCGCGCACGATGGGCCATGAGACCACGGGCGAAGTGCTTGCCTTCGGGCCGGAGGTCACGGACGCCGACAAGAGCGGTCTTTCCGTCGGTGACGTCGCGCTGGTCTATCCCTGGCTGGGCTGCGGCAAATGCGCGACTTGTCTCGCCGGCGACGAGAACATGTGCCTGAAACCCAATTCGATCGGCGTCTACTGCGACGGCGGTTATGCCGATCACATGACGGTGCCGCATCCGAAGTACCTTCTGAATTTGCGGGGGCTCGATCCCGTCACCGCAGCGCCCTATGCGTGCTCCGGCGTCACCACCTACAGCGCGCTGAAGAAGGTCGAGGCGGATTTCAACACCCCGATCGTCATCTTCGGCGCCGGCGGTCTCGGCCTGATGGCGCTGTCGCTGTTGAAGGCCATGGGCGGCAAGGGCGCCATTGTCGTCGACATCGACGCGCGCAAACGCGAGGCCGCAGAATATGCCGGCGCGCTCGCCACCGTCGACGGCGGCGCGCCCGACGCGCTGGAGCAACTCGCGGCCAAGGCCGGTGGCCCGATCCGCGCCGTGATCGATCTGGTCGGCAATGCCAAGACCGCGCAACTCGGCTTCGATTGTTTGACAAAAGGCGGCAAGCTGGTGATCGTCGGCCTATTCGGCGGCGGCGCGCCGTGGGCATTGCCGCTGATTCCGATCAAGGCCATTACGATCCAGGGCAGCTATGTCGGCAACCTCAGGGAGACCCAGGCGTTGCTCGATCTGGTACGCGCCAAGAACATCGCGCCTATACCGGTGACGCCGATGCCGCTCGCCAGGGCCAACCAGGCGCTGGCCGATCTGCAGCAGGGCAGGCTGGTCGGCCGCGCGGTGCTGACGCCGTGAGGCCCCTTATCCAGAGGAAATCCCATGTCCGTCAATGACGCGTTCCACATTGCCGTGCTGGCCGGCGACGGTATCGGCCCCGAAGTGATGGCGCCGGCGCTCGAAATCCTGCGCAAGATCGGGGCGAAGTCGGATCTGCAGTTCCGCTTCAGCGCGGCGCCCGCCGGCGCCAACCATTATCTCGAAACCGGCAGGTCGATGCCTGAGAGCACCATTCGGCTGTGCGAGGAGGCCGACGCGATCCTGCTCGGCGCCTGCGGTCTGCCTTCGGTGCGCTATCCCGACAACACCGAAATCGCGCCGCAGGTCGAACTGCGCTTTCATTTTGATCTTTATGCCGGCGTGCGGCCGGCGCGATTGATCCCGGGCGTGCCGAGCCCGATCGTCGGCGCCGAACGGCGCGGCATCGACCTCATCGTCATCCGCGAATCCACCGAGGGCCTGTTTGCCTCGATGGGCAAGGGCGTCGTTACCGATAGCGAGGCGCGCGAGACCCTCGTCATCACCCGCAAAACCTCGGAGCGGCTGTTCGAATTTTCCTTCCGGCTGGCCGAACGGCGCAAGGCGCGCGGCCGGCCGGGCGCGCTGACCTGCGTCGACAAGGCCAACGTGTTCAAGGCTTTCGCATTCTTCCGCGGGATGTTCGACGAGGCCGCCAAGCGCCATCCCGGCGTTACGGCCGACCGGCTCTATGTCGACGCCTGCGCTGCGCTTCTGGTAAAACGGCCCTGGGATTTCGACGTCATGGTGATGGAGAACATGTTCGGCGATATCCTCTCCGACATGACCGCCGGCCTGATCGGCGGCATGGGCATGGCGCCTTCCGCCGATATCGGTGATCGGCATGCGGTGTTCCAGCCGTGCCATGGCACCGCGCCCGACATCATGGGGCAGGGCAAGGCCAACCCGACCGGCATGATTCTTTCCGCCGCGATGATGCTGGACTGGCTCGCGGACAAGCATGGTCTGGAAGCCGCGGCGGAGGCCGGCGAGCGGATCGAGCGCGCCGTCGACAAGGTCTATGCCGATGGCGTCAAGCCGATGGAATTCGGCGGCAGCAACGGCACCGCCGATGTCGCGAAGGCGGTGCTGGCGGCGCTATAGGGGAGACGGCCAGCGCGCAGCGCATGCACCATGCCGGGGGGCGACCGAGATGTTCGCCCCACGCAGTCGGCGGCCCGGCGGCTTCAAATCCCGCGACGTCACGATCCGTCTGACCAATAGAGCACGAATTCCGGGGTGTCGGTCAACGACGAGACCAACTCTGCCGGCTTGGACAGGACAGGCAATGTCGACGGAGTTTGCTGGCTTACGCTGTAGCTGTAAATCGACCCTCCCGGGGTATTGCCGCCGGTCCCCGCCTGAAAGGGAATGTAGACGGTGGCGGGTGACAAGCCGTCGAACGAGATGCCGCCGATCTTGTTGGTCTTGTTGTCCGAGGTTGGCGGCGTCAGATCGATTGGCTGCAAGGCGAACGACGCCGGCGACTGCTGCAGCAGCCCCCAGTAGAGCTTCGATCCGGCGCTGACATAGAGGCCGCCATTGTCGATCGCAAGATGCGTGGGCGACTCGTCAAGCCCGTTGCTGGAACCAAGGTAGCTGCCGTCGGTCAGCAAATACAGGTCGACGACCTTCTCGGGTTCATCGCACACGAACAGCATGCCGTTGGCGATGGCCACGTCGCGCACCGAGTTCTTCACCTTTGGATTTTTGCCCTTGTCTTCGTCTTTTTTCTCGAAACTCACCCCAAGTCCGCCATGGGCATGATCCACCGGCGTCGCTTCGACACTCACATCGCGCAAGGTGCCGACCTGCGACGCTACATAAGTGCCGTCCAGAAAAGTGCCGTTGGGAAACGACCGGTTCAGGTAGGCGGACTGGCACCCCTTACCCAGGCTTCCGCTCTCACCGCCGTCGCCTACGCTGACTTGGCTCACCACATTGGTGTCCTGGTTCGATGTGTAGCAGGTCGTTGCGTTCTCGAACACGATCCCGAACGGATGGGCGATCGACGTTTCGAAATGGCCCTCTTTGCTCAACTTTGAAGCGATCAGCGTCGACGCATACGTGAACAGGTGCTGTTTCAGATCGGAAGCGCTGAGCGTCGATGCGCCGGAATCCGGCACCTTATAGGCCAGCACGGCGCTTTCCGACTTGGCGCCATTGGCGACATACAATAGGCCGTTGGCCAGCACCATCGCGCGCAACTCCGAGAGATCCTTCGAATGGTCGAGCGCCTCTTTTGTCTTGAGCTTGCCGTCCGTGTGGTAGGCATAGACGTTGTTGATGCCGGAAGATCCGCCGTGGAATGTGACGAGCAACATGGCGCGAGTCCTTTCACGATTGCGATCAGACGATGGTCGCGAGGCCTTGGCAATTGAGAGGGCGCCAGGTCCGAGGCTGCCCGGTTAGCTAATGTCATGACAATGCACGCACAGGTAGCGCGCGTCAAGGCTGGCCGGCCGGGAGCGCGTCGCGCGGATCCGGTATGCTTCCATTCGTGCTGCGGACTGTGCGCTATCGCCCGACAAAATTCGGCTTGCGCTTTTCCATGAACGCACGCCGGCCTTCGCGAAAATCCTCCGAGTCCATGCAGGCGGTGCCGATCGCCTTGATCGCGACCATGTCACGCTCCTCGGGGTCTTTCAGCACTTGCGCAATAGTGAGCTTGGCGGCCTTGATCGCCAGGGGCGCGTTGTGCGAAATGGCGCGGGCGATCTCGGTGGTCGCATTCCACAATTCGGCGTCGGGAACCACGCGTTCCACCAGTCCGGTTCTTAAAGCCTCGGCGGCATCGATGCGCATGCCCGTGTACATCAGAAGCCGCGCCCAGGATGGTCCGACCAGCGAGACCAGATGCTTGAGGCCGTCATAGCCATAGGCAATGCCGAGTTTGGCGGCGGGGATGCCGAACTGGCTGTTCTCGGCTGCGATGCGGATGTCGGCCAGCATCGCCACCTGCATGCCGCCGCCGAGGCAAAAGCCGCGGATGCAGGCAATGGTCGGTTTTGGATAATCCGCGAGCAAAGCGCGCGGCGCGGCGCTGCGTTTTGAATATTCTTCCGACGCCTCGGCATTGTGGCGGGTTTTTTCGAACTGGCTGATATCGGCGCCCGAGACAAATGCCTTGTCGCCGGCGCCAACCAGGATGACGACGCGCACCTCGGCGTCGTCGCGCAGTTCGATCAGCGCATGGCCGAGCCCTTCCCACATGTCGAGCGACATGGCGTTGCGTTTTTCGGGGTTGTTGAAGGTGACGACGCCGACGCCGTCGCTGATGCACTTGAGGATCTTGCCATCGGCAAAGGATTTTTCGGTAGCCTTGGGGGCGTCGAGCATGGGGCGGCTTTCGGGATTGGGGTGATGCACCTGCAATGAAGCATTGCTCAGGTGTTCCGGCAATGGCGGCCACCTCTCCCCTTCCGGCCTTGTGCCGGCCTTGTGGGAGAGGTGCATCGAGCACGCGCAACCCGATGAACCCAAATTCTTAAGACCGGGAATCCCGCTTTGCCTACGGCGCCAGATGCGCGGTCAGCGGATGATTGGCGGCCTGGCTGAAGAACGCCGCTTCTTCAGCGGTGGCCTCCAGCAACTGCTCGTCCTGGTCGTAGATGTCGTTGCGGAACTGAACGGTCTGATCCCTGGTCATCCAGGCCGTGAGATAGACCCAGGCCACCGGGACTTTTTTCGGCAGCGGGATGTCGAGAGGCTCGCCGGTGGCGATGGCTGCATCGATCGCGGCGCGATTCCATCTGGGCATCTCCGCCTGCAACAGCCAGGCGGCGAGGTCACGCACATTGTCGACCCGCGAGCAGCCATGCGAGTCGAAGCGGTAGTCATCGCTGAACAGGTTACGCTGGTTGGTGTCGTGCATGTAGACCTCATAGGCGTTCGGCATGTCGATTTTCAGCGCGCCAAGCGCGTTCCAGGTGCCGGATTGCTGACGCACCGTGAAGTTCGGCGTGCGCGTGCCGGACCAGTCCACCGATCGCGGGTCCATGGCAGCATCGTGCGCATCGAGCACCTCCATATGCATGCGGGCGAGATAGCCGGGATCCCTTCGCATATGCGCCGAGATTTCGGTTTTGGCGATCGATGACGGGACGGTCCAGGTCGGATTGAGGTTGATGCTGGTGATTTCGGCTGTCAGCGTCGGCGAAGGCTTTTCGGTCTTGCCGACGATGACGCGATAACGCCGCATCACCCTGTCGTTTTCGACCGCCTCGGCGAACGCCGCCGGGAGGTTGACGACCACGTAGCGTTGCCCGAATGCAAAATTCATGTTGGCGAGGCGTTCCAGCGAAGCCTCCAGTTGCCTGATCCGCTTCTGCACCGGAACGTTGAGGGCGGCAAGCGTGCGCGGGGTCACCATTCCCGTCGGCGCCAGGCCATGGCGCGACTGGAAACGCCTGACGGCGTCGGTGAGGGTGTCGTCGTAGGGACCGGAGGTCCGGTCCGAGACCAGATCGCCGCTGATGATGAGACGCTGGCGCAGCAGATTGTCGTGGGGCCCCTGCACGCCGGCTGCGAATTCGGCGTCGGCGGGAATTGCCGGCCAGCCGCCGCGCACGGCCAGATCCGAATAACTCAGCGCTGCCTCCTTGATTCGCTGCGCCGTGCCTTCGTCGTAGGTCGGCTCGGGCGAAAGCGCCAGGGCCGCGGCCGAACGTGATGCGGGGCTGGCGGCTGCCGGCCTTGCCGGAACGAGGTGCGCGGGATTTGCCCCGCCCGCCGGGGCCGTGGCTAGGGCTTTGGAGGGCAGGGGTGCGGTAATGGCGCTACCCGGGCTTTGCGCAAAGGCCGATGCACTCGCCAGCACCGTGGCGATGGCAATGATTGTCATTCTTCGCATGTTGGATCCCTTTGGGAAGCCGCCGCGACGGCCCCTGATATTGAAATCAGCCCGCCGAAGCCTAACGACGGCATCGGGCCTGATCCGCAATTGGATTATTGCCAATATGGCGCATCAGGGTTGCGCTCCGATTGGTTAATTAGTTGCTATTGCGGTTGTTGCACCGCCGCAAGGGAAGGATTTGACCTACCTTTGATAGCTCCCGCCAGCCGCTAATGGGGTTCGCTACCCTATTCCGGAACGCCAGAATCGCCTGAGGCCGGAGCTTATGCTGCTAAGGTTCGATGTCGCGGTCGATGTGACGGAACTCGAGGCCTCGGCGCGCGCAAGGGGTGTTTCGCGGCGGGTACACGACATGCCAAAGCCTCGGACCGCCACTT
>NZ_JBEKXH010000264.1:0-10955 GCF_049512235.1 Bradyrhizobium sp.
ATCGAGCTTGAGTTGCTTCAGCAGCAGCTTCTGGTCGGTATTGAGCTCAGTATAGCGGCTGAGGATCAGCATGCGTCCGTCGGTTGTCGGGAAGTGCACGTCGAGCATCTGCACCGCGGCCATCTTGTCGAGCACCGCTCTTGATGTGAGGCCCGGCGCCAGCGGCTTCAGTCGCGCGCGCAACGTGACGTGCAGGCAATAGGCGAGGAAGGCGACGAAGATATGCGCCTCGACCCGACGCTCGAGCTGATGATGGATCGGTCGCAGCTTCAGATCGTCTTTCAGGTTTTTGAACGCAGCCTCGACTTCGGTCAGTTGAATGTAGAACTGCCAGAGATCGGCGGGATCGCGGTCTCCGAGATTGGTGCGCAGCAAATAGCGCCCTTCACGTCGGCGCACCTGGCGCAACTTCTCGCGGTTGAGCTTGAAGCTGAACCCCGTCCCGCTTTTGGCGATATCGATGTCGATCAGCCGCCACGCCGCGCGAGCCTTGGAACGCGCGGCGCCGAGCTTCATCAGGAATTCCTTGCGCGTGAGCTTCATGCTCGCGATTTGCTTCAATCGTGACCAAAGCCATTTCAGTTTGCGCCGGCGCATGGCACGCTCCTTGTGGATGCGGGCGCGGCTTTGCGCGAAGACGTAGGTCTCCTGGTCCTGCGTCAGCAGCTTGACGTCGACACCCTCGCGCACCGCCTGCCAGGGTTTGTCGAGCAGCGCCTTCTCCAGTTTCGACAGCCGTCCCTTCGGCGTTCCGACCAGATATGAGATCGGCGGATCAGCCTGCCGCATCTCCGCCAGCACCGCATCGGTGGGAATGCCGCGATCCATCACCCAGATCCGCTGGGCCTTGCCGTACTGAGTTTCGATCTTGCGTAAAAATTCCCGCAAGGTCGTGCAGTCCGCCGTGTTGCCCGGCAGCACTTCATAAGCGAGCGGGAAGCCGTCCGGCGTGACGATCAGTGCGATGACCATCTGCACGCAATCGCTGCGTTTGTCACGGCTGTAGCCGAAGCGGCGCTTGTCGTCGTCGTCGTCGTCCGGGGGCGCGGATTCGAAATAGGTGCTGGTCAGGTCGTAGAGCAACACTTCGAACTTGGCGCCGAACAAATCCACCCAGCGTTGACGCAAATGGGAAAACAGCGCTTCTTTGTGCGGCAAGAGCCTGTCGAGGCATCGGTAGAGAGCATTCTTCTCCGCCAGCATGAAATCCGCGCCCAGCAGGTCCGCCATCGCGCTATGTTCAAACCATTGCCGGTGCAGACGCCACTCGCTACCGGGATCGATCAGCCGGTAGCACACCAGCGTCTGCAAGATATCGCACCAGTTCGTTCCCTCGCGCGAGAGCCGCAGCCGGCGCGCCCAGAACTGATCAAGTCCAAGCTGTTCATAGAGTTCACACGAAAGCCAGCACGCGCCCCACTGCCGCGGCCGATGCAGCTCCATCGCATCGATGCGCACCTGGACGCCGTACCCTTCGGCCGGTCTGGGAAGCTTACGGTCGGCAGAAAAAAACGACAGCTGGGTGTGGCGTTGCGCATCCTCGTCAAACGCTTCGATCGCACGGCTCCAATCGTCATGCTGGCCGTCGCTGATCTCACCCAAATACAGCACCTGCCGCTGCACCACCTTGCCACTGGCACACCGCCGGTTCTCGACGATATTCCAGTAGCGGTGCTCCTTGCCGTCCTTGAAGCGCCGATTCGATCGCAAAAACATGGCCCGACCAAGCTACGCCGATCGCAACAGGCCCAAAAGATACTTGGTCTACACTACAAGCGATTCCTGAGACCCACTCATTGATCCGACTCGCCTTTTTGCTTCAAAATTCCCGAAAATCGTCGTTTCGGCACGCGAGTTGAGAAAGTTGGGCTAGGGGCTAGGGCGGGCGACCACAAGGGTCGCCCCTACGAATATCGACAGCGTAGGGGCGCCCCTCGTGGGCGCCCTCCGAGCGATCACTCGGCCGCCTGTTGCTGCTCGCTCAGATAGGCCCGATAGGCCAGCCGGATTCCCTCCTCGAGCGAGGTGCTGGCGCGCCAGCCCAGTCTGGCCAGCCGGCTGACGTCGAGCCATTTGCGCGGCGTGCCGTCGGGACGCGAGGGGTCGAAGCTGATGCCGCCCCGGTATCCGACGGCGGCCGCCACCACGCGGGCGAATTCGGCGATCGTGATGTCTTCGCCGGTGCCGATATTGACCAGTTCGTCGCCGGTATAATGTTTCATCAGGTGGATGCAGGCATCCGCCATGTCGTCGACATAGAGGAATTCCCGCCGCGGCGTGCCGGTGCCCCAGACCGCGACGTTGGCGGCGCCCGATGCTTTGGCCTCATGAAACCGGCGGATCAGCGCGGCGACGACGTGGCTGTATTCGGGGTGATAATTGTCGCCCGGCCCGTACAGATTGGTCGGCATCACATTGATGAAATCGCAGGCGTACTGGCTGCGATAGGCTTCGACCATCTTGATCCCGGCGATTTTTGCGACCGCATAGGGTTCGTTGGTGGGCTCCAGCGGTCCGGTCAGGATGGCATCCTCGCGCAGCGGCTGCGGCGCCAGTTTCGGATAGATGCAGGACGAGCCCAGGAACATCAGTTTCTCGGTGCCGCTGACATGAGCGGCATGGATCACATTGGCTGCGATGATCAGATTGTCGTAGATGAATTCACCGCGCAGCGTGTTGTTGGCGACGATGCCGCCGACCTTGGCGGCAGCCAGGAACACCACCCGCGGGCGCTTGTCGGCGAACCATCGGTTGACGGCGGATTGATCGCGCAAGTCGACTTCGGAGCGGCTCAAAGTCAGTAGCTCGACATTTTCCCGTTGCAGCCGGCGCACCAGCGCGGCCCCGACCATGCCGCCGTGCCCGGCGACGTAGATGCTCTTGCCGCCAAGCTCAAACGGGGTCTTTGCCATTGGCGACCTCCCGCCTCGCGATCGCCAGATCACCGTGGATCATTTCCTTGACGAGTTGGGCAAAACTCGTCTTCGGCCGCCATCCCAGCTTTTGGCGGGCCTTGCTGGCGTCGCCGATCAGAAGATCGACCTCGGTGGGACGGAAATACACCGGATCGATGCGAACCACGGTCTTGCCGGACTTTCTGTCGATGCCGGTTTCCTCGACACCCTTGCCCCGCCATTCGATCGTGCGGCCGGTCTCCGCAAATGCGATTTCGACAAATTCGCGCACCGAGCGGGTCTCGCCGGTCGCCAGCACGAAATCATCGGGCTCCTCGGCCTGCAATATCCGGTACATGCCCTCGACATAATCCCGGGCATGGCCCCAGTCGCGCTTGGCCTCGAGGTTTCCGAGATAGAGGGTGTCTTCGAGGCCGGTTTCGATGCGGGCGACGCTGCGGGTAATCTTGCGCGTCACGAAGGTCTCGCCGCGAATCGGGCTCTCATGATTGAACAGGATGCCGTTCGAGGCGAACATGCCGTAGGCCTCGCGGTAGTTCACCGTGATCCAGTAGCCGTAAAGCTTGGCGACGCCATAGGGCGAGCGCGGGTAGAACGGCGTGGTTTCCTTCTGCGGGACTTCCTGAACCAGGCCATACAGTTCCGACGTGGAAGCCTGGTAGAACCGCGTCTCCTTCTCCATGCCGAGAATGCGGATCGCTTCCAATAGCCGCAAAACGCCGATCGCGTCGGCATTGGCGGTATATTCCGGGCTCTCGAAACTGACGCCGACATGGCTCTGGGCGGCGAGGTTGTAGATCTCGGTCGGCCGGATCTGCTGCATCAGGCGGATCAGGTTGGTGGAATCCGTCATATCGCCATAATGCAGCAGGAACGGCACATTGCCGGCGTGCGGATCGCGGTAGAGGTGATCGACGCGGGCGGTATTAAACGAGGACGAGCGCCGCTTGACGCCATGCACCGTGTAGCCGATCCCGAGCAGATATTCGGCGAGATAGGCGCCGTCCTGCCCGGTGACGCCGGTGATGAGCGCAACGCGCCGCCCGGAATCCTGAACTGCCGAAGCCTTAGCTGCCGAAGCCTTAGGTACCATGTCAACTCCAACCATGCGCCGGGACTGCTCGAACACAGATCAACACCGCCAAACCACCATCCATTGCCGCTGGACCCGGCCTTAGCTCTTCGCCCCAAGGGCCAAGGGGGGGGCAAGGAGGGCCAAGGGTCGGGTAGCCCGGACCCTTATCATGACCCTGTTCCCCCAAGCAAATCTGCCGGCCAAATCTTCCGCCGCCTGGATCGATGCGGGCTTGCGGGTTTGAGAACCTTGGACCACAATCTTCCCGCATAAGGGCCAAGGGATCTCTGAAATCTAAGCCGTTGCAGCGTCCGCACCCTTGGACAAACCTTAAGAAAAGCAAATTCCAGGGAGGAATGACATGCGCAAACTGATGCTGGCTGCGGCCTTTGTGTTACCCATGTTGGGCGGCGCCGCGATGGCGCAGGAGACGCTCAAGATCGGGTATATCGATCCGCTGTCGGGTGGCGGCGCCAGCGTCGGCGAGGTCGGCCTGAAGACGTTCCAGTTCCTCGCCGACGAAGTGAATGCGAAGGGCGGCATCCAGGGCAAGAAGGTCGAGATCGTTCCGCTCGACAACAAGACCAATCCGCAGGAGAGCCTGATCCAGGCCCAGAAGGCCATCGACGCCGGCGTCCGTTATCTCACCCAGGGCAACGGTTCGTCGGTCGCCGGCGCGCTGGTCGACTTCGTGACCAAATACAACGAGCGCAATCCCGGCAAGGAAGTGCTGTATTTCAACTACGCGGCGGTCGATCCGGTCCTGACCAATGCCAAGTGCAGCTTCTGGCATTTTCGCTGGGATGCGAACTCCGACATCAAAATGGAGGCGCTCACCAATTACATGAAGACGGTGCCTGCGATCAAGAATGTTTACCTGATCAATCAGGATTACTCGTTCGGGGAATCCGTTCGCACCGCGGCCCGGGCCATGCTGGCCGCCAAGCGGCCGGACATCAAGATCGTCGGCGACGAGAAGCATCCGCTGTTGAAGGTCACCGATTTCTCGCCCTACATCGCCAAGATCAAAGCGTCGGGCGCCGATAGCGTCATCACCGGCAACTGGGGCCAGGATTTCGCGCTGCTCTTGAAGGCTGCCGCGGATGCCGGCCTGAAGGTGAACTGGTACACCTATTACGCCGGCGGCACCGGCGGCCCGACGGCGATCAAGCAGGCCAACCTCGATCATCAGGTGTTCCAGATCACGGAAGGCATCGCCAATCTCGACCACCCCTCGTCGCAGGAATTCGAGAAGGCGATCCGCGCCAAATACGACTTCAGCCTGTTCTATCCCCGCGCCGTCAACGAGATGCGCATGCTGGCCGCTGCGGCCGACAAGGCCAAGTCGCTCGATCCGGTCAAGGTCGCGCTGGCGCTCGAAGGCATGGAGTTCGAAGTGTTCGACGGCGGCAAGGGCTACATGCGCAAGGACGACCATCAGTTCTTCCAGCCGATCTATATTTCCTCGCTTGGCGAGCGCACCGAAAAGGAGCCGTTCGACGAGGAGAAGACCGGCTGGGGCTGGAAGCTTGTCGCCAAGATCGATACGCCCGCGACCGAACTTCCGACCACCTGCAAGATGGAACGGCCGAACTGACCGTTCGCGCGCGTAACCGGTCCGTCCCGAACAACTCAGGGGCGGATGCCTCCCTCAATCCCGGCGGTGGGTCGTGCTGGAACTGATCGTCATATCCACACTCAACGGCGTGCTGTTCGGCATGCTGCTGTTTCTGATGGCGAGCGGTCTCACCGTCATCTTCAGCATGCTGGGCGTGCTCAATTTCGCGCATGCGAGCTTCTACATGCTCGGCGCGTTCTTCGGATTCCAGATCAGCCAATGGTTCGGCTTCTGGCCGGCGCTGTTGATCGCGCCGCTGCTCGCCGGTGCGATCGGCGCCGGCGTCGAACGCTATGGCCTGCGCCGTGTGCACCGGAACGGTCATGTCGCCGAACTGCTGTTCACCTTCGGTTTGGCGTTCGTGATCGAGGAAGTGGTGCAGATCATCTGGGGCAAGAGCCCGGTGGATTTCCGCGTCCCGGCGCTGCTGGATTTCCCGGCCTTCACGATCTTCTCGACCAGCTATCCCGCCTACAAGATGTTCATGCTGCTGATTTCGGTCGCGATCTTTCTTGGGCTCCTGCTCGTCCTGAAGAAGACCCGGATCGGCCTGATCGTTCAGGCAGCGCTCACCCATCCGCACATGGTCGGCCATCTCGGCCACAATGTCGGGCGCATCTTCATGCTGGTGTTCGGTGTCGGAACCGCGCTTGCCGCGGTCGCCGGCGTGATCGCCGGTCCGGCGCTGGTGACGCAGTCGAACATGGCGGGACTATTGGGCCCGATCCTGTTCGTGGTGGTCGTGGTCGGAGGGTTGGGGTCGCTGCCCGGAGCCTTCGTCGCCTCGCTCCTGATCGGCCTGTTGCAGACCTTCGCGGTCTCGATGAGCGGCTCGCTGTCAGGCGCCTTCGGACCGCTCAGCCCCGCCTATGCCTCGACCTGGCTCGCTGACATCTGGGGCGTCACCATCGCACAGATCGCCCCTATCATGCCGTATCTGCTCATGGTGCTGATCCTGATCTTCCGCCCCATGGGCCTGCTCGGGACGCGCGACACATGAGCGGGATCACCGCCAGCGCCGCCCCGCCGCTTCCGGCCGCGGCCGAAAAGCTCAGATTCTACGCATCGTGGCTGGTGGCCGCGATCGTGTTGCTGCTGCTGCCCAAGATATTCACGTCCGGTGGCTCGACGACGACGTTCAGCCTGATGGGCATCTCCATCATCTTCTCGCTGTCCTACAACATCCTGCTTGGCCAGACCGGCATGCTATCGTTCGGGCATGCGGTGTATTACGGCCTCGGCGGCTTCCTGGCCATTCATTCCATGAACATCATCGGCGCCCACAAGCTGCCGATCCCGCTGCCCATCGTTCCGCTGATCGGCGGACTGAGCGGATTGTTTTTCGCTGCCCTGCTCGGCTGGGTTTCGACCCAGCGCTCAGGAACGGCGTTCGCAATGATCTCGCTTGGCGTCGGCGAGCTGATCGCCTCGTCCGCACTGATCCTGCGCACCTTTTTCGGCGGCGAAGCCGGCGTCTCCGCCAACCGGACCAAATTGCTCAAACTGTTCGACTGGAGTTTCGGTCCCCAAATCCAGATCTATTATCTGGTGGCGGCCTGGACGCTGATCGCCGTGATTGCCATGTATGCGCTGACGCGCACGCCCCTGGGACGCATGTGCAACGCGGTGCGCGATAATCCCGAGCGCGTGCAGTTCGTCGGCTACAATCCCCATGTCGTGCGTTATCTGGCGTTCTGCTTCGCCGGCTTCTTCGCCGGGATCGCGGGCGCGCTGGCGGCGATCAATTTCGAGATCGCCAACTCGGCCTATCTCGGCGCAGAGCAATCGGGCACCGTGCTGTTCGCCACCTATATCGGCGGCATCGGGTTCTTCATCGGCCCGATCGTCGGCGCCATCTTCGTCACGTTCCTGTCGCTTGGCCTCAGCGATCTGACGCAGGTTTGGCAGCTCTACTTCGGGCTGATCTTCATCGCGGTGGTGATGTTCGCGCCGGGCGGCATCACCGGGCTGTTGATGATGCATCGTCCGCTGCTGAAGGCCGGCACCCTGGGCCTCGTGCTGCCGAGCTACCTGATCGCCTTGTTGCCGACGCTGGCGACGATCGCGGGCCTTATCCTGTCGATCGAGACGATCGTGCACTACACCGTCAACCCCGGCGATGATTCCCACATCAAGGCCTTCGGCGTCGGCTTCGACGCGGCGAGCCCGTACATCTGGGCGATCGCGGCTGTTCTGCTGATTGGCGGCTTCCTGGTGGCGCGCAAGACCTGGACCATTATCGGTCACGCCTGGGATGGCGCCACCAGCATCGCGCGGGAAAAAGGAATTGCCGTATGAGTGCGGCGATCGAACTGCGCGGGATCGAAAAGAATTTCGGCAACGTCGCCATTATCCGCAATATCAATCTGAGCATCGCGCAGGGCGAGCGCCACGCGCTGATCGGCCCGAACGGCGCGGGCAAATCGACCACCTTCAATCTGATCAGCGGATACATGGCCCCGACCTCCGGCAGCGTACTGCTGCGGGGCGATGTCATTTCCGGCCTGCCGCCCTATCAGATCAACCGCCGCGGGCTGTCGCGCAGCTTTCAGGTCACCAACGTCTTCGCCAGGATGAGCGTGTGGGAAAACCTGCGCTGCGCCGTGCTGTGGTCCACCGGCCAACGCTACGCGTTCTGGAAGAATATCGACAATCTGCCGGAAGTGCGCGACCGCACCGCACGGATTCTCGCCGACATCAGCCTCACGGCACGGCGCGACGTGCCCGCGGGCCTTTTGACCTACGCCGAGCAGCGCGCGCTGGAGATCGGCATTACCGTTGCCGGTGGCGCCGACGTCATTCTGCTGGACGAGCCGACCGCGGGCATGAGTCATGCCGAAACCGGGCGCGCGGTCGCCTTGATACGGCGCCTGACGGAAGGCCGCACGCTCTTGATCGTCGAACACGACATGAGCGTGGTGTTCGGACTGGCCGACCGGATTTCGGTACTGGTGTACGGCCAGATCATCGCCTCGGGAACGCCGGAAGAAATTCGCGGCAATGCCAAGGTCCGGGAAGCCTACCTCGGCGAGGAGGCGGCGTGATGCTGGAAGTGGTGGATCTGCACGCCTATTACGGCAAGAGCCACATCCTGCAGGGCGTCGATATGCATATCGACGCCGGCGAGGTCGTGAGCCTGCTCGGCCGCAACGGCGTCGGTCGCTCCACGACGGTCAAGGCGATCATGGGCGAGGTGCCGCCGCAGGGCTCGATCCGGTTCAAGGGCCGCGACATTGCCGGATTGCCGAGCTATCGGATCGCGCATCTCGGGCTGGGCTATGTTCCGGAGCATCGCGATATCTTCCCAGGCCTGACCGTGCGGCAAAACCTGATGCTCGGCATCAAGGATACCAGGCACGCCGGCCAATGGCGGCTCGATGACATGCTTAAGATGTTTCCCAACCTCGCCACCCGGGCAGATACGTCGGCCGGCGTGCTATCGGGCGGCGAGAAGCAGATGCTGACGATTTGCCGCACGCTGATGGGTGACCCGGAACTCATCATGATCGACGAACCCACCGAGGGGCTCGCTCCCCTCATCGTGCAGCAGGTCGGCGACCTGATCGCCGAAATCGCCCGGCGCGGCGTCGCCATCCTGCTGGTGGAGCAGAAGCTTTCGATCGCGATGCGGATATCCCATCGCGTCTATGTGATGGGCCACGGCCGCATCGTATTCGAGGGCACGCCTGCCGAACTGAGGGACAACGAGGCCGTGCGCAAGGAATGGCTGGAAGTTTGACCGCTTGCGCGATGCCTCGGCACAGAATATGCCAAATTTCATTTTACCGAGGGCCACGCGTTGGGGGACCTGCCCCCGATAGTCGAATAGGTTGACGGGGCCGGCCGGGTTAGGTTCGCTCGCCGAGCGGGACGGCGGGCCAATCCAGAGCGTGCGAAGCGCCATTGGCGAGATGCGTAGTTTCCGTTTTAAGCAAGCGGAAGTTGCGCCAGCGGAGGGAATGGGTGGAACACGCTTTGGAGGTGCGCGGGGTGTCACTGCGCTTTGGAGGCGTCCGTGCGCTCACCGATGTCAGCTTTGGCGTCAACGACGGCGAACTGTTTTCGATCATCGGCCCCAACGGCGCCGGCAAAACCTCGATCATCAACTGCATCTCCGGCCGCTACCGGCCGACCGAAGGCCGCCTGTTTTATCGCGGCCGCGATATTACCGCGCTCAATCCGAACGCCCGTCCCCGGCTGGGCATCGGCCGCACCTTCCAGAACCTCGCACTGTTCGCGCATATGAGCGTGCTCGACAACATCATGGTCGGACGGCACCATCTGCTGAAGAACAATTTCATCACCGGATCGCTGTACTGGTTGACCGGCGCGCGGCACGAGGAACTCGAGCATCGCCGCAAGGTCGAGGAGATCATCGATTTCCTCGATCTGCAGCCGGTGCGCAAGTCGACCGCCGGCACCCTGCCCTACGGCCTGCGCAAACGGGTCGAACTCGCGCGCGCCATGGCGCTGGAGCCGCGCCTGATCCTGCTCGACGAACCGATGGCCGGGATGAATTTCGAGGAAAAGGAGGACATGGCGCGCTACATTATCGATCTCAACGAAGAGTTCGGCATGACCGTGATGATGATCGAGCACGACATGGGCGTGGTGATGGATATTTCCCACCGCGTCATGGTGCTGGATTTCGGCCGCAAGATCGCGGAGGGCGATCCCGCCGCCGTGCTGGCCGATCCCCATGTCAAGCGCGCCTATCTCGGCGAGGAGGACGAAGTCCTGGTCGATCCCGACGATGTCCCGGCACAGGTAACGACGCCTGCGGAGTCCGCGGCATGATGGATTATGCCGGGCGCGCCGCACAGGCCGATACCTATCCGAAACTGCTGCGGCTTAACGCCAAAGAGCATGGCCAGGAGATCGCGCTGCGTGAAAAGGATTTTGGGCTGTGGCGGGTTTTCACCTGGAACGACTATCAGACCCGCGTGCATGACTTCGCGCTCGGCATGGTCGAACTCGGTCTCGGCCGCGGCGACGTGATCGGCATTATCGGCGACAACCGGCCGGACTGGGTCTCGGCCGAGATCGCGACCCATGCGATCGGCGCGATGTCGCTCGGGCTCTATCGCGACGTGCTGGACGAGGAAGCCGCCTATCTCCTGAGCTATGGCGAAGCCAAACTGGTGTTCGCCGAGGACGAAGAACAGGTCGACAAGCTCCTGACGCTGGCCGACCGTGCGCCGAACCTGAAACACATCGTCTATTCCGATCCGCGCGGCATGCGGAAATATGACGACCCGCGTTTGATGGAAGCCAACAAGCTCGCCGGCCTCGGCCGCAATCGCGCCGCGCGCGAACCCAGCCTTTACGATGCGCTGGTGGACCAGAC
>NZ_JBEKXH010000265.1:0-9159 GCF_049512235.1 Bradyrhizobium sp.
CGCCTACCTGGACCGTCCCGAAGCGATGCTCGCCTATCTCGAGGGCGCCGTCGCGGATGGCGACGCCGGCGAGATCGCCGATGCTCTGGGCGTGGTGGCCCGCGCTCGCGGCATGTCTCAACTCGCCGACGAAACCGGTTTGACCCGACAGGCGCTCTACAAGGCGCTGAGCAGCGATGGGAACCCGGAGTTCGCCACCGTCCTGAAGGTCATCCGGGCGCTCGGCTTCCGTCTCCATGCTGGCCCCGCCTCCGCCGCCCGACGATCCTCCCCGACTTCCGCCTGAGGCAAGACCAGACGCCGCTTTCTGCCGCGCGGCAGAAGGTGTGGCGATGTCGTAGCCACGGCTGCTACAGCGTGTTCCGTCGCTCAACCCTCAGTGTGACGAGGCTGTCGCGGGACGCGCCACCGCTTCGCGGCTGCGGCCTTGACCGACTGCCACTGGCCCTGCAAGGGCTCGCCAAGCGGTCATGGCTCAAGATGAGCGAACCGCTCCTCTCTCGACCGGGCACCGAACTCGAACCTGGCAGGTTTTCGCCGCCGGCAACGCGAAGGAAGCCATGGCGTGGAATCAACCGGTTCCGAAAATTGCCAAGTTGCCGGAAGATGGAATGGTGCCGAGTCAAAATGTTTTCGCGGGTAAAGCATCCATGCCGGCGCCCCCTGTTACTTTGCATGGGGTTGTTTTCGATATTTTGGTTGGGAGCGAGAACCGCGTCGGCCTTGCGGCTGGGAAGCGTGGCTTGCCGAGCGGTAGCTCGTGTCCTTCGCCCGATGGGCTTTGGCGTGGCAGCCTTCGCTACGGAATGGCTTGTCCAGCCGGACAGACACGAACTGGCGGGCAAGGAGGGATTCGAACTTCGCAAAACGCGGTGCTGGAGAGTTGAACCAGTTTCAGCCTGCGCTCAGCCGCACGCCGGCGCGCAAGAATTTCTGCGGATCGACCGCTTCGCCGTCTATCCGGGTTTCATAGTGCAAATGCGGGCCGGTGGATCGGCCGGTTGAACCTACCGCGCCGATCACCTGCCCTATCCTGATCTGATCGCCAACCTTGACGCTGATCTCGGACAGATGGCCGTAGCGCGTCGACAGGCCGTTGCCGTGGTCGATTTCCACCATGCGGCCATAGCCGCCGGCCCATCCCGACGACACCACCTTGCCGTTCGCGGTCGCGCGCACCGGGTCGCCGCTTGCGGCACGGAAATCCAGACCGGTATGCATGGCCGGACGGCCGAGGAACGGATCAATGCGGACCCCGAAACCTGAGGTGAATTCCACTTCGCCGACCACCGGCTTGCGATAGGGCACCAGCGCAAGGGTGCGGTTCAGACGCTCCATCTGGGCCCGGGTGATGCTGATCCGGTAAAGCTGACGCTCGAAAGCACCGGCTTCGGCGGGAAGTTTGACTGGAATGAAGGGGCCGCCCATGCCCACTCGCGGCGTCGCGGCTTCCAGTTGCGCCATGTCGAGGCCGAGATCGGTAAAGACGCCGCGCATGCGGCGCACACGCGATTCCATGCCCTCTTCGGCTGCACTGAGCGCCGCGATCTGGCGGTTCTCGATCTTGTCCAACGAGGTCTGCAGACCGACAAGGACATTATCGACGCCCCCGACCTTCGCGAACTGGTTCGGTTGCACCTGGGAGACAACCGACGCGCGCGATTCCAGCCGTGCTTCACGATCCGGCGGCGCTACGAAAATCACGGTGTCGCTGATCGGCGACGGTTTCGGCGCGCCGGGAGAGAGCGCGTCGTTCGCCGCGGCACCTCGCGACGGCGGCCTGATCGTCCCGGTGACCTGCCCGTCCGGCAGGCCGCCCAGCGCGGCGGCGTGCGATTCCAGCGTGGTCTGCCGACGCATGATCTGGTCGAGCTTCTGGTCGAACTGTTCCTGATCGAGCAATTGGCGGCTAGTGGTGCGATCGACCTTGGCGCGGAGCTCGGCGATCCTGTCCTCATAAGCATATTGCATCTCGGCCTGATGAGCGATCAGGCGCTTGAGCACGTCGTCGCGGAAGGCGAAATAGGTCGCGGTGGCGGCCGTCCAGATACCCAGGAGTGTCATGGTGCCGACCACGATCCAGAACGCGACCGGTCCGAGTCGGACCTGCCTGCCGGCGTGAGCGAGGGTATAGCCCTCTTGCAGGCTTGGCAGGGCGACCGCCAAGGCCTGACGGGCCGACTGGCGGCGAACCGGGGCGGCCCTGCCATGGTCGTGCGGATGGTGTTGCGGATACTCAGAATAATGACCGGAATGGTACGACATCAGCACTCCCGCGCCGGTCGGACATAAGTTCCGTACGGCCACTTTTTGCGGGGCTATTTGGCCTTCTCATAGTTAATTTTTAGCAAACGGACCCGCTCAAAGTGCAAGGGCTCGTACCGCGGCAAGCACCACGTCGGCGTGGCCATCGACCCTGACATTGCGCCAGATCCGGATCACCAGGCCGTCCCGACCGATCAGAACCGTGGTGCGAAGAATGCCCTGGAAGGTCTTGCCATACATGGATTTCTCGCCCCAGACGCCGTAAGCCCTGAGCATCTCGTGCGGTTCATCCGAAATCAGAGGGGTAACCAGTTGATGCTTGTCCCGGAAGGCTTCTTGCGCCTTTGGCGGATCGGCGGAGACGCCGAGCACAGCGCACTGGTTTTCCGCGAATGCACTCGAAAGCCGTGTGAAGTCGATCGCCTCCCGGGTGCAACCCGGGGTGTCCGCGCGCGGATAAAAAAACAGCACCAGGTTTTCGCCAGCAAAGTCGGCGAGGGAAATGGTGCCGCCGCCATCGCGCGGCAATCGGAAAGCAGGGGCCCTCAAGCCCTCGATCAAAGCCGGCTGGGCCGGAACTTTGGTTTTCCCGCTCGACGGCTTCCTCGCAGCCGAATTCGCGGCCACAGGCGTTGCTTTTGCAGTGCGCTTTTTTGCCTTGCCGGCGCTCGCCGGGTGGGCTTTCGAAAGCGGCGTTTGCACCGATTTCGACGATTCCGCGCGGGGCGCCGCCCCGGAGCGGGTCTTGGGAGATTCCTTGCGCGTTCTCTTGGACATACGCCTTCCTTTCGTCGCTTTCGGCAGATCAATCATTGGTATAGGCGGGTCTTGTCCGGCCGGCTGTGTTCGAGTCGCGTGCTGGGCAAGTCTGATGGCTGCGGAGTATGCTTACAAGAAATTCGAGACACCACCCGTCCGCTCGTTGAATGCTCCTTGGGGCCGATGACGAGTGACAGTATAAATCGAGGATTGGCAGCGATGCCGGCACAGGACCGCCCGATACTTGTCGACGGGCGCAGCCTTGGCGGCGACCAATCTGACAACCAGCGCCAGCACCGAGAGGCAATGGCCAGCAATACGTCGCCCCAGGGGTCAGATCCGCGTGCTGACGACGAGCCCTCGCAGTGGGATGATGCCAGTTGGGATCACCATGATGAGGCGGCCGGGCATCGCGCGCGGCGGCTATTGTCCAGGTCGAGTTCCGGTGTTCATCGGCTGGTCGATCATATTGCGGCGCTGCGCCATTGGATCGTCGGCGAACGCTGGGTCATGCGGCTTGCCGCCGCCATCGCGGCTTTGATGCTGATCTTCGCCCTCTGCTTCGCCGGACTGTGGTGGCGGCTTGGCGCCGGTCCGATCAATCTCGAGATGGCCACGCCATGGCTGGCCGCGGCGATTGAACAGAATATCGGGCACGGCAACACCGTCGAGGTGGGCGGCACGCAAATCGAGCGCGCCGGCAGAATCCGGATCGCTGTGCGCCTCCGCGATATTATTGTCAGGGATCGGGACCATGCGATCGTGGCGAGCGCTCCCAAAGCCGAGGTGAAACTGTCGGGCACCGCGCTGCTGATGGGGCAACTCCGCGCCGAGAGCCTAAATCTGGTGGATGCGGAACTCTCGGTGCGAATCACGCCGGATGGCTACGTCACCGTTTCCACCGGCGACAACGCGCGACCGCTTGCCACGGGCGTCGCCTCGATCAGGCAGGCCGCCGGAACGCCGTCGCCTTCGGGCCAATCCGGGGCGTCGACGCCCGTCAGTCCGGTTGCCTCTTCGCCCCCAGGCGCGCCATCCGGCACGGCGGCCAGAACCGCCGACAACCGCGACGCCACAAGCGGACTGCTGGCTGGCCTGGATTGGCTGGACAGCCTGAGCCTGACCGGCCTTGACGGACAGAACCTCAATGAAATCGGATTGAAGAACGGGAACCTGATCGTCGACGATCAGCAGCGCGGCAACAAATGGAAATTTGAAAACATCTCCTTAAGTCTTCGCCGACCGAGCGGCGGAGGGGTGGCGCTGAGCGTGGGCGAAGAGGGCGGCCAGGCCTGGTCGCTTCGCGTTGAGGTCGGGGCTCCCGCGAATGGCGTGCGATCGGTCGCCGTTCGCGCCGACAAGGTCTCGACAGCAAATATTTTGCTGGCGCTGCGGCTCAAGGACCTGACCTACAGCGCGGATCTGCCGCTCACCGGCGAACTCAGGGGCGAACTGGGCCGCGACGGCCTGCCGACCTATTTCCGCGGCAAGATCGCCGTTGGCGCAGGAAACATGATCGACAGCGATACGCCCGACTATCCCATGGCGATCGATTCGGCGGAAATGGACGTCGAATGGGATGCCGCGCGGCGGGTGCTGGTGGCGCCTATCAAGATCATTTCCGGTTCCAACCGGATTACGTTGCTGGGCCATGTTGAGCCGCCCAACGACAGCATTGCCGATTGGCAAGTGGGCTTCAGCGGCGGCACCATCGTGCTGGCCGGCATAGCCGCCGACGAACCACCGCTGATTCTCAACCGCATCGCCATCGGCCTGCGCTTCGACACCGACAAGCGGCGCGTACTGCTTACCCAGGCCGACATCAGCAACGGTGAGATCGGGGTCGCGGGAAGCGGCAGTCTCGACTATTCGGGGGAACCGCGCCTGATGCTCGGTTTCGCGGGAACGCCGATGTCGGCCTCGGCGCTCAAACGGATGTGGCCGACACTGATCGTTCCGGAGGTCCGCGAGTGGGTGATCGAGCGGGTCGAACGCGGCTCGCTTCAGCGCATCGAGATTGGCGTCAACTCCCCGGTTCATAACCTTTCGCGCCGGGGACCGCCGATCCCCGATGATGGTCTTAACGTCAATATCGTCGCCAGCGGCGTGACATTGCACCCTGTTGACGAAATGCCGTCGGTGCGCGACGCGGATTTGAAAGCGCATGTGACAGGCCGCACCGCCACCGTGACGATCGGACAGGGCGTGTCCGATACGCCTGCGGGGCGCAAACTGAACATTTCGGATTTTGTATTCGAGGTTCCCGATATGGCGCCCAAGCCGTCGCCGGCCCGGGTCAAATTCCGGATCGATGGTCCGGTACCGGCAGCGGCTGAAATCCTCGCTTCCGATCGCCTGAGCGACCTTTCGGGCGCCTTGATCGATCCCAATTCGAGCAAGGGCACGGTTTCCGCCGTGATCACGCTCGGCATGCCGGTCAAGGGCTCACTGACCAAGGCCGATACGACCTATACCGTCAACGCCGATCTCATCGGATTTGCCGCTGATCGGCTGGTGATGAACCAAAAGCTCGAAGCCGACAAGCTGAAAGTCGTCGCCAACAACGCCGGGTATCAGGTCAAGGGCGACGTCCGGATCAACGGGCAGCCGGCCTCGCTGGACTATCGCAAACCGAGCGAAGGCGATGCCGATGTCAAGCTGCTGGCGATTCTCGATGACTCAAGCCGTGCACGACTCGGACTGGATCTGGGCCCCGCCGTCAGCGGCACGCTTGCGATCAAGCTGACCGGCAAGATCGGCGGAGCGGACAGCCGCGTCGGCATTGAAGCCGACCTCACCGCCTTGAAGCTCGACAATATCCTGCCCGGCTGGGTTAAGTTGCCGGGCAAGACGAGCCGTGCCGTCTTCAACGTGGTGCAGAAGCCGCAATCGATCCGCTTTGAAGACATTGTGATCGATGGCGGTGGCGTATCGATCAAGGGTTCGCTGGAGGTCGATCAGAACCACGATCTGCTCAATGCCAACTTCCCGGTCTATTCGCCCTCCGATGGCGACAAGACCACGCTGCGTGCCGAACGCGGCCCGGATGGCGTTCTGAAGGTGACGATGCGCGGCGACGTGTTCGACGGCCGCGGCTTTATCAAGTCCGCCAAGGAGGGTTCGGGCAAGGAGGCCGACGCCAAGACCAAGACCAGCAGCGTCGATTTTGACGTGGACCTGAAGCTCGGCGCGGTGGCCGGCTTTTACGGCGAAGCGCTGCGCAGCGTCGATTGCAAGGTGTCGCGGCGCAATGGTGTAATCAGAAACTTCGCACTGAGCGGCAAGCTCGGATGGGATACGCCGCTGCTCGGGGATTTACGCGGTCGCTCGCAGGGGCGCGACGTCATCTATCTCGAGACCGCCGACGCCGGCGCATTCTTCCGCTTCACCGATACTTATTCCAAGGTGGTCGGAGGCGAGCTTCAGTTGGCCATGGATCCTCCGACCGTGGATCCCGGCGCCAAAGATGGGCTGATCAGCGTCCGCGATTTCTCGGTCAAGGGGGAGGCTGCGCTCGATCGACTGGCAGCCGGCGGCCCGGCCGGCCTGCAAAACGGCGTTTCCTTCTCGCGGTTGCGCGCCGAATTCACCCGGCAAAACGGACAGCTTGCGATTCGTGACGGGGTGCTGAAGGGCGCGATGATCGGCGGCACCATCGAGGGCAGCATCGATTATCCCGGCAATCAAGTGCGCATGAGTGGCACCTTCGTTCCGATGTACGGACTGAACAACATGTTCGGCCAAATCCCGATTGTCGGGCTGTTCCTGGGCGCCGGCGCCAACGAAGGGCTGATCGGTGTAACCTACGAAGTTGTCGGTACCCCGGACAAGCCGACGCTACGGGTCAATCCGATTTCGGCCATATTTCCCGGGGTCTCCAGGAAAATCTGGGACTTCAACACCGGCAAGCAAAACAATCCGGTGGAATTTCCGCCCAATAACTGATCGCGCGCCCCGAGGTTTGCAATCGGATCATGATCGACGGTCAGCGTCGCAGTGCGGGCACGACCAGGAACGGGATCATTCCCAGGACTACGCTGACCAGCGCAAACGCGATCAGCGGATTATAGCTGTGGCTGAGATCGTGGATCAGGCCTCCACTCCAGGAACCGAACGCCGATCCGAGACCGCTGCCGATCGAGATGGTGCCATAGATGGTGCCGACCCGTTTGCCGTGAAAGATCTTCATCGCGGTTGCCGTCAATAATGGGCCGCGTGAACCGATCATGCTGCCAAAACAAACGACGAATCCGGTCAGGATCCAGAAATTCGCATACCATTGCAGAAGCCAGAGCTGGAAAATACCTGCGATCGAGAGCGCATAGCTGAACAGCACCGACGGCCTGCGGCCGATCCGGCCGTCAAGCCAGGAGATGCCGAGCATGCCGAACAGCAGCACCACGCCTGAGAAACCCCAGGCGGTCGCCGCCTGCAAGGGCGGGAAGCCGGCGTCGATCAGATAGGCAACGACCTGCGGCGCTATCGCGTACATGCCGATCGCGGTGAAGAAGAACGTCGAGAACAAGGCCCAGAAGGCGTGGTGGCGCATCGCACGCAGCAAGGTCCAGCCTTGATCGCCGAAGTCGGCGGCGGCGCTTGTTGTGACATGCGGCGAACCGCTGGAGAACAGCCGCCATGGCAGCAACAACAGCGGCAGCAGCAGCACCAGCGCGGCGGCGCCAAAAGTCTGATAGGCGCCGCGCCAGCCGACCCGATCGATCAGGAGCTGGGACGCCGGCAGCAGGATCAGGACGCCGGCGCCGGTCGCGGAATAGACGACTGCCATCGCCGTTGGCAATCGCGGGCCAAACCAGCGGCCGAGCATAATCGAATTCGGCACATTGCCGATAAAGGCAATGCCGATACCCACGCAAAGGCCGAGGCTGAGCTGGAACTCCCAGAGCTGCTGCGCGTGGGCGGCAACCAGGAAGGCGCCCCCGAGCAGCAGCAGTCCCGACGAATAGACGCTGCGGGGGCCGGAGCGGTCGAACAGCCGGCCGATCAAGGGCGCCGCCAGTCCGCCGGCCAGCGCGGCCAGCGAGTAGACCGAGACCACCTCGGCGCGGTCCCAGCCGAAACTCTCCGAGATCGGCTTCAGAAATACCGTAAAGCTTTCGCCGAGACCGCGGCCGAGCACCGAGAGGGCAAAACACAGCGCCAGCACGCCGAGCGCCATGCGCGCCGGCTTCCGCGGCCGGGCCAGCGTGTCCTCCCGCGGTGCCTTTTGATCCATGAGCTGCTCTTTTTGAGCGCGGTCCGGCGCAAGACCGGAAGCAGCTCGCGCAAACCGCGCGCTCAAGGAGCGCGTTTCCGTCGCCGGGAGCAAGGGTCTAAAGCGAAATGCGCCTATGCAGGCATGAGCAGGACGTGGCGCTTCTTGCCGAGCGACAGTTTTATCACCCCTTCGGGGGTGAGGTCCTTCATCGTCAGCATCAACTTCTCGTCGGTCACGGCGGCATCGTTGACGCGCAGGCCGCCGCCCTTGATCTGGCGTCGCGCTTCGCCATTCGAGGCGACCAGGCCAGCCCTGACAAACGCCGCCAGCACGCCGGTGCCGGCCTCAAGTTCGCTGCGGGGGATTTCGACGGACGGAAGGGTGTCCGCGATCGTGCCTTCCTCAAACGTTTGCCGCGCGGTTTCGGATGCCGCGTTGGCGGCGTCGCGGCCGTGCAGCAGAGCGGTCGCCTCCGTCGCCAGCACCTTCTTGGCTTCGTTGATCTCGGCACCTTGCAATGCCGCGAGCCGCGCTATCTCGCTGATCGGCAGGATCGTGAACAGCTTAAGGAATTTGACGACGTCGGCGTCTTCGACATTTCGCCAGTATTGCCAGAAATCGTAGGGACTGAATTCGTCCGCGTTCAGCCAGACCGCGCCTTTGGCCGTCTTGCCCATCTTTTCGCCTGATGCCGTCGTCAGCAGCGGCGTCGTCAATGCGAACAATGGCGGCGTTGCCATGCGGCGGCCAAGATCGACGCCATTGACGATGTTGCCCCACTGGTCCGATCCGCCCATCTGCAACCGGCAACCGACGCGCCGCGACAATTCGACAAAGTCATAGGCCTGGCAGACCATGTAATTGAACTCGATGAAGCTCATCTCCTGCTCGCGCTCAAGACGCAGCCGCACCGAGTCCAT
>NZ_JBEKXH010000266.1:0-9105 GCF_049512235.1 Bradyrhizobium sp.
CGAGTGACTCGTTCGCGATCCCGGCGGCGCTCAATGCATGGGTCAGCTTCCGGCGCGAACGCCGGCCCTCCCGGATCAGCAACGCCACGAGGATCAGGATCAAGCCGGTGCAGCACAGATCGACAGCGAGCAGCAGGCTCCCTGTCCGCTGCGATGCTGCGGATCGACTCGCGAGCAGTCTCTGCTCCTCGCCGGCGAGTTGATCGAAGTTGGCGCTGATGGATTCCATCAGCGCGCGACCTTCCGCCCTGACGCTAAGCGCTGCAATCCCTGCACTGTCCCCTTCGGCATGCAAGCGCATCATGTCGCTGGCCGCAGCAAATCTTCGTTCAACAAGCCGTTCGCCGGTTGCGAGCAATTGCTCCTGGGCAGGGTTGTCCTTGACCAGCCGTTTAAGCCATTCGTATCCGGGCCCGACTCCGTCAAGGGACTGGTCATATTCGGATACGAAGGTGGGATCGCCGGTGAGGAGATAGCCGCGTGCCGCGCTCTCCGCGCGCCGAAACAACAGCCGCAGGTCGGTCAATTTGCTGGTTACATCCAGCGTATGGTGGACCCAGGCCGCTTCGGATCGGGACTTGACGTCAAGCGCGATCGAGGCTGCGCTGATCGCCGCGAGCACCGCGAAACCGATGGCGAGGATGAGCCGCTGCGACGGAATCGGGAAGCTCAGCCCCAACCCGGCGACGCGGATTTCCGGCGGCCCGACAACCGTGCTTGAACCCGGCGCCGCGAACAGGCGGCGAGGTCCGTTCATGTCAATGCTGCTGGCAGCAGCCATCGATCCGCAAAATCGGTGCGAGACATAGCGAAGCCCCCATGGATGGCCGAGGACGCTTAAGTCGGGTTCTATGGATCAGGGCGTGATGCGACCCGAATCAGTGCCTCTGCTTAATGTCTGAGCCTCAAGCCTTCGATCGGTCTGCATGGCAGCGTGGATATGGCGTGTATAATCTCGCTCACACTGTTCGCGCAGTCTGCGTCAAAAGCCTCGGCGAACGGGATTACCGGGGTCCGCGGATACAGAAGGATACTTAGGCCAGCGATGGTTCTCCCCTCCCCCCGCGAAGCGGTGGGGAGGGGAGCTTTGACGTCTGTCCCTATTGGTAGAGTGATTCGCCCTCGAGGTTGCTTGCAAAGCCACAAAACCTCTGCAGCGCTTCGAATAATTCCCGGCCGTCGAAGGATTTGCGCAGGATCCGCGCCGCGCCCGGCTGGCCGCAGATCGGCTGCCCCAGCCTCTGTCTGACTACCGCGCTGAGACGACGCCCGGACTGAACGATCACCGGAATGTTCTTGGTCTCCGGCGTATGCCGCAATTTGGTCAGGAGATATTCTGCGTCGCCGTTCGGCATGCAGAAATCGGCGACGATGACCGTCGGCTGATCGCGACGCGCCTTCCAGAATCCCCGCGTGGCATCGGCCGCATAAAGCAGCTCCACCCCTAATTTCTCAAATCTGTTGAAGAACATCTTCTTGATGCTCGCATCGTCGTCCACCAGCAGCACCCGCGGCAGTTTCTTCACCTGGTGTTCTGCCGGCGGCATCGCCGATTGCCTTATTGCAACTGCCTTGTGGGGACAAATTTCGATCAGGCGCGCCTCGAATTCGTTCCAGAACGCCGGTCCCTTCGGGATGCAGACCGCGTCCAGTCCATGGCACGCCGCCGCAATTTCCTGACCGGGATTTCCCGTAACCACCATCACATGGAGCGACCTCTTCGCGGCATCCGACAAATACGTCAAGACCGACAGGCCATCCACCTCGGGCATGTGGACGTCAATGACGAGAATGTCGGGCCTGTGCTGACCGGCCTTGATCAGGACCTGGAGTCCGGTGGCCGCAGTTTCGACATCGAAGCCCATCCGGGTACATCGATCGGCGACGGCCCTGAGAACACAGGGATCGTCGTCGGCAATGAGAATCTTGTTGGCGACCCCGGTTGATTCGAATGTATCCATGACGCGCAACTCCACTGTAGGCGTCCGGCCGTCCCTCTCTCGAGGAAGGATCGTACCGTCAACGCAACGTCAGGTCAGGAAATACGGATCTGGTTAATGCACCATCGGGGTTTCGGCGCTTGATGGCGATCAGATCGACGTTACGTGAACGGGGCGATAAAGATCGTCTGCGTAGGATTACGCAAACGCCAGCCCAATTTCAGGAACTGAGCGTTATTGATCAGCGCCCCGCGGTCGGCTGCGCGTACTGTCGAACTCGCCGCGTCGCCCCGGGCACATTTCGCTGCCTGAGAATTTTTGCTCCCGCCCGACATCAATTCGGCCTGCGCCAGAGAGACGAGGTTTGGATGGAAAAGCCGGCCAAGGCCGCATTCGACGCCCACGATTTTCTCGCCAAGGTGGGCGCCGGCAAGACCATCCTCGAACTTGAAAAGAATGACAAAGTGTTCGCGCAAGGCGACGTCGCAGACAGGGTGTTCTACATTCAAAAAGGCAAGATCAAGCTCACGGTGCTGTCCCAGCAGGCCAAGGAGGCCGTGGTCGGAATTTTGGGCCCCGGGCAGTTTTTCGGCGAGGGTTGCCTGAACGGTCATCCCTTGCGCATCTCGACCACCACCGCCATGGAACGCTGCGTCATCACGTCCATCACAAAAAAGGCGATGCAGGCCGCGCTTCGCGAGCAGCCCGCGTTCTCCGAATTGTTCGTGGCGTATCTATTGACCCGGAACAGCCGGATCGAAGAAGACCTGATCGACCAGCTGTTCAATTCGAGCGAGCGGCGGCTTGCCCGCATGCTGCTGCTGCTTTCGCATTTTGGCAAGGAAGGTACGCCGCAGGCCATCGTCCCGAATATCAGCCAGGAAACACTGGCCGATATGATCGGCACCACAAGATCGCGCGTCAGCCACTTCATGAACAAGTTCCGCAAGCTCGGCCTGATCAGCTACAACGGTCACATCGAGGTCAACAGTACGTTGCTGGACGCGGTCCTGCATGACAAGCCCGAGCTGAGAGATGACGAGTGAGCCCGACCCCTGTTTCTGGACTCCCCGCCCCCCGTCCGGCGAAGCGTAGCGAAGCCGGATGGTGGAGAGGGGTCGGGGGTGGGGGGTGGCGTGGCGTTCACCGATGCAGCGGTTCTGCCGATAGACCCCCCGCCCCCGACCCCTCCCCACCGCTTCGCGGGGGGAGGGGAGAAGCTCAAGACGCGAGGGCGACCTTCGGGACGGGAATCTTGATGGTCCAGACCGTGCCGTGATCGGAGGCGACGATCGCGCTGCCGCGAAACTGTTCGACCAGCCGCCGCACCAGTCCTAGTCCATGCCGCTTGTTTTCGGCCCTGGCCCGAAAGCCGGTGCCATCGTCGCTGATGGTCATGGTCGCGGCGTCGCCGTCGGAGCGGCGCACCGACACGGTGATCGAACCGCTCTTGCCGCCGGGGAAGGCATGGTCATAGCTGTTGGTAACCACCTCCGCCACCACGATGCCCAGCGCCGTCACCACATCGAGATCGAGGACGATCGCGTCGCTGTCGCAAGTGAGCTTGACGCCGCCGTCCGGCGCCGCCTGAATATCCGCGAGGTTGAGGCACAGCGATTTCACGTAAGAACCGAAATCCGTGGTTCGCGTCATCTCGGTTCCGAGCAGATGGTCGTAGACCTGTGCCAGCGTCGAGACCCGGCGCGAAATGGCCCTGATGCCGCGTTGCCCGGCCCGGTCCGGCGTGTCGTCCAGTTGTTTGCTCAGCATCCCGTAGACCAGCTGCAGATTATTGCGCACCCGGTGCTGCAGCTCCTCGGCGAGCACCTTCTTCTGTTCCAGCAGCCGGTCCTTCTCCGCGACCAGGACTTTCATCCGTTCGATCGTGTCCTGCAGCACGCCGGTGCGCGCCGACGTCGCCACAGCCTCGGCCAGAACATTGGCAAAGCCGGTGAGGAAATCGACATCGTGCTGGTCATAGTCATGCTGGCGGTCGTTGTCGATCTCCAGCACGCCATAGGGCCGGTCGTCGCTGCCATTGATGACGACGTCGATGGTCGAGACGATGCCGTGCTCGGCATAGAACGCCGGCAGCTTGAAATCATTGTCCTTGCGCAAATCATTGCAGATCGACGGCTGCCCGGTGATGAACGCCCGCCCCTGTGGCGAGGTTTCGTCGGCACGCGACACGACATTGCCGATGACGCCGGCGTGCCAGCCATGTCCGGCTTCGATGAGAAGATCGTTCTCCGCGGTGCGGTAGCGGCACACCTTGGAAAACGGCACGCTGAGGCATTCGGCACAGACCCGCGCCGCTTCCGTCAGAACCTTCGGCACATCGCTCTCGCGCAGCGCAAAGCTGCCAAAGTGGGCGACCGCGGCCTGCTGGCGGAGCAGCTTGCGGACGTGTGTGGCGTTTTCATTCATTGCAGAACCGCCGGGGCGTCGGCGGCGCGGTCCAGCAGCTGGAACCCGTGGGGAAATGGTGGCTGCGCTGTGCCGGTGGCGACAATCCCGGCGACGATTTCCAGACCGCGAACGAGATCGACGGGGCGGTAGGGCTTGGCCAGACAGGCGTCGCCGTTGGTAAGGGCGACCTGCGACATATTGCCGGTGACATAGAGGATGCCGGGCTTGCCAAGGGTCAGCAGCCGAGCCGCGACCTCGGTTCCGAGCCCACCTTCGGCCAGCCGCAGATCCAGCATCACAAGGTCAGGCCTGGATTGTCGTGCCAGCGCCACCGCTTCGGCGACGGTGCGTGCGATGCCGCTCACCTCGTAGCCGTGTTCGATCAGGATCTCTTCGGCGAAATCCGCCAGCATGAGGTCGTCTTCAACAATCAGGATCTTGGGCATAGCCTGTCTTTCAGCCCGCGGCCCGATCGACATTCGAGCAGCTGCTTGTGAAGAAAATCCAGTCGTTGTTGCCGGGCGACCCGCATCGGGTCGTGCAGGCGGCGTCAAACCTAACGTCTGCTAACAGCGATTGAGCGCACGATGCCGCCTCAGTCCAATAGATCGCCGCGGCAATGGTTCCCGCTGGTCTTCGATCTACATCCTGAAGAGCATTTCCGGCTTTGCTGTCGAGTGAGCAATATTGACCGGCAATACTTCCATCGGCATCCTGACGCGGAGGACGGCCCATGTCACAGATCTCAGATCGAGCACAGTCAAGCCTCGACCCGTATGCGCTGACCGACCGCTACACGCGGCAGCGCGGACGGGTCTTCCTCACCGGCACGCAGGCGCTGGTGCGCATTCTCCTGGATCAGCGCGACCGCGACATCGCCGACGGCATCAACAGCGCCGGTTTTGTCTCCGGCTATCGCGGCTCGCCGCTGGGCGGCGTCGATCTCGAACTTTGGCGCGCCGAAAAATTCATCAAAGCGCGCCGCATCGAATTTCTTCCCGCCGTCAATGAAGACCTGGCGGCAACCGCGCTGTTGGGCTCGCAGCAGGTCGAGACCCATCCAACGCGCGAGGTCGATGGCGTGTTCGGCCTCTGGTACGGCAAAGGTCCCGGCGTCGACCGCTCCGGCGATGCGCTAAAGCACGGCAATGCCTACGGCTCCTCGCCGCATGGCGGCGTATTGGTGGTCGCCGGCGACGACCATGGCTGCGTGTCCTCCTCGATGCCGCACCAGTCGGATGTCGCCTTCATGGCCTGGTTCATGCCGACCCTGCATCCGGCCAGCGTCGCGGAATATCTGAGCTTCGGCGAATATGGCTACGCGCTGAGCCGCTTTTCCGGAATGTGGTGCGGCTTCAAGGCGATTTCGGAGACCGTGGAATCCTGTGCCTCGGTCGATGTTCCGGCGCGGCGCGTTTTCGCAACCCCGGAGTTCGAGGCGCCGCCGGGCGGCCTGCATTATCGCTGGCCGGATCTGCCCGGTCCGCAGATCGAGCAGCGGCTGGAGTTCAAGAAGAACGCGGTGCTGGCCTTCGCCGCGGCCAACCCGATCGATCGCAAGATCTATGACATCCAAGATGCCACCTATGGCATCGTCACGACCGGCAAGGCCCACCTCGATCTGATGGAGGCCTTGTCGCTGCTCGGTCTCTCCGAGAGCGAATGCCGGCGCATCGGCATCGACATCTACAAGGTCGGCATGGTCTGGCCGCTGGCGCATCACGATGCGCTGGAATTCGTCCGCGAGAAACGCGAGATCCTCGTGATCGAAGAAAAGCGCGGCATCATCGAAAGCCAGTTCAAGGAATATTTCTACGATTATCCCGGCCACAAGCCGGCGCGGATGGTCGGCAAGAATGACGAGAACAACGCCCCTTTGGTGCCCTGGGTCGGCGAATTGTCGCCGCGCCTCTTGGCGCCGATCGTGGCGCGCCGTCTGGACGCGATTTTTCCGGGACTTGAGCTGCACGCGCGCGCCGCGAAGCTTGCGCCGCGAGGCCCCGGGATCGCCGAGATAACAGGCGCGACCCGCACGCCCTATTTCTGCTCGGGCTGTCCACACAATACATCAACGAAGGTTCCCGAGGGTTCTCACGCCCTGGCCGGCATCGGCTGCCATTTCATGGCGAGCTGGATGGATCGCGAAACCACCTCGCTGATCCAGATGGGCGGCGAAGGCGTCAACTGGGCGGCCTCCTCGCGCTTCACCGGCCGCGATCATGTGTTCCAGAATCTCGGCGAAGGTACCTATTATCACTCCGGCTCGATGGCGATCCGCCAGGCGGTCGCGGCAAAAGCCAACATCACCTACAAGATCCTGTTCAACGACGCGGTCGCGATGACCGGCGGCCAGCCGGTCGATGGCCCCATCAGCGTCGAGGGCATCGCCCACGAAGTCCGCGCCAACGGCGTGACCCGGATCGCGCTGGTATCCGATGATCCCGGAAAATTTCACGCCCGCGATTTCCCTGGGGGAGTTACGATCCATCCGCGCGCCGGGCTCGATGCGGTTCAGCGCGAACTGCGCGGGGTTGCCGGCGTCAGCGTCCTGATCTACGAGCAGGAATGCGCCACCGAGAAGCGCCGCAAGCGGAAACGCGGCCTCATGCCCGACCCGCCCCGATTTGCCTACATCAACGATCTCGTGTGCGAGGGCTGCGGCGACTGCTCGGTCGAGTCCAACTGCCTCAGCGTCGAGCCCAAGGAAACCCCGTTCGGCCGCAAGCGCCAGATCAACCTGTCCTCCTGCAACAAGGACTTTTCCTGCCTGAACGGCTTTTGTCCGAGCTTTGTCACGGTCGAAGGCGCGAGCCGGCGCAAGAAGCAGGGAGCGGACCTCGATCTGCTGGCGCGGGCGCGCGCGCTCGCCGAACCTGAACGCGTCGAGCTCAAGGCGCCTTTCAACCTGCTGGTCACCGGCGTCGGCGGCACCGGGGTGATCACGGTCGGCGCGCTGATCGCGATGGCCGCGCACCTTGAGGGCAAGGGCGCCTCGGTCTTGGATTTTACCGGCTTTGCGCAGAAGTTCGGCCCGGTGCTGAGTTTCATCCGGCTGGCAGCCGATCCTTCCCAGATCCATCAGGTCCGCATCGATCGAGGCGCCGCCGACGCCCTGATCGGCTGCGATATCGTCGTCAGCTCCTCCGCCAAGGCGGCGTCGACCTATCGTCTGGGGATGGGTGCGGTCGTCAATACCGCTGAAATGCCGACCGGCGACATCGTGCGCCATCCCGACGCCAGTCTCGACGCGCCGTTGCGGGCAGAGAGCATCGCGCGTGTCATCGGGCCGGGCCATGTGACGAGCCTCGACGCCAACCAGCTTTCGGACAGGGTGTTCGGCGACACCGTATTCGCCAATGTGATCATGCTCGGCGCGGCCTGGCAGCGCGGCCTGGTTCCGGTTTCGTCCGATGCGCTGATGCGGGCGATCGAGCTCAACGGCGTCGCCGTCGAACAGAACCAGCGCGCTTTCGCCTGCGGGCGCCTCGCGGTCGCCGACCAGAACTTCGCCCTGTCGCTGCAGGGGCCGGCGCCGCCGGAGGAAAGCCTGGATCAGATCGTCGCGCGCCGCGCCGATTTCCTGACCGCCTATCAGGACGCGGAATATGCCGCGCGCTATCGCCAATTCGTCACCGGCGTTGGCGTCGGCGAACAAGCCCGCGTGCCGCAATCGCAAGCCTTCACGATCGCCGTCGCCCGCGCTCTGTTCAAGCTCATGGCCTACAAGGACGAGTACGAAGTGGCGCGGCTGCACACCGAGACCGGACTGCAGGAAAAATTGCGGCAGGAGTTCGAAGGCGACTTCAAGATAAAGTATCATCTGGCGCCGCCGATCCTGCCCGCGGGCCGGGATGCGCGGGGTCGCCCGCTGAAGCGGTCGTTCGGGCCCTGGATCGAGCCCGCCTTTCGCGTGCTGGCCCGGCTCAAAAGCTTGCGGGGAACGCGGCTCGACATCTTCGGCTATGCGCACGAGCGGCGGATGGAACGCGCATTGATCCCATGGTATCAAGCGCTGGTGACGGAACTCATGCCTCACTTGCGCGCCGACACGATTCCCCGGCTGGTCGAAATCGCGGCCTTGCCGATGGAGATCCGCGGCTACGGCCCGGTCAAGAACGCCGCGGTTGAAAAGGTGCAGGCGAAGGCCGGCAACCTTCGGGCCGCGATGATGTGAGGCCGGCCGTCAAAACGATCGGATCGGATCCGCCTCTCGCGATGGGTTTCGCGGCCAGTTCGGACATGCGTCCGATCTGGTCACTCTACGCCGACGTCATTGTCATCGTCGATCAGCAGGACGCGCGGACGGCTTCGTACCGCGGGCGCGGGTCCGCGCGCCCAGTTTTCGCCGATCCTGGCGGCCGTCAGGGGATCAATCTCCACCAATGCGTCCTCCAGATCGTTCCAGAAATGCGGCCCCTTGCGCACATAATACGCGCCCAAGTCCTTGCATCTCTCAATGACATTCGGGTCCCGGCCGCCGGTGATCACGATGACACTTGGCGGCACTTTGTCGGCGTCGAGAAGGTGCGCGCAAACCGACAGGCCGTCCACTTCCGGCATCTTGATGTCGATGACGAGAATGTCGGGCTTGCGCCGACTTGCCTTGAAAAGGGCTTCCAGCCCGTTGGCCGCGGTATCGACATCGAAGCCGATGCGCGTGCAGTGATAGGCGAGCGTTCGCACGACCCAGGCATCGTCGTCCACGACGAGCATCTTTGCAGCCGCGTCGCAGGAACGAAATTCCGCCATCCCGCGC
>NZ_JBEKXH010000267.1:0-9039 GCF_049512235.1 Bradyrhizobium sp.
GAGGATATTCAAAGCTTGTAAGGCGCGCGGACACCTGGATCGTCGTTCGGAAAATCCTTGGTGTTGCGCGTGACGAGAAGCATGGCATGCGCCTGTGCCGTTGCCCAGATCACCGCATCGGGCAATTTGATCCGATGACCACGACGGAGACCGACGGCGCGCTCCGCGATCTTATGGTCGACAACGACGACATCAAAGCTGTTCAGAAAGTTACGCGTCGCAGCTTCGAGATCGCCATCGGCCCCGACCATCACCTCCATCCAGGTGATGATGCTGATGGCCTTTTCAGTATAGCGTTGAAGCTCGGTACGAGCCTCAGGAACAGCATTGAGGTAGTCGATCAGGATGTTGGTGTCGAATAGCGCCTTCACCATTCGTTGCGCACCTTCATCTGGTAAGCCAGGCCGTCGATTTTTTGCTTGCCCCAAAGGCCGAACGCGTCGCCTTCGTGCTTGTTACGTCGCTTGGCGAGAAAGTCATCGATTGCTTCGCGGATGAGCGCGGCACGAGACCTCTTCTCTTCCTTCGACAATTCGTCCAGTTCCTGAAGCTGGGCATCGCCGACATCAACCAATGTCCGCATCGTTTTCACCATGAATATGATATCGGCATCATATATCATAATCCCGAAAAAAAAGCCAACTTTCGATTCTTACCGGGTAAGTCTCGGGGTCTGTCGAGCGTTCGGGGACAGCCACCCTTCTTATATTTGTTAATGTAATCGAACGGCGACATTTCGTATTGTCAGCGTTCGCAGGAAGACATTTGCCAGGCACGCGGCATTGTGCCGACGAAAAAATATCAAAACGAAGGGGGAACCGAGCCCTTCCGACATCATCGAGCTATTGCGCGCTACCTCCACGGATCGCGTCACCGACGTTGATACCTTCGTCGACGCCCTCGGCTTCAACTGGTTCATTGCCGGCACCGATGCGCACGCCAAAAACTACTCGCTGCTTCTCGCCGAAGGTCCCAATGTCAGGCTTGCGCCGCTCTACGACATCGCCAGCATGCTTCCCTATAAAGGGATCGATGTTAAGAAGATCAAGCTCGCGATGAAGATCGGGGACCTGGTTTTCCATGTCACCAATCAGGTGCGTCGGCTGCTGACGCCGCGGCAGCCGACGGCGGTTCAACCCCAACGAAATTAGTCGCCGGCATCTCAGTCCGTAGGGCGGGTTGGAGCCGAAGGCGTAACCCGCCATCTCGTCCATCATCGCGGCGGATTTGCGCCTCCGGCTTCTATCCGCCCTACTGAGCCGGGTTGCGCGTTCGAGTGGCGAACGAGCCCGGCAACGCGTTCGAGCGGTTCCGCCTTTGCTCCGGCTGTTTCATGGAAAGAACCTGCTGCCATCGGCTCGTTCCGGATGACGTTCATCGTTTTTGATGTCGGTCGATTGATAACCGGCTGGCGCGCCGTCAACATGATCTGATCGCGGACAATGCCAATCGGAGGAAACAACGATGACCTTCAAGTTCAAGGATGTGTTTACGGGAACGCAGGCTGCGTTAGGCGCTGATCCTGCTCAGGCACAGGCCGCGTTCCACGCACGCTCCCGTCTCGGCAATGGCGTCGACAGCACGGTTGCGATCCGTCAGTTCAGTGTCGGCGTGGACGAGCCGCCGGGCCTCGGCGGACAGGACGCTGCGCCCAATCCGGTGGAATACATTCTCGCGGCCCTGGGCTCATGCCAGGAGATCACATACCGCCTCTACGCGGACGCGCTCGGTATTCCCCTTAACGGCGTTTCGGTTCAGCTCACGGGCACCATCGACCTGCGCGGTTTTTTCAACGTCCAGCAGGACGTGCGGCCGGGCTATCAGGCCATCGAAGCGGAAGTGATTTTGGACAGCCCGGCTTCGGAAGCGGAGCTCGCGCGCCTGAAGCAGGTCGTCGATCGGCATTGCCCGGTGTTGGATATTCTTCGAAATCCGACGCCGGTGCAGCTTTCGCTTCGATCGGGGTCGTTGAACGCCGCCGCGGAATGAAGGGCGGATGGAGAACGTCCTTCTCGATCGCATTGCCAGAATGATGCCTTTTTCCTTCTTGCGCGTTCTGCGCCGCGACATCGCGACATTTTCCTTTCGAACCTTTCCGCTTTGCGATAGACTGATCTTTGAAATCAGGAAAATATCGCTGGGCTGATAGTACGGAGAGAGTGATGGCTGATGGTGATCATCCTGTTGACAACGGCGTCAATGTCGAGGCTCTGCTGGGGGCGCGCGAAGCGTTGACGAATGCGCCGGAGGCGGCACAATTCAAATGGCGGGCCGCCTGCGAATGGAAGAACGGCACGCACAGCCATTCGACCGTCGAGGGCTTTTACGGCCTGGGCCAGGAGCAGCAACGCAAGACCCGGTTCACGTTCGACACGGATCATCCGGAGGTCTTTGCCGCGGCGGACAAAGGCGCCACGCCGGTCGAATATGTGCTGGTCGGGCTGGCAAGCTGCCTGACCGCCGGCATTGCCGCGGTCGCCCAGAACCGGAACATCCAGCTCCGCTCGGTGACGGCGACCATTGAAGGCGACATGGATCTCTATGGTATCCTCGGCATCGACGAGGATGTGCGCAACGGTTTCAGCGGCATCAAGGTCACCTACAAGATCGATGCCGACGCCAAGCCCGAAGACATCGAGTCCCTTGTGGCGCAGTCGCAAAAGCGTTCGGCGGTCTACGACATCGTGACCAATCCGACCAATGTCACGGTCGTGGTGAATTGAGCCGGCGTTTGTCTCCTCGGTAACTCGTCAGGGAACGCCCAATTAGCGTCGTCACGACAGTCGTAATCGGCGGCGGCCACGCCGGCCTTGCCATGAGCCGCTGTCTTGCGGATCGCGCGATTGACCATGTGGTGCTCGAGCGCGGTGAGGTCGCCCACACCTGGCGTACGGAGCGATGGAATTCGCTTCGTCTCCTCACCCCCAACTGGCAGAGCCGGCTGCCGGGCTTCGGTTACAGCGGATCCGATCCCGACGGATACCGGACGCTGCCCGAAGTCATCGATTTCATCGCGGCCTATGCAAGGGCGATTTCCGCCCCGGTGCGAACCCATACGACGGTCACGTCGGTGCGCCGCACGGAGACAGGATATCTGGTAAGGACGGACCAGGGGGACTGGTCGTGCCGTACGGTCGTCCTGGCCTCGGGCGCCTTCAACATCGCCTGCGTCCCGGGTTGTGCCGGTCGGGTACCGCGGTCGGTGACAACGCTTGCAGCGCAGCAGTATCAAAATCCCAGTCAGCTCGCCGACGGTGGCGTTCTCGTGGTCGGCGCATCGTCGAGCGGTACCCAGATTGCCGCCGAAATACATCGCTCGGGCCGCCCGGTTACCCTGGCCGTGGGCGAGCACATTCGTGCACCCCGGGTTTATCGGGGAAAGGACCTGGAGTGGTGGATGGATGCCGCCGGTGTCCTCGACGAGCGTTATGACGAGGTCGATGATATCGCCCGGGCCCGGCGGGTACCCTCGCTGCAACTGGCCGGCACGCCCGATCGATCTATTCTCGACCTCAATGTCCTCACCGGGATCGGCGTCAGGCTTGTTGGCCGCCTCGCGGGCGTCACCGAGGCGGGCCGCGCGCAGTTTGCGGGATCGCTGCGCAACATGTGCGCGCTCTCCGATCTCAAGATGAACCGCCTGCTGAACCTGATCGACGAATGGGCAAGCGCGAACGGCCTCGACGACAACATCGAACCGCCGCATCGCCTGCCGCCAACGCGGGTCGACGAAGCCCCGCCGCTCGGTTTGAATCTCGCGAGCGGCGAGATCAAGACGATCATCTGGGCGACCGGCTATCGCCCCGATTACTCCTGGCTCAAGCTGCCGATTCTCGATCGCAAGGGGATGATCCGCCATGACGGCGGGATCGTTTCGTCTCCCGGCGTCTACCTGATGGGCGCTCCATTCCTGCGCCGCCGAAAATCCACGTTGATCGACGGCGCCGGCGATGACGCCCGTGATCTCTCCGATCATCTGTCATTGCACCTTCACGGCAAGGTGCTGCAGACCACGGCGTGATGCTAGAACACGGGCGCGCAGGGGTCATCGACAACGGCTTGCGCAAGCGCCGGAGCTACGAATGCCGCCGCGGCCAGCGCGGCGGCACCGATCAATACGAATTTCATCTCGGTCTCCTATAGCGAAAAGAGTAGATGGGGATACGCTTCAGGTCCGCCACCAAGGCTCAAGTCCCGCTTTGCGGAGTCGCGACCAGTCGCAGGACACTCATCCCGCATCCCACCGCGGCGAAAACCGCACCAAGCACCAGGGCGACTGTGGCTCCCTCGCGGCCGACCAGGCCAAAACACAGAGCCGCAAGCGCTGCACCAATGGTCTGTCCGGTCAGGCGTGCCGTCGCCACCATGCCGCTGGCGCCTCCACTACGGTCGGCGGGTGCGCTGGACATCAAGGCCTTCATGTTCGGCGCCTGGAAGAAGCCGAAGCCGCAGCCACAGATGGCCATGCGCCAGACGATGTCGAGGACATGCGGACTCGCCGGCAGCATCGCCAACAGGACCATCCCCAGACCGAGCAACGCCAGACCGATGCCGCCGAGGATTCCTGCGGGATGGCGGTCCGACAGGCGTCCGGCGATCGGCGCCATGATGGCGACCACCAGAGGCCAGGGGGTCATGAAAAAGCCGGTCTCGACCTGCGTGCGGCCAAGAATGTCCTCGAAGTAGAATGGCAGGGAAACGAAGGCCAGGCCCTGGACCGCAAACGCGCAGATCGCGGTGGCCGTGGACAGCGCGAAGATCGGCCGGCGAAACAGGTCGATGGGCAGCACGGGCGCCGGCGAATCCGCCTGTCTGCGGATCAGAACCCAGCCCAGCAACAGCGCGGAGACGATTTCCGTCACGACAAGCCCAGGCCGCGCGTGGTGGGCCGCGCTTCCAATCCCCAGAATGAAAAGGCCGAGACAGGCCGCCGCCAGCAGCGCGCCCGGAAAATCGAAGGCATGGGCCGCCCTGGGGGTGCGCGGCAATGTCTTCAGGCCAATCAGAACTGCAACCAGGCCGAAGGGAATGTTGACGGCGAATAACCAGCTCCACGGCCCGAAGGCGAGGATGGCGGAGGCGATGGTCGGGCCGAGCGTGAAGGCGGCCGCGACCACCATGGCGTTGTATCCGAAACCCCGACCCTGCAGGCGCCCCGGATAAACGAAACGTACCAGCGCCGTATTCACACTCATGATGCCGCTGGCGCCGAGACCCTGCAGCACGCGTGCCACGAGCAGGCTCGGCAACGACCAGGCGCAAGCACAGGCCAGTGACGCCAGCGTGAACAGTAAGAGCCCTCCGAGATAGATCCGGCGGTGACCCACGATCTCGCCAAGCGCGGCGAGCGGCAACAGCGTTGCGACCAGGGCAATCTGGTAGACATTGACGACCCAGATGACATCGGCGGGGCTGGCATGAAGGTCGGCTGCGATCGCGGGCAGGGCGATGTTCGCGATCGCCGTATCCAGCGACGCCATCGCCAGCGCGGTGAAAATCGCGGCGGCAGCCCATCTCCGGCGTTCTGCCTCCAGACCATCGAACGCGACCGGCCGATTTGCCAAAGCTGTTTCCGTCGACATGCGAAATGCTCTCCTAACATCCGGCATATAGCACGGATACGGTCAGCCGGCAGGCTGTCCTCTGCATGCCGCATATGCGATCGGCATGAATGCTCAGTGAATTCGCTCTTGGGCTCTGCGTAAGGTTTCGATGCATTTTTCGAGGCCAATACGTTCGTGATTCGAGAGGGGAGGGTCAAGGACTTGCAGGCAACCTTGCCGTCCGACGATGCCCGGCAGCGACAGCGTTACTCCAAGCTTTGCATGATGGACCCCAATCGGAATCACGGCGCGTTCGTCACGCAGCACGATTTCGGCGATGCGGGCGCAAACCATTCCAATTCCGTATTGACTGGCTCCGATTCCTTCGATGATTGTTATGTTTGCATAGCGTACCTCATTCTCGATCGCCGCTTGGAAGTCGCCGTCGTGCCGAAGGCCGCATTGCTCAAGCGCATCCGAGATCGGGACGCCGCCGACGCGGGCGCCGGACCAGTGAAAGATCTGCGATGTTCCGTGTTCACCGAGAACCTGCGCTTCGATGTCGGTGGGAGCTACCCTCAGTCGGCGGCCCAGATGCACCCGAAAGCGCAGGCTGTCGAGCAACGTGCCAGTGCTGAGAACACGATCATGGCCGGCGAGTTCGCGTGTCAGATGGGCAAGCGGATCCGGAGGGTCGGTGACGACGAGCAGGACGGCATCCGGCGCCGCCGCCTTGATCCGCGGAATCACGTCACGGTAAACCTCGGCATTCTTGTCCAGGAGGCGTAAGCGCCCCAGCGGATCGTTGCGATCCGTCGCGCCACCGGATTTCTCGTTGACACCGACCGTGACCATGACGAGCGCGGCGCCTGCCAGATCTGGATAGTCCCCATCCGTCACCTTGGTGGTGGATGATAGAGGAGCCCCGTAGCCCATGTCAGTAGCCATGCCTTTGGCGCGGTCGCGGCCTCGGTTGACGAGAACCAGCTCGCTGGCGCAACCTCTCATGATGGTCGCCATCGCACATGCGGCGCCAACCGCACCCGCTCCAATGATTCCGATCTTCATGATGTGTCCTCGTCTGTGCTCGGGGTTTCAGTAAGTGTTGCGGGGCATCGCGGCGTTTCCGCATCAGCAGCCCGGCGGAGGCGACACCCCCGGGGTCGATGGCGATTTCAGCCGCGACTTTGATCGCGATAACCGCGCCCGCGTCGGCCGCGGCGGCAGCTCCGCGGCATGCCGTCACCAACTACTGTCTGGCGTACGGTCACGGGGGGCTCCGACTGCAGCTTTACCAGCAAGGCGCAGTGCGAGGCGACGGCTTCCGGCCAGGGAGCCGAGTGCTACCGCAACATCTATGGCAAGGAAGGTGAGTTTCTTCACTGGTAGCTCGATCCATGTCCAATTCTCACGCCTGGACCGGGAGGCTGGAAAGCAGCTTGTCCAGGCTGATCGGATAGTCTCTTATCCGTGCGCCGCAGGCATTGTGGATGGCATTACCGAGTGCCGCGCCTGCGCCGCAAATGCCCAATTCGCCGATTCCTTTGCTTTTCAACGGATTGGACATGGTATCGAGCTCAGGAAGAAATATGGCCTCGACAGCGGGAATATCGGCGTGCACCGGCACATGGTATTCGGCGAGGTCATGGTTGACGAAAAAGCCGAACCGCGGGTCAAGCGTCATGGCTTCGTGCAGGGCTGCACCGACGCCGAAGATCATGCCGCCGATGGCTTGTGATCGGGCGGTCTTTTCGTTCAAGACACGTCCGGCGGTGAATACACCCAGCATGCGCCGTAGCCGCACTTCGCCGGTGTCCTGGTCAACCCCTACTTCGGCGAAATGCGCGCCGTACGACTGCTGCGAGTAATCCTTGTTGTTTCGGCCGGGTGCGATCTCGCCATCGGCTTCGATTCCGGTGCCCACCAGATCGGTCAGCAACCTTGTTTGTTCTCCGCTTGCGATGCTGCCGTCCGCGAAGCGGGCAGTCGTCGGATCCATGCCGGCTATGCGGGCCAGCTTTTCGCGCAGCGCATCGCAGGCTTCGAACAGCGCAGAGCCTGAACTGCCGGCACCGAACGAGCCGCCGGAACCTGAGGCTTCGGGGAAACTCGTGTCACCCAATTCGACACGCACTTGCCCAACCGGCAGACCGAGCATCTCGGCTGCGATCTGAGCGAGAATGGTGTAGGTACCGGTGCCGATGTCCGTCATCGCCATCTGGACCGTGGCAATGCCGTCCGGGGTCAAGCGAACCCTGGCCTTGGAGGGCCGAAGCGGATTGCCGCGGGTGGCGGCGGCCACACCCATCCCCACCAGCCAATGCCCATCGCGGACCTGGCCCGGCTTGGCGTTGCGCTTGTCCCATCCAAACCGGCGCGCGCCCTCCTGCAGGCAGGCGATCAAGTGCCGGCTGGAATAGGGAATGTGCTGTTCCGGATCTTCGCTGGGCTCGTTGCGAATGCGCAGCTCGACCGGGTCGATGTCGAGCTTTTCCGCGAGCTCGTCCATGGCGCATTCGAGAGCCATCAGCCCGACCGCCTCGCCCGGCGCGCGCATCGAGGATGCGACCGGAATGTCCAGCGGCGCCAGCCGATGCCGGGTCAGCCGGTTGGCGCCCGCATAAAGCGTGCGGGTCTGCAGAGCGGCGCCTTCGTAGGTCTGCTCGGTGGGCAAATTGCCGGAAAGGACGTCATGACCGACGGCCTGCAGCCGGCCTTGCCGATCCGCGCCAAGGCGAAGCCGTTGAATGGTATCGGAACGATGCGTCGTGACGTGGAAGATCTGCTGCCGCGTGAGGGCGATCTTGACCGGCCGCTTCAGTTGCCGCGAGGCAATTGCCGCCAGAATGGCGTCGGCATTCACCCATAGTTTTCCGCCGAATCCGCCGCCGATGAATGGGCTGACGAGCCGCACATTCTCTACCGGAATCCCGAGAGTCCGCGCCACCGCCTGCTGCCCCTGGTTCAACATCTGGTTTGCGGTGTGAAGCGTCAGTCTGTCTCCGTCCCACGCCGCCAGTGTGGCGTGCGGTTCCATCATGGCGTGGCTTTGCAAGGGCGTGGTATAGGTGACGTCGAGTTGCACCGGCGCGGATGCGAACGCGCTGGCAAAATTTCCCACTGCGCTGTCCGCGGCAGGGGCATCTTTCGGCTGCGGCGTGCGTGCCTGCTTGACGCCATCGCGCAGCGCGAACTTTCCCGGAGCACGATCATAGTTGACGCGGACCAGGTACGCCGCCGCCCGGGCTTGTTCGAAGCTCTCAGCGACCACGAAGGCAACCGGCTGACCGTAGCGCGTCACCTCGGGTCCCGTCAGTACCGGATGAGCCTCGCGATGATTGCCGGTGCCCTGTTGCGGCGCATTGAGGTGGGTGAGAACCAGAATGACACCGGCAGCGTTCTCGGCGGCGCGGGTGTCTATCGACCGGATATTTCCCTTGCCGATCGAAGCTTCGACCAGAAAGCCATAGGCGACGCCGGGCCCTTGCTGCATCTC
>NZ_JBEKXH010000268.1:0-9030 GCF_049512235.1 Bradyrhizobium sp.
TATTAAATAAAACAAAGGCTTGAGACGAAAGTCGGATCACAACTGCGTGTTATTTGTGCAACACATTTCCAAAAACGGCCGGCCGAGCCCCGTTCGGAGCGGTTCCTTTGTTGCGTGTGCAGAAGTGTTCGGTAATTGTGTCGATGCGACGGAGGGGGGCATCCCGAGGTCGTCCCGTTAGGTGGTTCGCTTAAGTCCCTCGCGTTGATGCGGGAGTGTCCGAAGGCGCGAAGCGACTAAGCGGGTTTTAAGGGACAAGGGAACCAACCTTAGGGTGTTACACCCGGCGGATCCGGAACCTTCCCTACAGAGCAACTTGGAGGTTAACATGAAGATGGTTAAGAGCCTTATCCTCGGCTCAGCGGCGGGTCTGCTTGCCATGAGTGGGGCGCAGGCGGCTGATCTTCCCGTCAAGGCCAAACCGGTCGAGTACGTGAGGGTTTGCTCCCTGTATGGAGCCGGTTTCTTCTACATTCCGGGCACCGACACCTGCATCAAGCTGGGTGGTTACCTGCGCATCGACACGACATTCAACGGCGGCATCTACGATCAGCCGGCCTGGAACGGCGACCTCGGCCAGGGCAACCGCTATCGCGACTACTACGCGACCCGTTCGCGTATGGCGCTCACCGTCGACACCCGCACCGCGACCGACTACGGCGTCGTCCGTACCTTCGCTCAGGGCGACTTCAACTTCGATACCCTGGGCGGCAGCACGACCAATCCGAACAGCCTCCAGACCAACCTTGGCAACAATGCCAACCTGCTGAGTTCCACCGGCGGCGGGTATGTGACGGTTGAAAACGTGTTCATCCAGTTCGCCGGCTTCACCTTCGGCAAGTCGTCATCCGCCTTTGCGACGCCGTGGCAGGGTTATCCGGGCAACCAGAACACCTCGTTCCTGATCGGCGGTCATGACGACGTCACCGGCACCAACAACATCCAGTACACCGCCCAGTTTGGCAACGGCATTTCCGGCACCATCGGTCTCGATGACCCGACCGTGTACAACCGTACCGCGGTCTACAACCTCTCGGTCGGCATGAACGCGATCGGTCAGAGCGCCAACGCCTATGCGGGCGTCGAAGCGCCCGATGTCGTTGGCAATATCCGCGTCGATCAGGCGTGGGGACTGTTCCAGTTGTCGGGTGCTCTGCACCAGGTGGATGCTTCCTACAACACCCTGACGGCGGGTGTTGCCGGGGGCGCGGCGCCGACGGCGCTGTCGATGATATCGGGTCATCCGGCTTCGAAGTGGGGTGGCGCGATCATGGCCGCCACCCAGATCAGGAATATCCCAACCGGGCCCGGCGACGACATCAAGTTCGATGCGACCTACGCCGTGGGTGATACCAAGGAGGTGATCTCGACCAGTTCAACCTCGCCGAGCTTCACCATGTTTGGCAACGGCGGCGCAGGCGCCTTCCAGAGCATTGGCTTCGGCGCCACCACCGACGCGGTCTACCTTCCGGTCGCGGCCGGCGGTACCGGCGACCTCAAGCTGACGACCGCCTACGGTATCCGTGGTGCGTTCAACCATAACTGGGATCCGTACTGGTCGAGCAGCCTGTTCGGCGGCATGGGCTGGGTGCGCTATGGCGGCACGGCCGGCAATTTGACGACCGCGCAGGGTCAGTATTGCGCGGCCTACTACAAGGAAATCGGCGCCGCCAACATGGCGACCTCGACCTGTAACCCGAACTACAGCATTTCGATGCTGGGCGCGATTACCCGCTGGACTCCCGTCAAGAACCTGACCTTCTCGGCGGAAGCGATCTGGACCCACCTCAATACGGGCTTCTCGGGAACGGCGACCCTGACCCCGACGGCACCGATGCCAACCGCGGTCTATCAGTTCAAAAACCAGAACACGGTGTCCTTCAACGTGCGCGCTCAGCGTAACTTCTGAGCCCGACCGCTGACAACTTTCCAAAGACCTCCGCCAGGGCACTGCCGGGGGTCTTTTTTTTGCCCATGGCGCTTGCGCGGCCCGCGCCCGCGGCAATGGCTGCGGCCGGGTCATCCCGGCGGCCGGCGGCGCGGCAGCCGGGAAGCGACGCCCTGCCGCCTAACACACCAAAAATATTATTAAGTAAAGTATTTCGCTTACATGAGAAATGTGGTATTATCCCAAATGTAGTCGTCGAGATGGTTCGACGGCCTTTGATTTGCCCGGGGGGACCCAAACTACCTTATGTCTAACCTCCAAAACCTCCGGCAATGCCCTGCCGGAGGTTTTTCATTTTGGCGGTCGTGCAGCGCGGCGCCGGCAGCGGACGCGGGATGCCGGTGAGCCCAGGGCTGGCGCTGCTGGCCCAGGACCGGCGCTGCAGATTTGGGGATGGCGGCGGCGAGCCCGCGCATTTCCGCACTCGGTTCCCATCATAGGGTGCTAGTCTTGGTTCCTCAAACAGGCAATGAGGGCGCCATGGGCTGGATCTCATCCTTTGTTGGCATGCTGGTGGTCATCTATCTCGTGGCTTCGCTTCGCGTGCTGAAGCAATATGAGCGCGGGGTGGTATTCCTGCTCGGCCGGTTTGCCGGCGTGCGCGGACCCGGGCTGACGCTGATCTTCGTGCCGATCCAGCAGATGGTGCGGGTGTCGCTGCGCACCGTCACCATGCAGATCCCGTCGCAAAAGATCATCACCAAGGACAATGTCTCGATCGATATCGCGGCGGTTGCCTATTACCACATCACCAATCCCGGACGGGCCGTGATCGCGATCGAGAACGTCTATAACGCGATCAACCAGATCAGCCAGACCACCGTGCGCAATGTGGTCGGACGCTTCAGCCTCGACCAGCTCCTGTCGGACACCGCTGGCATCAACGACCAGATCAAGAACGTGATCGACCAGCATACCGAGCCCTGGGGCACCCAGGTGACGGCGGTCGAGATCAAGGACATCACGCTGCCCGAGAACATGCAGCGCGCGATGGCCAAGGAGGCCGAGGCCGAGCGCGAGCGCCGCGCCAAGATCGTCGCCGCCGAGGGCGAATTCCAGGCGGCGGTCAAGCTCGGCGAGGCGGCCGATATCATCACGAAGCATCCCGTGGCGCTGCAGCTCCGCACCCTGCAGACCATGGCGGAGATCTCGGTCGAGAAAAACTCGACCATCATCTTCCCCGCCCAGTTCATGACCACCGTGCAGGAAGCGATCGCGTTGCTGTCGAAGGATTCGGCGTCGAAATAGCGCGACGATCGGGACCGCGAGCGGCGGCGTGAGCGGTCGCGGCGGCCGCAACGCTGGGTAGCATTGGGGGGAATCAGCCCAACACCGGGGTGCCTCAGGGCGAGCCGGGCCGGCCGGCCCCGGCTCGCCGCGCCTCAAACGCACCGCGTCATGCAGATACTGCGGCAAGCTGCGACCTAAGGTTGATACTTAAGTTGTAGAGCCGTCCTGATCGGTCAGTTTGGCTTGCCGGCCGAACTGATCCTTGGCATACTTTCGACCTCATCGGGTTCAGCCCGGTCAATTTCCAGGCGTGCCATCCGAAGAATCAACGTCGCCGTCGTCAGGCCGAGACGCTCGGCTTCTATTGCTGCCGTATCGACTTTCTGGGCCAAGCCCCTACGTTTGCCGAGATATGCCATTATATCGTTCCCTATCGAAGGTGCGAGATGAAACATCCCACATTTGTTGCAGAGCTGCACAAGAAGCTCGGAGCTCCATCGAGCGAAGCGGTAGAAAGCCTGCGGCTACTGAAGGCCTTCCTCAAACTGTCACCGCGGCAACGGTTCGAAGTCGTCGAACTGGTCGAACGCCTTGCCGCCGAGGTGGCGTCGGCCCCTGAATACCCGTTGTCCTGACCCGCGGTTACCCATTGAGTTAGCCCTGTTCAGTTGCCCGTTGTGTCAGCCGCGGCCGGTGGCCGGGTCGCGATGGCGTAGATGGCGCCGCCTTGCAGCGCTTCGGATTGGTGCAGCGTGCCGGCGGGCAGCAGGATTGTGTCGCCGGGCTGGACGATCCGTTCACCGTCTTCCCAACTGAATCTCAGCGCGCCTTCGATGATGAGCAGGATCTCGTCCACCGGATGGGTGTGGAAGTGGTGCACCTTGCCGGCTGCGTCGCGTTGCAATTCGACGCAACCTTGCGCCGGAAGCAGGTCCAGGATGGCGGGGTCAATGGAAAATTCCGTCTTGGTGCCAGTGATGATCCGGGTCATGCCGCCTGCTCCCTGGTTGCGATTGGCGAGGTCTTATTCTGCGCCAGCTTGGCGAACGGACAACCGACCTCCGCTTGATTGTCATCCATCAGGAAATATTGCTGGTGTTCCCGTCCGTCGTTTTCGCCGTAGCGTCCGAGCCGCGGCGAGGGACTGACGCTGTCGAACGGAACCAGCCTCTTGCGCACATCGGCGAACGCGGCCAGAGCCGCTTTCTCGGTTCCAAGGATCCTTTCAAACACCCAGCGCGGCTGAAAGGTCAGCATGAACGCGCTGGACCGGCGGCTTTGCCGCATCACATGCGCCGGCGTGCTGCAGACCACGAAGATCGGTTCGCCGGCGAACGAGAACTCCCACAACGGATGGTCGATCTGCTCGGGAATCTCGGCCGGCCACGGGCTCTTGTCCAGCCGCGCCAGCTGGTCGAGCGTGAGCCACAATTTCCTGTAATAGGCGTCCAGCGTCTGCACCGGCCGCGGCCGGGTGAATACCACCAGCGATGTGTTCGGCCCGTGCGAGCGGCACTCGGCGACGAACGCTTCGAGCTGCGCGCCGAGAACCCCGACATCGAACGGATCGAGAAACAGATAGCGCAGCTGGTCCAGGCGATATCCGGTGACACCGAACACGCAGGGGAAGGGCCGCGCTTCGCTGCACATCTGGGCTTCGAATTCGGAGAACAGGACGCTTTGCCACGTGCTCACCGCGTAGGTTGAGCCGACCTCGGCTTTTCTCAAATACAAGCGCGACATAGTCCCTCTCTAAGGTTTGCTGCTACTTCTGAACCATCAATTTACTCCTCATCAGCAGCGGACCGGCGATGCCGGGCAGCGACATGAGCAGCAGAATAGCGATGAGAGTACCGTAGCCGGCATCGCTGACCGAGGCTGGGCCGTTCGCGATGGCCGTCCCTGCAGGGCGGCTGACCAACACCATGGCGAAGCCGATGATCGGCTGCGCGAGCCCTGCGAAAATTCCCGCAGCCGTGGTGTTGACCGAGGCACCGACCCCGATCAGATCGGCGGTGTAGAGCCGCTTGGTGCACTTCAGCACCAGTGGCACGGTGCCGCCGGCGACCAGCCCGATGGCTGCAAACAGCACGGTGACATAAAACAAGCCCAAGGCGTGGGCGACCGGCGGCAGTAGCATCGCCATCAGGATCATCCGCAACAGACAGATGCGGATCAGCGCCGTGTCGAGCGCGGCCGCCGCGCGGTCCGCGACATGGCCGAGGCCGATCGAGCCGATCGCATTGCCGATCATGAAGGCGAGCAGCGGGGTGCCAGCCGCCGACGGCGAGATATTGAAGAAATGCGCCACCATCGGAATTCCCCAGACGCCTGACAGCGTCGTCATCACGGCGAAGTGGGATGCAAAGCTCATGGCGCATCCCCAGTTCGCCGGCTGCGAAAGCGCCGTCAGGCTGGCGGCCAGAACGCCGCCTAGGGTTTTGGTGGTGCGTGCCACCTGATCCGGCTTGATGACGATCCCGGCAAAGCCGAGATTGGCGGCGCCGACACAGGCGATAAAGACAAAACAGGCACGCCAGCCATAGCCGGTCACCGCCGCGGCCAGCGGCGTCGTCGCCATCACGCCGCCGACATAGCCCGACACCTGCGAGATGCCTGACATGACGCCGAATCTTTCGTCCCTGAAGCTGAGCGCGACCAGCTTCAACAGCGCCGTAAACACCAGCGCGTCGCCGCAGGCCACGATCAGCCGGGCCGCGAATACATCGAGCAGGTTCGGCGCCAGCGCGAACGCCGCACTTCCGAGCGATGATACCGCCATGCTGAACAGCACGACGCGCCTGACGCCATAACGGTCCACCAGCAGGCCCGCCGGAATCTGCATCAGGGTGTAGCCCCAGAAATAGCTGGAGGCGAGCATCGCAACGCCGCTGGCGTCGGTGCTGAAATCGCTCATGAAGCTCAGGCTGACGGATTGCGGCGACACCCGCTGCAGGAACGCGATCGCATAGGCGATCGCCACCGTGGTCCAGGCCAGATAAGCACGATCGCCCGAACGATGGCGGGCCGCGAGCACGGCCTGTAGTCCTGGCATCGACATCATACCCTCGCGAAGCCGACCGAGAACAGTGCATCCGCCGAGTCCGGGATCATGCGGGTCATCGCCGCATCGACCAGCGACGCCTCGCCGTGATAGCCCTGCCGGCGATGTTTGATGTGGCCGTAAGCGCCGCGCATGATCATGCCGGGAATCTCGAGCTGCTTGCCGGGATAGAGCAGGGAACACATCTCGACGCAGGCCGTCTGCAAGACTGGATCCTGGCCGTCGCCAAGCAAAGAGGGCGTGACTTTCTCGCAGATCTTGGCGTTGGCCGCCCAGACGATGGGATTTCGCGTTCGCCAGCCGTAGAGAATGCCGCAATCCCGGTTTTCGGCGGCGGCTGAAGTCTTCAGGATTTCGGTGGTGAAGAAGCCGTACAGCCCGCGGCCCTGATGGGCCGGAAGCACCTCGGTGCCGCTGCGGTAAATCGCAAGACCCGCCGATGTCAGCAGCGTGCGGTAGACCGAAAAGGCCACCAGCCCGGAGCCGTCATAGACCAGAATCAGGCCGAACCTGCGCTCGAACGGGGAGGAGGCCGCGGTCCAATGCGGCTCCGTGGCCTGCCAGTTGACGGCGATGATGGCGTTCATCGCATTCATCAAAGGCTGCCGTTCGCCCCCGCAGACCCGCGAGGCATCGGGGAAACTGTAGACCGCGTATTCGGCCCACGGCGATTGGATGGTGCCGTACCGGCGGTGCAGCTCTCGTGACATGGTTGCCATCACTCCCGCTATACATCGCAAGGTGTACAGGCGGCCATCGAATGGCTTAAAGGACAATATGCCCTCGAAATCTGCCAAACCCCGGCGCCTCGATTTGCGTGGAAAAACCGCCGCGAAGCGGGCCGCGATCGTCGCCTTTCCCGGTGTGACCCTGCTCGATATCTCCGGGCCGGCCCAGGTGTTCGCCGAATTGCAGGAAATCGAGCTGGCAGCGGCGCACTATTCGCTGTCATACCTTTCGACCGCGGGCGGCCTGGTGCAAACCGATGTCGGGATGATGATCGACACCGCGCCGATTTCAGGCGTTCGGCCGCAGCAGATCGATACCCTCATTATTCCCGGTGGCCCCGGCATCTGGCGGTTGCGGCAGGACACCGTCCTGATGCAATGGATCATGGAGGTGCTGCCGAAGGCGCGTCGAATTGCGTCGGTGTGCCTCGGCGCCTTCGTGCTGGCCTGGACCGGGGCGCTGGATGGCAAGCGCGCGGCGACGCATTGGCGCTATTGTCCGCGACTGGCGGACGGCTTTCCTTCCATCCGCGTCGAGCCCAACGCGATTTTCGTCAAGGACGGGCGGGTATGGTCGTCGGCCGGCGTCAGTGCCGGCATCGACCTGGCGCTGGCGATGATCGAGGAGGATTTCGGCCATACCATCGCGCTCGACATCGCGCGGCGGCTGGTGGTGTTCCTCAAGCGTCCCGGCGGCCAAAGCCAGTTCTCCACCGTGCTGGCGGCGCAAGCCTCCGACGTCGAGGGGCGGTTCAGCGCGCTGCACGCCTGGATCGTGGAAAATCTTGCCGGCGATCTCAAGGTCGATACGCTGGCCGAGAAAGCCGGAATGAGCCCGCGAACGTTCGCCCGCGCCTATGCCAGCCGAACCGGAATGACGCCGGCCAGCGGGGTCGAGGCGCTGCGGGTCGAAGCGGCGCGGTTGCTGCTCGAAAGCAGCGAAGCCGGCGGCGTGATCGAGGTGGCGCGGCTGGCCGGATTTGGCGATGACGAACGCATGCGGCGCGCCTTCATCCGGCACCTCGGGGTATCGCCTTCGGAATACCGCAGCCGCTTCGCGATTTCCTGAGATCAGACATCAGTCAAGGAAGAGGCCGCCTCAGTGAGGCGGCCTGCATCGTTTTCGGTATCACCTGTCCCACCAGAACCATTCGGCGTGGGCTCTGCGCCAGTCCGCGTGGCGCTGGTGGTTCTCGCCGATCAAGATACCAAAGCGCACGCACGCTCTCCGGTCCCCTTTGTCGCATAATTGATGGAAGCCGATTATTTCCGCTTCCACATTATTTTGCGCCCTGGCCGCGGTCGGGAATGTTGCCGCCATGGCCGAAATGCCGCCGAAGATCACCATGGCGGTCATCAATGGCTTAAAGATCATGTCATCTCCTGTTGGATGTACCCCCTCAGGACGATTTAGGGTGCGGAACCTGAATGCAGTCTGAACTCGAATGTTTGCTGCCTGGGTTCACCCCGACGATGAACGCTGAAACCGCCGGCTGTCGGCCGGCGGATGTTGCGGGCCGCCCGCCGTCAACTCTCGCAAAGACGCGGCCCGGGAAATGTGGTAACGCTCAGCCGAATCGGAGGATGGCGAGATGATTGAGCCGAAACTGGAAGTGCCCGCCGAATTGCGCGAGATGGCGGAAAAAACCATCGAGCAGGCGGAAAAGGCATTCGGAATGTTTTTCGATGCCGCCAACAAGTCGGTCACCGCGATGCCCGGCCCTGGCGGGGACATGTCCAAACGCGCGTTATCGCTGACCGAGCAGAACATGAGGGCCGCGTTCGAGCATGCGCGAAAACTGGTTCACGCCACCGATCTTCAGGAAGCCATGCGCATTCAGTCGGAATTTCTGCGCAGCCAGTTCACCAATGCCGGCGAACACATGCGACAGATCACCGGCGAGGTCATGTCGGCGGCGAAGGATGCGTCGAAAGGCAAATACTGATCCGCGGTCCGGTCCTCGCCTCTGGGTTCGTCTACGGCCTGCCAAAATATGGAACCGAAATGGCCAGGAAAAATTCAACCAGGCGCGCGTGGACGGCTGCAGATGTCCGTACGC
>NZ_JBEKXH010000269.1:0-8965 GCF_049512235.1 Bradyrhizobium sp.
CCGTTCCGCTGACGGTGGCGGGCCGGGTATGGGCAGCGCCCTCCACCGATGCGCGGCTGTTGGTGGTGTTTCTGCGCGGCGCCTATGATGCGGCCAATGTCCTCGTGCCCATCGCCAGCGACTTCTATTACAGTTCGCGGCCGACGCTCGGCATCGCCAGGCCCGATGCCGGCAATCCGAATGCGGCGCTGTCGCTTGGCGCCGAGTGGGGGCTGCATCCGGCCCTGCGCGACAGCATCTTGCCGTTGTGGGCGAAGCGGGAAATCGCCTTCGTCCCTTTTGCCGGCACCTCCGACGACCTGACCCGCAGCCACTTCGAGACCCAGGACACCATTGAACTCGGACAATCCGTCGGCGGCTCGCGCGATTATCGCTCGGGCTTCATGAGCCGGCTCGCGACTGAACTGGCGCGCGCCAGGCCGATCGCCTTCACCGACCAGCTGCCGCTGATCTTTCGCGGCAAGTCGCAGATGCCGAACATCGGGCTGAACAGCGTCGGCAAGCCCGGCGTCGACGATCGCCAGGCGCAACTGATCCAGAAGATGTACGCGCAGAGCGATCTGGCGGCCGCGGTTTCCGAAGGATTCAAGATTCGCGACGACGTCTACCGCTCGATCTCGGAAGAAATGACCGCGGCCAATCGCGGCGCGGTTTCGCCTCGCGGTTTTGAATTATCGGCGCGGCGCATCGGCCGGCTGATGCGCGAGCAGTTCAATCTTGGCTTCGTCGATGTCGGCGGCTGGGACACCCATGTCAACCAGGGCGCGGCGTCAGGTTATCTCGCCGACCGCCTCGGCGAACTCGGAAGGGCTCTGGCAGGTTATTCCGAAGAAATCGGTCCCGCCGGATGGCGCGACACGGTCGTCGTCGTGATTTCCGAGTTCGGCCGCACCTTTCGCGAGAACGGCAACCACGGCACCGATCACGGCCACGGCAGCGTCTACTGGGTGATGGGCGGCGGCATCAATGGCGGCCGCATCGCCGGCGAACAGGTCAGGATTGACCAGGCCCATCTGTTCCAGGACCGCGACTATCCGGTTTTGACCGACTATCGCGCGTTATTCGCCGGCCTGTTCCAGCGCATCTACGGGTTGGACGGTGCCAGCCTGCAGCGGATCTTTGCCGGCGTCCATCCGGCGGAATTGGGCTTGGTGTGAGGTGCGTGGAGCCGAACCTCGGCCGCGTCCGTTGACCGACGGCGCGCACCATCGCTACACCGTAGCGCGGTCATAGCGTTGGCGCTGGCCCACGGGTTGGGGGACGTCGACGGCGGCCTTGAGCGTCAGCCGGTCTGACGCTGGTCCTCACGCTCGTCGGTTTTTCGCGCTTCCGGATTAGCGCTCAACTGAGATCCGGCCTTCAGCACGTGTTGCTGATAGGCTTTGGCATCCTCGGCGAGCAGTTCCGTCGCTCGCGTGAGCCAGTTCTGATATTCATGGAGCATATCGGTCGGCGTCGCGGCTTCGCCGATATGCTTGGCCGCCTCCACCGCTGCCTGGATGCCCCGATGACGCCGGGCAAACCAGCCGTCGGAAAATTCCTTGATACCGTCGAGTGTGGTTGCCTGGTACTCCCAGAACTTGGCCCCCATGGGCGCGTAGGCCTTCAATGCGACCGCTGGCTGAAGGATGTGAGGAAATAACGTCACGTTATCGCTCATGACCGTTCTCCTTTGGGTTGGCTGCTGACGGGTGTTGGAGCAAACCAAAATAATCTTCTGGGTCCAAACCTGGTGTTCAATATTGCTCAGCTCCAGAAGAATTTGGCTGCGCTGGTTCCAATTGCTCTTTGAACCGGGGGACAGTCGTCTGGCTGTTGCAAAGCGCGTCGATAATTTGTGCCGAAAGCAGTTATCATTGCCGTCAGCCCGGTTTATCTGATGTGGAAGCCATCATAGGATTACCGCAAGCCTGCCGCCTCTCGACCGAATCGGTTTCTTCACATGGATGCCACATCGAGCGAAGATCCAACCCTGCCAGCCGGCGATGCGCGGCAACCCCCGCAGGGCGCTCTGCCCGTGCTCGGTCTGTCGGCACTCGGTATTGTGTTCGGCGATATCGGCACCAGCCCGCTTTACACCTTCAAGACCATCCTTGGCACCACCGCGGCTTCGCCAGACGCCGGCACCGTGCTCGGCGCGCTGTCGCTCGTGCTGTGGACGCTGTTCATCATCACCACGATAAAATATGTCTCGTTCGCGATGCGCGTCGACAATGACGGCGAGGGCGGCATTCTGGCCCTGATGGCGCTGCTCGGCGTCAAGAAGCAGCATCGGCCGACCATCGTGGCGTTCGGCCTGTTCGGGGCGGCGCTGATCTATGGGGACGGCGCCATCACCCCGGCGATCTCGGTATTGTCGGCGCTGGAAGGGCTGGAGATGGTGACCTCGGCCGTGCAGCCCTATGTGGTCCCCGTCGCGGTTGCGATCCTGCTCGCCTTGTTTGCGATCCAGTCGAAGGGAACCGCAACCATCGGTCATTGGTTTGGACCGATCATGCTGGTCTGGTTCCTCGCCATGGCGGCGATGGGGATTTTTGGAATCGTGCAGCATCCTTCCGTTTTCCTCGCGCTCAATCCCATCTACGGCCTGTCCTATTTGTTTTCGAACGGCGCCACCGGCTTCCTGGTGCTGGGCGCGGTCTTTCTCTGCGTCACCGGCGCCGAGGCGCTCTATGCGGATATGGGCCATTTCGGCAGTGGACCGATCAAGCTCGCCTGGTTCGCGGTGGTCTTTCCGAGCCTGATCCTGAACTATGCCGGGCAGGCGGCGCTCGTGCTGCAGGGCGCGCCGACCGACGGGAATATCTTCTTTCGGCTCTGTCCCGGAGCTCTCTTGATCCCGCTGATCGTACTGGCGACGGTCGCGACCATCATCGCCAGCCAGTCGATCATCACGGGCGCGTTCTCGATGACCCGGCAGGCGATCCAGCTCGGCTGGTTGCCCCGGCTTTCGATCAAGCAGACCTCATCGGAAGGCTACGGCCAGATCTATGTCGGCGTCGTCAACTGGCTGTTGATGCTCGTGACCGTCGCGCTGACCATCGGCTTCGGCAAATCCGACAACCTCGCGGCCGCCTACGGCATCGCGGTTTCGCTGACGATGCTGGTGACCTCGGCGCTGTTGTTTATCGCGATGCGCGAGATCTGGCGCTGGAGCCTGTTCGCCGCCGGCACCGTTGCCGCCTGCTTCCTCGTTGTCGACAGCGCCTTCTTCCTGGCCAATCTCACCAAGATCGCGGAGGGCGGGTATGTGCCGCTGCTGCTCGCGGTCTGCGTCTATGGCCTGATGTGGATCTGGCACCGCGGCGCCGCCGCGGTCACGACGCGCATGCATGAGGCGCTGATCCCGGTATCGGACTTCATGGCGGAGATCGCCAAAAAGAAGATACCGCGGGTTCCCGGCACCGCGGTATTCCTGACCCGCACCGAACGCGATACGCCGCCGGTCATGGTCTGGCATGTCACGCATAACCGCGCTTTGCATGAGCATATCTTCGTGCTGCGCGTCGAAATCCTGTCGGTGCCATGGGTGTCCGCGGGCAACCGCATTGCAATCGCGCAGGTGGCGCCGAATTACTGGCGCGCCGATGCGCGTTTCGGCTTCATGGAGCGTCCGCATATTCCGGACCTGCTCGCGACCAGCCGGTCGCTGGGTTGCACCATCGACCTCAGCGACGTCACCTACTATGTCGGCCACGAGACGGTGGTCGGCCGCGAGGACGGCAAGGGCCTGCCAGCCTGGCAGGAGCGAGTGTTCGCCGTCATGGAGCGCAACGCAACCCATGTCAGCGACTTCTTCAGCCTGCCCAACGATCAGGTCGTCGAGATTGGGCGGCAGGTGGCGATCTGATTTGGGGGCTGGCCGCCCCCAGCACGACTTCAAGTCATCATCAACATCCTGCCCCGCCAGCGGGGCAGGGAATGCACGCGCCCTTCAATAATGCGGATCGTACATCTGCGACTGAATGTAGGCGAGCAGATCCTTCGGCGCTTGGCCTGTCGCCAGACCGCGGCGGTAGGCGACCTCGGCAACGGCCGCGCCGATATGGGCGGAGACTTCACGGATCCGCGGCAGCGCCGGATAGAGGCTGCCCTGTTCGATGTCGGCGGCGCTGACGAGCTGCGCCAGCGTGCGCGCGGCCGCCATGAACATCTCGTCGGTGACGAGCCGGCTGCCGCTTGCGATTGCGCCAAGCCCGACACCGGGGAAGATGTAGGAATTGTTGCCCTGGCGCGGCACGTAGGTCCTGCCTTCGAGTTTGACCGGATCGTAGGGGCTGCCGCAGGCGAACAGCGCGCGGCCGGACGTCAGACGGTAAGCTTCCTCGGCGCTGCATTCCGCCTTCGAGGTCGGATTGGACAGCGCGAACACGATCGGCCGGTCGTTGATATCGGCCATGGTGCGCAGCACCTCCGGCGTGAAGGCGCCACCGACCGCGGCGACACCGATGATCGCGGTCGGCTTGAGGGTGCGGATCGCGGTCGGGAAGTCGCCGACCAGCGCCTGATCCTGGGCATAGCGAAGCTTGTGCTCGGTGAGATCGTTCCTGGCTTTGACGACGAGGCCGCGCGAATCCACCAGCCAGTTGCGGCTGATGGCCTCGGCTTCGGAACTACCCTCGGCCACCATGGCGGAGACCACGAGATCGGCGATGCCGGTTGCGGCCTCTCCCGCGCCGAGGAACAACAGCCGCTGCTCGCCGAGCTTGCCGCCGGTGACGCGCAGCGCCGAAAGCAAGCCCGCCAGCGCCACCGCCGCCGTACCCTGAATATCGTCGTTGAACACGCAGATCTTGTCGCGGTACTTGTGCAGCAGGCGGAATGCACTGTGATTGGCGAAATCCTCGAACTGGATCAGGACGCCGGGAAAAACTTTTCTCGCGGCCGTGATGAATTCGTCGACGAACTCATCATAGGCCGTGCCGCTCAGACGTTTCTGCTGCAGGCCAATATAATAGGGGTCGCTCAGGAGGGCTTCGTTGTTGGTGCCGACATCGAGCATCACCGGCAGGCACATTTCCGGATGGATGCCGGCGCAGGCGGAGTAAAGCGAGAGTTTCCCGACCGGAATGCCCATGCCATGGGCGCCGAGATCGCCGAGCCCGAGGATGCGCTCGCCGTCGGTGACGACGATCAGCTTGGCGGGATACGGCCAGTTGGCCAGAAGCTCGGCGATGCGGCCGCGATCGTTGGCGCCGATGAAGAGGCCGCGCGGCTGCTGGAAGATCAGGCCGAATCGCTGGCAGGCGAGCCCCACCGTCGGCGTGTAGATCAGCGGCTGGATTTCGTCGATGTTGTCGCACACGACGCGGAAGAACAACGTTTCATTGCGGTCATGCAGCGAGTTGAGCGCGACGAATTTTTCGAGGTCGCTCGGAAGGTTGCGCAGATTGATAAGGACCTTCTCGGCCTGGGCTTGCAGCGTCAGCATGTGCGCGGGCAGGAAGCCGCGCAATCCGAGCGCGTCGCGCTCCGCTTCGGTGAAGGCCGTGCCCTTGTTGAGCAGCGGATCGCGCAACAACGCCATACCCTGCGGTGAGTTGAATGAAGGCACTGAACGGGCGCTCAGTCGGTCAGGCACGCTCATGGCATTTCCCCCAAGCCGGCTGCTTATTTGCGATGCAGCCTGGCGAAGCTTATGGCAAAGGGCCTTGACCGAGATCAAGGACAAAAGCTGCTGCGACTGCTTCCGCCGCGCTGCAGCATGACGCCGCACCGGTCCGAATCGCTGCCAGCCGTGCGCTGCCTTCAAAAATAACGTTTTGGTGCGGGAACCCAAGCCGGCGACTGACGTTTCGTCATCGCGCCAACCTGTGTCGGCGCGGCGGGGATGATTGTGTCCAAGGTTGAACTTCCAGGAACTGTTGTCAGCCGCGGAGCGGCGGAAAAGCAGCGGCTTTTCCTCGGCCGCAGCGAGCTTGCCGGCCTGATGCAGCGCTTCGACTGGGCCAGCACGCCAATTGGTCCGCCGGAGCTCTGGCCGCAAGGCCTGAAGACCGCCGTGCGTATCATGCTGACATCGCAGCAGCCGATCTGGATCGGCTGGGGCACCGAGTTGATCTACCTCTACAACGATCCCTACAAGTCGATCATCGGTGGCAAGCATCCGTGGGCGATCGGACAGCCGGCCTCGGTGGTCTGGCGCGAGATCTGGGGCGACATTGCGCCGCTGCTGGCCAAGGCCATGGGCGGTGACGAGGGCACCTATGTCGAGGCCCAGCTCCTGATCATGGAGCGCAATGGTTTCCCGGAAGAGACCTATTACACCTTTTCCTACAGCCCGATTCCGTCCGACGATGGCTCGCCGGGCGGCATCTTTTGCGCCAACACCGACGATACAAAGCGCGTCATCAGCGAACGTCAGCTGGCGCTGCTGCGTGAACTGGCGAGCAGTGCTGCGGAAGCGCGCAGCGTGCAACAGGCCTGCGCGCGCAGCGCCAAGGCGCTGATGACCGATCCGAGGGATCTGCCGTTCGCGATGATCTACATGATCGAACCCGGCAGCGATGTCGCCCATCTTGCCGCGCTGTCGGGCATCGGCGAAGGCCATCCTGCGGTCAAGCCGACCTTGCAGCTCGACGCCGGCGCAACATGGCCGGTGGCGGAGGTGCTGCAACAACATAGTCCGCGCCTTGTTTCCAAGCTGCCCGAAACCTTCGGATGCGACTTTCCGAGTGGAGGGTGGCGCCAGCCTCCCAACCAGGCCGTCGTTCTGCCGCTGTTGACGAGCGGCGAGGCTGGCCGCTCCGGCATCGTGATTGCAGGCCTCAATCCTTTCCGTCCCTATGACGAAGGCTACGCCGGCTTCCTTGATCTGGTGGCGGGTCAAATCACGGCGGCGATCAATAATGGCGACGCCTACGAGGAAGAGCGCCGCCGCGCCGAGGCGCTGGCCGAGATCGATCGCGCCAAGACGACGTTCTTCTCGAATATCAGTCATGAATTTCGCACCCCCCTGACGCTGATGCTCGGCCCGCTCGAAGAGCTGCTGGAGCGACCCCAGGGGCTGATGGTCTTCGATGATCGGGCGCAGCTTCGTACCGTGCACCGCAACGGCATGCGGCTGTTGAAGCTCGTCAACACCTTGCTCGACTTTTCCAGGATCGAAGCCGGACGCCTCAACGCCAGTTTCGAGCCGGTCGACCTTGCTGCCCTCGCCGCCGAGCTCGCCTCAAACTTCCGCTCGGCCACCGACAGAGCGGGCTTGCGGCTGACAATCGATGCGCCACCGCTGTCCCAGGCGGTCTACGTCGATCGCGACATGTTCGAAAAGATCGTGCTCAATCTGCTTTCGAACGCCTTCAAATTTACCCTGGAGGGCGAGATCGGCGTCACGGTCAGGGCCGCGGCGGACGGCGGCCACGCCGAAATCGCGGTGCGCGATACCGGGACCGGTATTCCGCCCGCTGAACTGCCATACGTGTTCGAGCGATTCAAGCGGGTGGAGGGCGCGCGCGGACGCTCGTTCGAGGGCAGCGGCATCGGCCTGGCGCTGGTGCATGAACTGGTGAAGTTGCACGGTGGCGCCATCGCCGTCGAAAGCCAACTCGATCGCGGCAGCGTCTTCACCGTCAGCATACCGTTCGGAACCTCGCATCTGCCGGCAGACCGCCCCGGCGCATCGCCCGCGCAAGTCTCGACCAATGTTCGCGCCCAGGCCTACCTTGAAGAAGCCATGGGTTGGCTTGAGGGCGGCTCGACCATCGAACTGTCGCACCCATCGTCCGCGGAAGATCTCGGTCTCATGGCCTCCGGCGCCGGCGCGGGCAGGCATCGGATCCTGCTCGTCGACGACAATCCCGATATGCGAGATTATGTGCGCCGCCTGCTCGCAGAACAATATGAGGTGGAGGCCGTCGGCGACGGCCGGGCCGCGCTCGAAGCGGCGTGGCGGCGGCGTCCGGATCTGGTGCTGAGCGACATCATGATGCCGCGGCTCGACGGCTTCAGCCTGCTCAAGGCGCTGCGCAGTGACGGCGAACTCGGGGATGTGCCGGTGATCTTCCTGTCGGCGCGCGCCGGCGAGGAGGCCAAGGTGGAGGGGCTGGAGGCGGGCGCCGATGATTATCTGAGCAAGCCGTTCAGCGCGCGCGAGTTGCTCGCCCGCGTCCGCGCCAATATCGACATGGCGACCCTGCGGCGCGAAGCCGTGCGGATCGAGAATGAGCTGCGCCTGGAGGCGCAGATGGCGCAGGAGCGCGCCGAAGGCATTCTGGCCAGCATCAATGATGGATTTTTTGCCCTCGATCGCGACTGGCGCTTCGCCTATGTCAACGCCGCCGCGGAACGCATGCTGTCGCGATCGGCGCGGGAGCTGATCGGCAAGGATTATTGGCAGGAATTTCCGACCAGCCACGGCACCGCTGTCGAGGCCAAATACCGCCGCGCCATGGCTGAGCGCGAGGGCGCGGCGTTCGAGCACTACTCCGTGGCGTGGCAGCGCTGGTTCGATATTCGCGTCTATCCCGCCAGAGGCGAGGGCATCTCGGTCTATTTTCAGGACATCACCGAGAGAAAGCGGGCCGAAGAAGCCTTGCGCGGCCTGAACGAGAGGCTGGAGGCGCAGGTTTCCGAGCGCACCGCGGAGCTGCGGGCCAAGGAAGCGCGGTTACGCACGATCTTCGCCACCAGCTATACCTATCAGGGCCTGCTCGCGACCGACGGCACGCTGCTGGACGCCAATGCCACTTCGCTCTCCGGCATCGATGCGACACTGGACCAGGTGGTCGGCAGGCCATTTTGGCAGACGCCATGGTTTTCGGGCACGCCTGATATGCCCGAAGCGGTCAGGGCGGCCATTTCACTGGTTGCCGGCGGCGAAACCGTGCGTCGGGAGATCCATGTCAAGCTTCCGGTGGGCGGATGGCGCTGGTTCGACTTTCAGATGCGCCCGGTTCGCGATGTCCAGGGCAATGTGGTTGCGATCGTGCCCGAGGCTGTCGAACTCACCGAGCGGCGCCAGGCC
>NZ_JBEKXH010000270.1:0-8965 GCF_049512235.1 Bradyrhizobium sp.
CCGCTCGGGGCCGTCGGTTCTGATGGTGATCACGTTGGCAGGCGCGTATTTCGGAAATTGATCGGCGCGGCTGTCGATCCAGCGCACCGAAAACGGCAGCTGCGACAGCGCCAGCACCAGCGCGCGGCCAACATGGCCAGCTCCAAACAGCAGGACTGTGGTTCTGGTTTCGCCGAACTGTTCCACGAAAGGCTGCCTGATAAAACCTTTGCCGGCTGCCGCGCCGCCAACGCCTGCATGGGAGATTTCCCGCACGATGCGACCGTGCTCCGTCATCCGGCTGATCGTGACAAAAGGGCCGGCTTGTTCCGCGGCCGCCAGCCGGCGTATGTCTTCGAGATCGCCGGCATCGAAGATCTCGGTGAGGATGGTGACGGATCCACCACAACATTGGCCGAGATTTGGCCCCAGCGGCCACACCCGCACCGCGGCGGACGGCGCTTCCGCCGCAAGCGCGGCCTCTGCCAGGGCCAATGTCTCGTATTCGAGACAGCCGCCGCCGATCGTTCCGAGGAAGCCGGCGCCGGGTTCGACGACCATCCGGGCGCCAACCTCGCGCGGCGCCGACCCTTCGACGCCGATCACGCTGACCAATGCAGCGCGGCCATGCTGCTCGATCGATTTCCGAATGCGCCGCCATACCATCTGTGTTCAAGCCGGCGCGCGACGGGCGAGGCCATGGCCATTGGCCAGCGCGGCAGCGGCATCGAAGGGACCGACCGCCCGGAGGATCGATTCCGGCGTGGCCGGCGCATCCAGCTGCACCGGCTTGCCTTGGTGAACCGAATGGACCGCGTCCGCGATGGCGGCAAAAACCGATGTCGCCAGCATCAATGGCGGCTCGCCCACCGCTTTGGAAAAGTAGATGGTCGGCTCGTGGTTTTCGTTGTCGAACAGCGCGACGCGGAAATCGACCGGCACGTCGGAGGCTACCGGAATTTTGTAGGTCGAGGGCGCATGGGTCAGCAGGCGACCGTCCGCGTCATAGACGAGTTCTTCTGTCGTCAGCCAGCCCATGCCCTGCACAAAGCCACCCTCGATCTGGCCGATATCGATGGCCGGATTGAGCGAGCGGCCGACATCGTGCAAGATGTCGACCCGCCCGACCTTCATTTCACCAGTCGTGACGTCCACCACGACCTCGCTGCAGGCCGCGCCATAGGCATAATACAGGAACGGCCGGCCCTTGCCGCGGGCGCGGTCCCAGTGCAATTTGGGTGTCCTGTAAAAGCCCGCCGAGGACAGATGGATCCGCGCGGCATAGGCCTTTTTGGAAAGCTCTCCGAAAGCAACGCTGTCATTGCCGATCAGCACCCGGTCATCGCGAAACGCGATGCTGTCCTCCGGCACATTCCAGGTCTCCGCGGCGAAGCGGCTGAGCCGTGCCTTGATCTCGCGGCAGGCGATCTGCACGGCCATTCCGTTCAGGTCGCTTCCGGCGGAAGCCGCGGTCGGCGAGGTGTTTGGCACCTTGTCGGTTGAGGTCGCGGTAATGCGGACGCGGTCAAGGCCGATGCCGAATTCCTCGGCGGCGATCTGCGCGACCTTCTGAAACAGGCCCTGGCCCATTTCGGTGCCGCCATGATTGAGATGCACCGAGCCGTCCTGATAGACGTGGACCAGGGCGCCGGCCTGATTGAGCGATGTCAGGGTAAAGGAAATGCCGAATTTCACCGGTGTCAGCGCGATGCCGCGCTTGAGTATCGGCGACGACGCGTTGAATTGCGCGATCGTGCCGCGCCGCGTCCGGTAGTCCGAGGTCCGTTCCAGTTCCTCGATCAGCCGATGCGGAACGTCATGGTCTGCCACGGTCTGGCCATAGGGCGTCAGATCGCGACCGCTGCCGTACAGATTGGCTTTGCGCACATCGAGGGGATCGAGATCGAGATGCCAGGCGATGGCATCGATGACGCGCTCGATTGCGAGGACGCCCTGCGGTCCGCCAAAACCGCGGAACGCGGTGTTGGAGACGGTGTTGGTCTTGACGCGTTTGGAGTGAATGCGGAAAGCCGGCAGAAAATAGGCATTGTCGGAGTGGAACATCGCGCGGTCGACGACCCCTGCGCTGAGATCGGCGGAGCAGCCACAGCGCGCGGCGAGCTTAAGGTTCACGCCATCCATGCGCCCGGCGGCATCGAAGCCGACCGACCAGTCGACCCGAAAATCATGCCGCTTGCCGGTCATGATCATGTCGGCGTCGCGATCGAGACGAAGCTTGCAGGGCTTGCGCGTGGCATGCGCGGCCAGCGCTGCGATCACGGCCCATTGCGTAGCCTGGGTTTCCTTGCCGCCAAAACCGCCTCCCATGCGCCGCACCTGGCAGGTCACGTAGGAATCGGCGACGCCGAGCGCGCGGGCCACCACGTGCTGGACTTCGGACGGATGCTGGGTCGACGACCAGACCAGCATGTCATGATCCTCGCCGGGTACGGCGAGCGCGATCTGGCCCTCGAGATAGAAGTGCTCCTGACCGCCGATCTGCAGCACGCCCGACAGGCGGTTGGTCGCCCCGGCGATTGCCGTATCGAGGTCGCCGCCGACGAAAGCATAATCGGGCAGCACGGTTTCCCCGGAGGCAAGGCCCTGTTCGACCGTGACATTCGGCTTCTCGCGCTCGACATCAATGACCGCCAGGGTCGCTGCGCGCCGCGCGATGTCGCGCGTCGTCGCGACCACGGCGAACACCGGCTGGCCGTGGAATTCGACCCGGTCGGTGGCAAATACCGGCTCGTCGGCATTGGCGGGTGAAATGTCATTCTTGCCGGGAATATCCACCGCCGTGATGACGGCGCGAACGCCGGGGAAGGCGCGCACCTCGCCAAGGTCGACGCTCACGATGCGGCCGCGCGCCGCCGGCGAGCCGCCGACCTCCACGTGCAGGGTACCTTCCGGTTCCGGCATGTCGTCGATGTAATCGGCGCTGCCTTGCACATGCTTGAACGCGCTGTCGTGCGGCAGCGCCTGGCGCACATGGCGCAGCAATGGCTCAATTAGCGGCATCAACGCTCTCCCGCCGGCCGGCAACCCGCGTCATCCGGCTCGAAGCGCCCGCGATCTCCGCGAGCGCCTTGATCAGGATATTGCGCGCGACCTGAAGCCGGTACTCCGAACTCGCGCGCAGATCGGTCAGCGGCGTGAAATCCTCGGCGACACGCGCAGCCGCACTGCGCCAGGCGCCGATATCATGTAGCGCGGCGCCGACCAGCTGACGCTCGACCGCGATGGCGCGCCTGGGGACTCCGGCCATGCCGCCATATGCGATTCGCGCCGAGGTGATGCGACCATCGCCGATGCCGATGCGGAAAGCACCGAGCACGGCGGTAATATCCTCGTCGAACCGCTTGCTGATCTTGAAGGCCCTGAAATGGGTAGCCGGAGGCAATCGGGGCACGATCAAAGCCCGGATGAATTCGCCGGGCTCACGATCCTGCTTGCCGTAACCGATGAAGAATTGCTCGAGGGGCAGGGTGCGCATCCGCTCGCCCTTGCGCAATTCGACGCGGCCGCCAAGGGCCATGAAAAGCGGAGCCAGATCCCCGATCGGCGATCCGTTGGCGATGCTGCCGCCGACGGTGCCTAGGCTGCGCACCTGCACCGAGCCAAACCGCCGCAAGGTCTCCGCGATATCAGGATCGATCGACCCGAGCAGCGGCGCGGCACGCGCCAGCGTCACCGATGCGCCGATCAGCAAGGCGTCCGCTGTGGTTTCCAGCTTTTCAAGCCCAGCGCGGCCAACATGGATGATCTTGTCGATGGTCGACAGCCTTTTGGTGATCCACAGGCCGACGTCGGTGGCGCCGGCGATGATCGTCGCGTCCGGATGCTCCTGATACAACGCGGCGAGCGAGGCCTCGCTCGCGGGCGCCGCAAAAAACCTCCGGGGGTCGCCGACAAAGACGTCGGCGCCGTCGTTCAACTGACGCAGTGCGGCAATTGTGCCGGCCTCGCGGGCCAGGAAGTGATCCGTGCGCGGGCCAGCGCAGGCGACGCCTGCGGCATCGGTGACGGAACGGTAACCGGTACAACGGCAGAGATTGCCCGCCAGCGCATCGCTGATTTGCCCGTGGGCGGTACCCGGCCGATCGCCGTGAAAAACAGCGAACAGCGACATCACGATCCCGGGCGTGCAAAAGCCGCATTGCGATCCGTGCCCCGCCGCCATCGCCGCCTGCACCGGGTGCAGTTTCCCCTCCTGCGCCAGATCCTCCACGGTGATGAGTTCAAAGCCGTCCAGCTGGCCGAGCAGCGCGATGCAGGCGTTGACCGGTTCATAGAGCAGCTTTCCGTCGGACTCGCGAGCGATCACAACGGTACAGGCGCCGCAATCGCCCTCGGCGCAGCCCTCCTTGGTTCCGGTCAAGCGTCGCTCCAGCCGCAGCCAGTCGAGCACGGTGGCTTGCGGCGAGAACCGATCGAGCCGGATAGTCCGCCCGTTCCTGCGAAACTGGATGGCGTTTCTGGTCATGGGGCCTCCGAACCGGCGCGCGACGGGTCTATCAACGGTCACATCGCCGTGCTTGGCAAGACCAATCGAGTGCTGGCGATCAGGATACTTGCCGGCCGCCGACCCAGACCTTGGCGATGTTCGGCTTCGAGGCGGTATAGATGATCTTCTGCAAAACGGTTTCGCCTTGATCGAGATCGTCCCAAAGCCGGATGGTGCCGCGTTCGTCGGTGGTATCGATCACCATCGCGTCGAACTGATAACCCGGTGAAAATTTCCCGACCGGCAGGTCGAGCGCGACCCCACCGCCGGTCGTCGCACAATAGAAAGCGTCGCGAAAATCGATCCTCGCGCCGGCATGCCGGCTGCGCTCGCTCGGTCCGAGCTTCGGGTCAACGCCAAGTTCCAGCATGCGCGCGACCATGAGCGCGCTGCGCATATTGTCGAACAGCGATCCGCTCGGTCCCCCCGAAATATCGGATCCCAGCCCGACATGGATTCCCTTGTCGAGCGCGGCCTTCAGCGGAAAAACCGCACTGGAAAAATAGGCATTGGACAACGGACAATGCGCAATGCCCGAACCGCGCGCACCGATGGTCGCCATGTCTTCCGCGGTGATCAGCGTAGAATGCGCCAGCACGGTGTGGCGTCCCAGCAATCCGAAACGGTCCAGACTGTCGGTGTCGGTGATGCCGTGACGGGCGAGCACGTAACCATGTTCCCAATCGCTCTCCGAACAATGGGTCTGGACGTGACAGCCGCATTGCCTTGCCAGCGCGCCGAGGCCCTCAAGGGTCGCATCGGTGCAGGAGGGAATGAAACGCGGCGTCACAACGGGTTTTACCAGCGCCGCGGAATTGGCCTTGTGGCTCCTGATATAACCAATCAGGTCTTCAGTGCCGCGGATGGCCTGATCCGGCGAGGCGTCCCGGTAATAGTCGGGACATTGTTCGGCATTGTCCATCGCCACCTTGCCGATCACGGCGCGCTGGCCGGCTTCAAGGCAGATGTCGGCGAGAATGCGCGTGGCTTCCTGATGGATGGTGGCAAAATACAGCGCCGTGGTGGTGCCGTTGGCAACGAGGTCGCGCACCAGGAGACCATAACTGCGCCGCGCAAAGGCCGCGTCGGCATAGCGGGCTTCGAGCGGAAACGTGTATTGCTGCAGCCAGACCTCGAGCGGGACGTCGAGCGCACTGCCGAGCTGCGGATATTGCGGCGCATGCACGTGCAGATCGACGAAGCCCGGCAGCAGGTAGGCGCCTTGCGGCAGGGTCACCAGCATGCCCATGGCTTTCTGCCGGCTCTTTTGCTCTTCGTAGCCGCGCTCATCAGGCCGGAGCACGGAGACAATCGCGCCGTCCTCGCCGATCGCGATCAGCGCATTGCGAAGGATCTCGACGCTGCCGCGCTCGATCATATGAAAGCCCGAGGCAATGATCGCCTTGCCGCCCAGATGGTCCATTGAACGCCCTTGAATGTTGTTCACAGCTCAGGCCGACGTCGATCGCGTGTCGCCAACACACGATCACGCCAGTCTGCGCCGGCACCAGGCCGTGTGCAACCGGCTATGCCTGGGCTCCCGGCGGGATCGGGCCTGCCGGCAAATCTGGATAACTTCGCATACGGGCAGCCGCCTTCGGCCATCGGACGGAAAGTCTCATCGCCGGACACACGGCAGGGCGTCCAACACCCCCGCGCCGTGCGAGAGCTTCGACAACTTCAAGTGGCAAAATGCGGCTGGTTCTGCGATGAAGAATCCTCCAATCGGCAGGAGGATCGGTGTCCATTTTCCAGGCATGGTTTACGGTCCAGAGTATCCGCTTTCGGACCCGGGCGCTGAAGGCACTGTTGCGCGATCAAAGAGCCGAGTTCGGCGTCATCAGGCGGCACATCCGGCGCGGCGATCTCGTATGCGACATCGGCGCCTACAAGGGCAGTTTTATCTACTGGCTATCGACATGGGTTGGGGATGGGCGGGTGGTGGCGTTCGAGCCGCAACCGGATCTGGCCCGCGCCTTGGCGGATGTCTGCGGCGTGATCGGGCTCCGCAATGTCAAGGTCGAAGCCAAGGCGGTCTATTCGCGTTCCGGCGATCAGGAGCTGTTCCTGCCGACCGGCCATCGGCCCGGCGCGTCGCTTCATCGCCAGGCAGCGGGGCGCGAGGGTCTCACGACGCTGTCCGTGCCGGTCGTTTCGCTGGACGAATATTTCGACCAAAACGATCGGGTCAGGCTGTTCAAGATCGACGTGGAGGGCGCCGAGCTGGAAGTGTTGAAGGGCGCGGAGCGGATTCTGCGCCAGCACGCGCCGCTATTGCTTTTTGAGTGCGAAAATCGCCACCTCGCATCCGGCAGCGTCACGGACGTATTTTCCTGGCTCGGCAGGCTCGGCTACCGGGGAAGCTTCGTCTGCCGCAAAAGGATCCTGCCGATTTCCGAATTCGATGCCGCGGTCCACCAGCGGGCGGACGGCGAATGGTTCTGGAAGAGCAGGGACTACTGCAACAATTTTGTGTTTCGGAAGGGGGGCAGCGGGTCGTAGGATGAGCGGGAAGGCATCTCAATGGGACGAGCCACAACGCTGTGCAAAAGAAGACGCGACGGGACGGCTCCCGTCGCGCCCCAACTTTCGTAACTCGCTGGTCCAGGCGCTGAGACGCCCAGTTGCGAAGCCCCTAAAGGAGCCTAGCGGGCGATCCCAGCGAGGTGACAGCGCTTGGTGAAAGACACTGGATCACCTCCTTTCGTTGTTGATGGAAACCCAGTATAGCCGAGAAATCGCCTGATGTTAAGGGGCCCCCGCGCCAAGGAGGCGCCCAGGAAGCGCCAAGCAAGCGCCAAGGCATCCGCAGCATAAGACTGGCCCGCCGCACCGAAGCGTGCAGAGCGGGTTGAGGCGGCCGCCGTGGCGTGATAGTTGATCGGCCGGCGCGCGGGTGTAGCTCAATGGTAGAGCAGCAGCCTTCCAAGCTGAATACGAGGGTTCGATTCCCTTCACCCGCTCCAGATCCGATGACGACCGCTTCCAGAGCTTGGTCCCCCCTGGCGGAGGTATACGGGATGTTACTCAGGACGCTCAGTGCCGAGGCGGCGTTTCCCCGCGGCTTCATTCAGGTCCCTAGTTTCCGCAGGAAAATGTGATGCTGACACCGTTTGCTCGCTTCTTTGGCCCCTTTGTTGTCGTTACGTTGCTTTTTCTGGCTCCCGTTCGGGCGCAATCGCCGAATGCCGGGGCTGCGGCCGCCGCCAAAGAATTGGTCGATACCATGAAGCTAGCCGATCAATACAAGGCCGTGCTGCCCATGGTCTTCCGGCAGCTAAAGCCGTCCATCGTTCAGAATCGGCCCGAGGTCGATCACGACTTCGATGCCCTGGCGCCGAAATTGCTGGACGCGATGAACGGACGCCTAGAAGAATTGGCCAGCGCGATGGCCCTGATCTATGCGAGTAACTTCACCGAGACGGAACTCCGCGACCTGACGGCGTTCTACAGGACACCGACGGGACAGAAGCTCCTGCAGAAGTTGCCCATCGTCGCGCAGGAATCGATGACCGCGGGCAAGAAATTTGGGCAATCGGCGGCAGCGGACCTGCAAAAGCAAATGCTCGAAGAGCTGCGGCGCAAAGGTCACGATCTCTGAGCATCCGCAGATCACCGCGTCATTCGGCCGCTCTTAGCGGCATCATATTGAGCGGTTAAAGGCAATCCCGCTTCGCCGGATCGTCGCCGCGCGCGGCGAGCCTGATATCCATAACCCAGGCCGGTCGGTTATGAATGCCCGGCTTCCCAGCCCGGCTCGGCCAGGGAATGCGGAAAACAATGGTGCGAGCGAGAACACGAGCGGAAACATTTAGGGCGGCCGTCGTTTTAAGTGGAGGGCCGCTCGGGCGGCCCCGGATCGAGAACCTGATCAAACGCCAGGTCGCGGATACGCGTTCCTCGTCTGGGAATGAGACATGAAAAAGCCCTTGAAACTCTCATCCGTCGCCGATGGGCCCGAGGCGCAACGGCGTGCGGGGCGGGGAAACAGCCAGATTTCCAAAAAAGAGGCCAACGACATCGAGGAAATGTCGAGCCCGCGTACGCCGGTGATCTACGAAATCGTGCGCAGGCATGGCGACGAGGAGATGAACAGGCCGATCACTTCGCTATGGTGGTCGGGGGTCGCTGCGGGACTTTCGATCAGTTTCTCGCTGCTCTCCCAGGCCGTCTTGCAGGCGCATCTGCCCGAAATGTCGTGGACGCCTCTCGTCACCAGCCTCGGCTATTCCGTGGGCTTTGTGATGGTGGTTCTTTCACGACAGCAGCTTTTCACGGAGAACACGGTCACTGCGGTATTGCCGGTGATGGCTGACCTCACCCTCGCCAATCTGTGGAGGCTCGGTCGGCTGTGGAGCGTTGTCCTGGTTGCCAACATGGTCGGCACACTGGTAGCGGCGCTGCTCTATACCTTTACTCCTGTGCTGACGCCCGAGTTGAACACAGCCATGCTAGAGATCGCAGACCAGATCATGAATC
>NZ_JBEKXH010000271.1:0-8951 GCF_049512235.1 Bradyrhizobium sp.
ACATAGAAATCGCAGTCGATATCGCTGACGTCGACGGTGAGGTGAACGGCGGCCTGGCTGCCGTCGACCAGAACCGGGATGCCGCGGGCATGGGCAATCCGAATGACATCCTTGACCGGCACAATGGTGCCGAGCGCATTCGACATCTGCGTGATCGCAACAAGTTTTGTACGCGAGGTCAGCGCTCTTTCGAATTCCTCAATCAGGAAATTGCCTTCGTCGTCGACATCGACCCATTTGATGACGGCGCCATGACGTTCCCTCAGGAAATGCCAGGGCACGATGTTGGAGTGATGTTCCATGATCGAGAGCACGATCTCGTCGCCAGCCCCGATATTCGGCTCACCCCAGGACGACGCCACCAGGTTGATCGCCTCGGTGGCGTTGCGGGTGAAGACGATCTCTTCGGCGCGCCCGGCATTGAGAAATTTCGCCACTTTGGCGCGGCCGCCCTCATAGGCTTCGGTTGCCGCATTGGCGAGGTAATGCAGCCCGCGATGCACGTTGGCGTATTCGCTGGTGTAGGCCTCGGTCATGCGGTCGAGCACCGCCTTGGGCTTCTGCGCCGAGGCGGCGTTGTCGAGATAGACCAGCGGCTTGCCATAGACCCTGAGTGCCAGTGCAGGAAAATCCTCCCGCACCCGGGCCACGTCATAGGAACCGTTGGCGACCGCTGGATGCATGTTCAACCCCGTGCCGCCAGCCAGCGCTGCGCCGCCGAGGTGGCGAGTTCGCGCAAGCCGTCATTGGCGATCGATTCGATGGCCTCGCCGACGAAAGCCTGGATCAAGAGCGCCTGCGCCTCCTTCTCGGAAAGGCCGCGCGCCCGCAGGTAAAACAACAGGCTGTCGTCGAGCGCGCCTGTGGTGGCGCCGTGCCCGCAAGTAACGTCGTCGGCAAAGATTTCCAGCTCGGGCTTGTTGTCGGCCTCGGCTTCGTCGGACAACAATAGCGCCCGGGTCATCATCTTGGCATCGGTCTTCTGCGCCCTGGGGCGGACAATGATACGGCCCTGAAAGACCGAATGTCCGCGATCGCCGACCACCGCGCGGAACACTTCACGGCTTGCGCAGTTCGGCACCGCGTGATCGAGAAACAGGGTGGTGTCGGCATGCTGGCGGCCATTGAGAAGGTTGACGCCGTTGGTCTCGACCCGCGATCCCTCCCCGGCAACGACAATGACGGCCTGATAACGGCTGACATTCCCGCCACTGGTCATGCCGAAGGTGTTGAAATGGGCGTTGGCGCCCAGCGTCACCACGGCCGAGGAAATGTTGAAGGCTTCGCCGCCGTCCTCGATCAAGCGAACATGGTCAAGCCGCGCGCCGTCGCCGATCAAAACGACAAGCGCGTCGTGGACCTGATAAGCCCCGGCGCCATCCGCGGCGATGTAGCTTTCCACCAGCGTCGCGGCGGCAGCCTTGCCGAGCTTCAGCATGGAACGGGTAAACATCGCCGACGGTGTTCCTCCGCCGGCGATATGGACGACATGGAGGGGCTGCGTCAGCACGGCGTGATCGGCGACCTCGACCACGACGCCATCCGTCATCATCGCGCCGTTGAGCGCCACCATCGCATTGGCGTTGTCGGGCGCCAGCAACTGCGCCGCAAGCGCGCCATCGCCCCCTTCCAGCACTTCGCGCAGCGAGCGGATGGCAAGTCCCTCTTCAAGATAACCCGTTGCGGAAAGCTCTGGCGCGAACACCCCATCCACAAGAACCAGCCGACATGCGCCTTCGATCGGATGCCGTTGCAGGGCCGCGTCCGCGCGCGCCAGCGCCGCCGCATCCGGCTCGGCGGCGAGCGGTAGAACTTCGCGCATCAGCGTGCGCAAATCGGTGTATTTCCAGTCCTCGATGCGCCGGTGTGGCAAGCCTGCACGCTCATAGGCATCGAAGGCCTGCCGCCTGTAATCGGCAACCTTGCCCGTACCCGGCAGCCGGCTCCGCGCGACGGCGAAGACATCGCGTAGCGGACGTCCGGTTTCGGTTTTTGCCAGCACTACGTTCATCACCACATCCGCTTATGCGTCAGGCCGCGTCTTCGAACTGCGCGTAGCCGGAAGCCTCGAGTTCCAGGGCCAGTTCCTTGCCGCCGCTCTTCACCACCCGGCCATTCGACATCACATGCACGAAATCCGGCACGATATAGTTCAACAACCGCTGATAATGCGTGATCACCACCATCGCGCGGTCCGGCGAGCGCAGCGCGTTGACGCCATCGGCGGCGATCCGCAGCGCATCGATGTCGAGTCCGGAGTCCATTTCGTCGAGGATGCACAGGCTCGGCTCGAACAGCGCCATCTGCAGAATTTCGTTGCGCTTCTTTTCGCCGCCGGAGAAGCCGACATTGACGCCGCGCTTCAGCATGTCCATCGGAATATTGAGCGCGGCGGCGACTTCACGCACCTTCTTGAAAAATTCCGGCACCAACAGCTCGGCTTCGCCGCGCGCCTTGCGCTGGGCGTTCAGCGCCGTGCGCAGGAAATTCATGGTCGCGACACCAGGGATTTCCACCGGGTACTGGAACGCCAGGAAAACGCCCTTGGCGGCGCGCTCGTCCGGGGCCATCTCCAACAGGTTCTCGCCCCTGAACAGGATCTCGCCCGCGGTCACATCGTAGCCCGGCTTGCCGGCGATGACGTGGGAGAGCGTCGATTTGCCGGAGCCGTTCGGCCCCATGATGGCGTGCACCTCGCCCTGGTTCACGGTGAGCGAAAGGCCGTGGAGAATTTCACGCTCCTCGACACGGACCTGCAGATTTTTCACTTCAAGCAACGGCATTCAATCTGTCCCTCAGCACAAGGTTGTCTGGTTCAACCATCAGCCCACACTCCCTTCGAGGCTGATCGAGATCAGCTTCTGCGCCTCGACGGCGAATTCCATCGGCAACTGCTGCAGCACGTCCTTGACGAAACCGTTGACCACGAGGCCGACGGCTTCCTCTTGGCTGAGTCCGCGCTGCACGCAATAGAACAGCACGTCCTCGGAGATTTTCGAGGTGGTCGCCTCGTGCTCGAACAGCGCCGAGGAATTCTTGGCCTCGATATAGGGCACGGTATGCGCGCCGCATTTGTCGCCGATCAGAAGCGAATCGCAGGCCGTGAAATTGCGCGCGCCGGTGGCCTTGCGGTGCGCGGTGACGAGGCCGCGATAGGTGTTCTGCGACACGCCGGCCGCAATGCCCTTGGAGATGATCCGACTCGTGGTGTTCTTACCGAGATGGATCATCTTGGTGCCGCTGTCGACCTGCTGGTGGCCGTTCGAAATCGCGATCGAATAAAACTCGCCGCGGGAATTATCGCCGCGCAGGATGCAGCTCGGATATTTCCAGGTGATCGCAGATCCGGTCTCGACCTGGGTCCAGGAAATCTTCGAATTGGCGCCGCGGCAATCGCCGCGTTTTGTCACGAAATTGTAGATGCCGCCGACTCCTTCGGAATTGCCGGGATACCAGTTCTGCACCGTCGAATATTTGATCTCGGCGTCATCCAGCGTCACTAGTTCGACCACCGCGGCGTGAAGCTGGTTCTCGTCACGCTGCGGCGCGGTGCAACCTTCGAGGTAGCTGACGTAAGCGCCCTTGTCGGCGATGATCAACGTGCGCTCGAACTGCCCGGTGTTGCGCTCGTTGATGCGGAAATAGGTCGACAGCTCCATCGGGCAGCGCACGCCGGGCGGCACGTAGACAAACGAGCCGTCGGAAAACACCGCCGAATTCAGCGTGGCAAAATAATTGTCCGAGGTCGGCACGACCGTGCCGAGATATTTCCGCACCAGATCGGGATGCTCGCGGATCGCCTCCGAGATCGGCATGAAGATGACGCCGGCCTGCTTCAGTTCCTTCTGGAAGGTGGTCGCTACCGACACCGAATCGAACACCGCATCGACGGCGATCCTGCGCTCGCCGGGAGCCTTGTCACCGTCCTTGCGCACCACGCCTTCCAGCATCTCGACTTCACGCAAGGGGATGCCGAGCTTCTCGTAGGTTTTCAGGATTTCCGGGTCGACCTCGTCAAGCGAGGCCAGCGCCTTCTTCTTCGGCGCGGAGTAGTAATAGAGATCCTGGTAATCGATTTTGGGATAGTCGACGCGGGCCCATTTCGGCTCGGTCATGGTCAGCCAGCGGCGATAGGCCTCCAGCCGCCATTCCAGCATCCACGCCGGTTCGTTCTTTTTCCCGGAAATGAACCGGACAGTATCTTCCGACAGCCCCTTTGGGGCCTTGTCGGACTCGATAATCGTCTCAAATCCATATCGATATTGATCGACGTCGATCTGGCGAACCCGATCGACGGTCTCCTGTACGGCCGCCATTCCATCCTCCGCTCGCGGTTTCAAGGACCGCGGTGTGGATCATTCCAATGCTTTTACGTCATCGCGACCAGGAAATCACCTGTCTTAGAACCGTTCAAGCTGTGTTTCGTTTGCAACCCTTAAGTAGGGTACCTTTGAGCCTTCGCCAAGCCTCCAGGCAGCGACCGATGTCCTCCGATGTCGTGGACCAGCCCAGACTGAGGCGCACCGCTCCTTGTGCGACCCCGGCGTTGAAACCCATGGCATTGAGCACATGCGATGGTTGTACCTTGCCCGAAGAACAAGCGGAACCTGAAGATACCGCGATCCCTTCGAGGTCGAAGCCAATCACGGCCGTCTCCGCCTTGAGACCAGGTACCGTGAACAGGGTGGTATTTGGCAGACGAGGCACGCCGTCAGAGAAAACCATCATTCCGGAGGTCTCCCGCAAGCCGCTTTCAAGCCGATCCCTCAGGCCTTCGAGATGGGCAGCATCAGCCACAAGGGCGCTGATGGCGGCCTCGGCGGCGGCTCCGAACCCCGCAATTCCCGCAATGTTCTCGGTCCCGGCCCGGCGTCCCTTTTCCTGACCCCCGCCACGCAGCAACGGTTCCAGGCCTGACAGACCCTCGGCCAGCACCAGCGCGCCGACGCCCTTGGGACCGCCGATCTTATGCCCCGAAAGCGTCACGAGATCCGCTCCCAACATATTGATATCAAAGTTTATTTTTCCAAGCGCCTGGATCGCGTCGACATGCAGCAAAGAGCCCGCGGCATGAACGATCTCGGCCACCTCCTTAACCGGCTGCAGCGCACCGGTTTCGTTGTTGGCCAGCATCACCGAAACCAGTGCGGGCGGCCCGCTGCTGAGCGCGGCGCGTAACTGCACAAGATCGATCAGGCCGGAATTGCCGACGCCGACCCTGGCGATCGCTTCGGCTGCGAACCGCCCGCCCGAAAGCACGGAGGGGTGCTCGACGGCCGAGACCACCAGTCTTTCAACCGGACGCCCGGAACCTCGCCAAAGCCCCGGCGCCAGCGTCAGCGCATTGGCCTCGGTGCCACCGGAGGTGAAGACGACATTTCGCGGCACGGCACCCACCGCACCGGCAATCCCAAGTCTGGCGTTCTCGACCAGCCGGCGGGCCTTGCGGCCCTCGGCATGCACGGATGAGGGGTTGCCGCAGACATCCCAGGCCGCGGACATCGCCTCCCGCGCCTCGCGGCGAAGCGGAGTGGTGGCATTCCAGTCGAGATAAACCCGCGAAGACATAAAACCTTGCTAGTTTTCGGCCTGAAGCGGCCGAATCTGCCGAGGATCGGCCGATGCCTGGTTCCCATTTCCGAGGCGCAGTCCAAACAGCGGCCGCAGCACGCGCACGCGGCGGACAATCTCGTAGATCGCAGCGCAACTTACAACCGTGCCGACGATCACGATGCTGACCTCCAGCCGGCAAGCCGAGCTCCTTGAGTTGGTGCGCGATCAGGATAATCGCGGTCTGATGCACGATATAGTAGGGAAGGACCGCATCGGTCCGATAGCGGCGCGCGGGGCTGTACCGGTTCAGCCACAATCGGGCGAAACCGAGCACCGCGACGATGCAACACCACTGGTAACAGCCATAGGCGACCCCGGCGTAGATATTTACGGCAAGCGGCACCGGCTGGCCGGGCGCGTAGATCTGTCGCAGAACCAGCCAAGATAGAAACATCGCGGCGGCGAGCAGCTGACCCGGCCGGCGAAAGCGCGAGATCGCGATCCAGACGCGCTCGTGCCTTGCCACCAGAAACCCGAACAGGAACGGTGCCGTAGAGCGCGTGTCAGTTGAAGCGCTCGCGATGCATTCGGCGCCCGTTACAAGCGATAGCAACGCCGATCGCTGATGGCGCCGCAGAAGTCCCTCCCGCCGGCGCGATGAAAGAAAATTTGCACTGGCGCAGCAAAGCCTTATTCCAGCGTTTCGGCGGGCCTTCCGCCGCCTCCATGATGCACAAAATCCTTGCTTTTTGCCCCTGGCTCCATGCTAGAACCCGGCCTCCAGAGTTAACCGAGCGCCGTTCGCGCATCGTTCGACGGCCCTCGTTCATCCCTCTCTTTGCAAAGTTTTGTCGGCCGGAGCCGGATGAAGCCAGCACAAAGTCGGTTGATTTTGCCAAGGATCATCAATGCCTGAAGTCATCTTCACCGGCCCCGCGGGCCGCCTCGAAGGCCGTTACCATCCGGCCAAGCAGAAGAACGCGCCGATTGCGATGGTGCTGCACCCGCATCCGCAGTTCCACGGCACGATGAATCATCAGATCATTTACCAGTGCTATTACGCATTCGCGCACCGCGGGTTTTCCGTGCTGCGCTTTAATTTTCGCGGTGTCGGCCGCAGCCAGGGATCGTTCGATCACGGCACCGGCGAACTGTCGGACGCGGCTTCGGCGCTGGATTGGGCGCAGACCATTAATCCGGAAGCGCGCGCCTGCTGGGTCGCGGGCTTTTCGTTCGGTGCCTGGATCGGCATGCAGTTGTTGATGCGCCGGCCGGAGGTCGAAGGCTTTATCTCGATCGCGCCGCCCGCCAATCTCTATGACTTCTCGTTCCTGGCGCCCTGCCCGTCCTCGGGCCTGATCGTGCATGGCGAGAAAGATGCCGTGGTGCCCCCCAAGGACGTCAACACGCTGGTCGAAAAGCTTAAGACCCAAAAGGGTATCGTGATCGATCAGCAGATCATCCCGGGCGCCAACCACTTCTTCGACGGCAAGCTGCAGCCGCTGATGGAGACGGTGACAGGCTATCTCGACATGCGGCTCGCCAACGTTCGCTGAGGCGGGCATGGTGGCGCCACGAACCGCGGCTTACGGCGATGCGGGCGCCAACAACCCGCCGGTTCCCCGCTCGTCCATCCTTTCTGGATGAACGGCACTATGGGCAAGCTACCTGGGTTTTGGGCCCCGGCGGCGTTTGCTCCATAATTCCGCGGTAGCTGAGACCCGCGGCAACCGGTCACGGCCGGGCGATCACCCCCCCTGTCATCGGGACGGGGACGCCGGTCGTGGCGGGATAGCTGAACGGCAGGCCTTTCAGACCGCGCGCGGCCAGAAAGCCGAAGGCCTGCGCCTCGATGGCATCGGCCGACCAGCCGAGCGCGTCGGCAGTCTCGACGGTTGCCGGCTCGAGCCGCTCGCGCAGCATCCTGAGCATGGTCAGATTGCGCGCGCCGCCGCCGGCCAAGATCCAGCTCCGTGGCTGCTTCGGCAACAGCGGCACGATCCGGGCAATTGCCGCTGCGGTGAACGCGGTCAGCGTCGCAGCGCCGTCGGCAGGCCGCAGGTCGGGCAACTCCAGGGATGCGAAATCGTTGCGGTCGAGCGATTTGGGCGGTGGCAGCGAAAAGAATGGATGCTCCAGGGCACGGGCGACCCAGGCTTCATCGGCGTCGCCCTGGGCTGCCATGCGGCCTTCGCAATCGAACTGCTGGCCGGTGACGCGGAACATGAAATCGTCAAGCAGCGCGTTGCCGGGCCCGGTATCGCAGGCGATCAAGGTATCGGCGCCGTCGATATAGCTGATATTGGAGACGCCGCCGATGTTGAGCACGACCATCGGACCCTCGCGCTGCAGCGACTGGGCCAATGCGCGGTGATAGACCGGTACGAAGGGTGCGCCTTGCCCGCCGGCGGCGACATCGGCGGCGCGGAAATCATGCATCACCGGGATTTGGATCGCCCTGGCGAGGGCTGCGGCATCGCCGATCTGCACGGTCATTTTTTGCGCCGGCCGGTGCAGCACCGTCTGGCCGTGAAAACCGACGATATCGATAGCCTCGCGGTTGATATGGTTCTGAGCGGTAAAGGTGGCGACAGCCTCGGCATGCGCGATCGTGACGGCGCGCTCGGCCTCACGCAGGATGCCCGGCCGCGCCTCGCGCTGCGGCAGATCGACGGCGTCCGTCAGGGCCTGGCGCAACAGAACGCGCTCGTTCTCGGCATAAGGCCGGTAGCCCGAGGGGCCAAAGGCCTGCACAAGCTTGCCGTCGGTCTCGATCAAGGCGATGTCGACCCCGTCGAGCGAGGTACCGCTCATCAGACCAATTGCCATCATCGTCGCGGCCATGGTGCTTCCGCCCTTGATGCCCGGCTTGTATCCATCGGGCAGTTCTTATAATGCCACAGCGCGCCCTGAACCGGCAGCCCTTTCTGGCTGGTTAGCGCGTCTCCGTTGAAATACGGTGAAATAAAAATGATCAGAGCCGCACACAGATGACCGCCTTTAAGTCAGATTTTCTGAATGTTTTGCAGGAACGCGGCTTTATCCACCAATGTTCCGATTTCGACGGCCTCGACGCGCTCGCCGCGAGAGGTGAGGCAATCGCCTATGTCGGTTACGACTGCACCGCACCTTCGCTGCATATCGGCAATTTCCTGACCATGATGATGCTGCACTGGCTGCAACGAAGCGGCAACAAGCCGATCACCTTGATGGGCGGCGGCACCACTATGGTCGGCGATCCCTCCGGCAAGGACGAATCGCGCGCGCTGCGCAGCGTCGAGGAAATCGAAGCCAACAAAGCGAGTATCCGTGGCGTGTTCGCCAAGGTGCTGCGCTATGGCACGGGCTCAAGCGATGCGATCATGCTCGACAATGCCGAATGGCTGACCAAACTGAAC
>NZ_JBEKXH010000272.1:0-8942 GCF_049512235.1 Bradyrhizobium sp.
AAGACATTCTGGAGGAAATCGTCGGCGATATTTCCGACGAGCACGACGTGGTGGTGGCCGGCGTCCGCGCTCAGCCCGACGGCTCGGTGGTGGTCGACGGCTCGGTGCCGATCCGCGATCTCAACCGCGCCATGGACTGGCATCTGCCCGATGAAGAGGCGACCACTGTCGCCGGCCTCGTGATCCACGAGGCGCGCTCGATCCCGGAACGCGGCCAGAGTTTTACCTTTCATGGTTTCCGCTTCCGTGTACTGCGCCGCGAGCGCAACCGCATCACCGCGCTGCGGATCACGGCAGTGCCGCGCGAGGCCGAGGTCGAGGAGAAAAAGCCAAAGCGGGCTGGGACCGCGTTTTAGAAACACCGGCCATCGCAGATCAGGCACCGTCGACAGTCGGTGGCGTCCCGGTCACCAATTCTGTGCCAGCTGGCATGAACTTTGAACCAGCTGGCACAGTTGGGTTGCGGCGTCGATCTTGACGGCTACTGCGGTCGCCAAGAGCAGCAGGATACAGGTCAGGGGAGAATACGGGCTCGCATCGTCCGTTGCATGATCGTTCATGTCGCACCAAATAAGAAGAATTACCCTGCGCCCGCGAGTTGCGAGCCGATTTCTGCGACAGAATATGAAAGGGGTGGCATAGGAATTCCAGACCAACGGTACTCTTGCGTCATAAAGGCGAAATAAGCGGCCCACGCCCCGCGCGAATACGCGCCAGATGACGGGGCCAGCAGAGGACTGCGTACGCCGCCCCGTTCCGGTTCCCGCATTGAAGTCAGGGATGCCTAGGGATACCCCATGGTCGCTTTCGCGGGATATGACGGGGGTGGAATTTCAACCGCCCGCTTCCCCCGGTGCCTGGGCGGTGAGCGCCAATGCGTGCACGGAACCGGCGAGTTCCGCCGCCAGTGCCGCATTGATCATACGGTGGCGTTCGATCCGGCTCTTCCCCTGGAAGGCCGGCGATACAATATTGACTGTGAAATGCGTCTCGCCGCCCGGCCGGTGGCCGCTATGCCCCTCATGCAGATGTGATTCGTCGCTGACGTCGAGGCTTTGCGGTGCGAAAGCTTCACGCAACTTGTTTATGATAGCATCTTTGGTACTCATGGCGGCGGCAATACGTCCGTGACCGCCTTTCGTCAATGGCGCACCTGCAAAAAATGGCGCATCGGAGTGAGAGTTTCGCAATGTCAAGACTTGAAGCTTTTCGCATTGCGTTGTCATAGTCAGCCATGCCGATCGATTCATCGAAATTCTTCGACTCCATCCGGATCAAGCCCAACAAGCTGAGCGCCAAGCAGCAGGCTCAGGCGCGTGAAGAGTCCGCCTTGTGCGAATGGCCGGACTGCAAGAACAAGGGTCCGCACCGCGCGCCCAAGGGCCGCGCCAACGACAAGGAATACTGGCACTTTTGTCTCAATCACGTCCGCGAGTACAACCAGTCCTATAATTTCTTTTCCGGCATGAATGCGGACGCGGTTGCGCGCTACCAGAAGGATGCGCTGACCGGCCATCGGCCGACCTGGAAGATGGGCGCCAATGCCAGCGCCAAGAAGAGCAAGGGCAGCGCGGAGGCCGATCTGGAAGGCGCCGCCGATCCATTCAGCATGTTCTCTGAGCTCAACGGCCGCGGCCGCTGGCGGCCGGGCCCGGGTGGGGCCGCCGGCGAGACCAAGGGCGAGACCCGGAAAATATTCAACGCCGAACGCAAGGCGCTGCAGGTGATGGGACTGGGCTCCGACGCGACGCTGGAGACCGTCAAGGCAAAATACAAGGCGCTGGTCAAGCAACACCATCCCGACGCCAATGGCGGCGACCGCTCCACCGAGGACCGCCTGATCGAGATCATCAAGGCGTATAATTATTTGAAGACGGTCGTGCGCGGCGCGAGCTAGCCGGCCCCACCGGCTGTCATCGCCCGACTTGATCGGACGACCCAGTAAACGCTGAAAGCAGCAGATGAAGCGAACTGCGTGACCAGAGTTGGTTACGGCGACCATTCTGGAATAACGGGTCGCCCGATTGAGTCGGGCGATGACAGCCGTTGTATTGCGGCGGCCTTGTCTACCCCTAACCCTGTCTGAAATCCTTTCGAATCTGCTCCGCCGCCGGCTCGTTCGCCGCCGCGCCGTGGCGGCGCCGGATCATCCAGGTGGACAGCGCGACGTTCAAGGCGCCAGAGATCACCGCCACTATCCAATAGAACTTGCCGATCCCCTGGTGACGCGGAATACCAACATATTCATGTAGCGCGGTGATCGCCAGCACGCCCGGCAGCACATGTGCGGGTGCCCACAGCAGGATCGCAGGGATATTGACGGCGTAAAACCTTGCCGGCGGCATGCCCAGCGCACCCGCCGTGATCGGCACGAAGGCTCTGATCGGTGGCACGAAGCGGGCAAAGAACACCGCGAGCGCTCCCCAGCGATGAAAGAACGCCTCGCTTTGGGCGATCACGCGCGGATATGATTTCAGCGGCCAGTTGCTGAGAATTTCGCGCTGTGAGCGATGCCCGATCCAGAACGCCGATCCATCGCCGAGCAATGCGCCGGCGATCGCGGCCAAAAGCACCCATTGCAGCCGCAGTTCGCCGCCGGGCACCAGCGCGCTCAGCGCCAGAATGATGGTCGAGCCGGGAATCACCGAGCCTACGACCGGAACCGCTTCCAGAAGGGCCGCAAGGAACAGCGTCAAATAGGCAAGCCACGCATGTGCCGAGACGAACGCAATCAATGGATCGATGAATGAGGTCACAAATTTCCTGCGTTTGGCAATTGGTCCAGGGCAGCCGCACACCTAACATAACTCGCGGCCGGCGTGGCGGTTCAGACGCGCGAGGGGGGGCCGCTGACCGCGCGGGCTTCGGGACTTGGGGGCAACGAGGATCAAAGCCCAAGGGATCCCTGGCTGGCGCCCGGATTGAGCGGGCAGTGCGGCATGATTCGCAGGGCAGCCTTCCAAAATCCGGGGCCAGTACCTACCTTGATGATAGAACAACGGAACTTTGATTGGGCCGCGGGCTTCTGCCAGTCGTTGCTCTCTGCTAGGTTTGCTTCAGCACCCATCCGCAGCCATGCCCCAAATTACGGTTTCGGGAGCACCCGGGACCTCGGAGGATTAATGACGACCGCCGCCATGACCAAAGTGCAAGAATCTGCCGGGGTGCCTTCCGGTCTGCCTGACATGAAGGTGTCGGTGCGGCAGGTGTTCGGGATCGACAGCGATCTCGAGGTCCCAGCCTATTCCGAAGTCGATGCGCATGTCCCGGATATCGATGTCGATTACCGTTTCGACCGCGCCACCACGCTCGCCATCCTCGCCGGCTTTGCCAAAAACCGGCGCGTCATGGTCACGGGCTATCATGGTACCGGCAAGTCGACCCATATCGAGCAGGTCGCGGCACGGCTGAACTGGCCCTGCGTGCGCGTCAATCTCGACAGCCACATCAGCCGGATCGACCTGGTGGGCAAGGATTCCATCGTTATCAGGGACGGCAAGCAGGTCACCGAGTTCCGCGACGGCATTCTGCCCTGGGCGCTGCAGCATAATATTGCGCTGGTTTTCGACGAATACGATGCCGGCCGTCCCGACGTGATGTTCGTGATCCAGCGCGTGCTGGAGGTCTCCGGCCGCCTGACGCTGCTCGACCAAAACAAGGTGATCAAGCCGCACCCGGCCTTCCGGCTGTTCTCGACCGCCAACACGGTGGGCCTCGGCGATACTTCCGGGCTCTATCACGGCACCCAGCAGATCAACCAGGGCCAGATGGACCGCTGGTCGATCGTTACCACGCTGAACTACCTCGCCCATGACGAGGAGGTCGAGATCGTGCTGGCCAAGGCCCATCACTACCGCAACCAGGAGGGGCGCGACATCGTCAACAAGATGGTGCGGCTTGCCGATCTGACCCGCAACGCCTTTGCCAATGGCGATCTGTCGACGGTGATGAGCCCGCGCACAGTGATCACCTGGGCGGAGAATGCCGAGATCTTCACCGACATCGGCTTTGCGTTCCGCGTCACCTTCCTCAACAAATGCGACGAACTGGAACGGCCGCTGGTGGCCGAATTCTATCAGCGCTGCTTCAACACCGAACTTGCGGAATCCTCGGTGAACGTGGCGATGAGCTGATGCGATGCCAGCGGTTTCCGTCGAGCGCACGATCGGAGCGACCAAGCGCGCGGTGCTCGGCGGACTGATCCGCTACAACGACGAAAAGATGGGGAAGCAGAAATACCGCCGCCTCGCCATCTCGCTGCGGGATAAGGAGGCGATCGTCGGCGGCATTGTCGGCGAGGTCTGGATGACCGTATTGTTCATCCAGTTGTTCTGGATCGAGCAGCGGTTTCGCGGCCATGGCCACGGCTCGGCATTGATCGAAAAGATCGAGCAGGAGGCCCGGCGTTTTGGCGCGGTGCGGTCCTATCTCGACACCATGAGCTTCCAGGCGCCAGCCTTCTATCGTGCCTGCGGCTATGAGGCGTTCGGTGCCATCGACGGTTACCCAGGCGGCGTCACGCGGCACTGGCTGACCAAGGCGCTGTAGGGACGGGCGACGCAAGGACTTCGGTAGAGGCTTCGAATGACCACCAACACCAAATTCCGCACCGGATCCAAGGAAGCGCCGACCGAGCCTTTCAAGCGCGCGGTAACCGCGTGCCTCAAGGCGATTGCGAAGAAGCCCGAGCTTGAAGTGACCTTCGCCGCCGAGCGGCCGGGGCTGTCGCCGGGCAAGGCGCGGCTGCCCGAGCCGGCGCGCAAGATGACAAGGCGCGATGCCGCCATCGTGCGCGGTCACGCCGATTCGATCGCGCTGAAACTCGCCTGCCACGATCCGAAAGTGCACCGCAAGCTGATGCCGGGCAATCCGCAGGCGCGCGGCGTGTTCGAAGCGGTCGAGCAGGCGCGGGTCGAAGCGCTCGGATCGCGGCGGATGGCCGGCGTCGCCAAAAACCTGACCGCCATGCTGGACGATCATTTTCATCGCGGCAAGTTTGACGAAATCACCGACCGCGCCGATGCGCCTCTGTCGGACGCGCTGGCAATGCTGGTGCGCGAGCGCCTGACCGGACTGGCGCCGCCGGCGGCCGCCCGCAAGATAGTTGAGCTGTGGCGTCCGGTGCTGGAGGACAAGATCGGCGCGCGGCTCGACCGGCTCGACCGCGTTGCCGAGGACCAGGCGAAATTCGGCGATGCGATCCATGATCTTTTGAGTGCGCTCGAACTCGGCGACGAACGCAACGCCGAGGCGGACGAGGACGACAGCGAGGACGAGAACCGCGACGGCGAGAACGACCAGTCAGGCGCCGAAGGCTCGCCCGACGGCGACGCCGCCCAGGAAATGAGCGCCGACCAGGCCCAGGCCACCGCGGACGAGATGTCGGAGAGCGCGATGGAAAGCGCGCAGGCTTCCACCAGCGATACCTTCGACGACGGCGAACTCGGCGACGACGAGACCCCGGGCGAAGCGACGCGGCCGAATTCGCGCGGCGCGAACGAGCCGCGCGGTCCGGAATATCACGCCTTCGCGCCGAAATTCGACGAGGTGATCGCGGCCGAAGACCTTTGCGACCACGATGAGCTGGAACGGCTGCGCAGCTATCTCGACAAGCAGCTCGCGCATCTGCAGGGCATCGTGGCGCGGCTCGCCAACCGGCTGCAACGTCGATTGATGGCGCAGCAGAACCGCGCCTGGGAGTTCGATCTCGAGGAAGGTATTCTCGACCCTGCACGGCTGTCGCGCGTGGTGACCGACCCCTATCATCCGCTGTCCTTCATGCACGAAAAGGAAGCCACCTTCCGCGACACCGTGGTGACGCTGCTGTTGGACAATTCCGGCTCGATGCGCGGCCGTCCGATCACCGTGGCGGCGACCTGCGCCGATATTCTGGCGCGGACGCTGGAACGCTGCGGCGTCAAGGTGGAAATTCTGGGCTTCACCACGCGGGCCTGGAAGGGCGGGCAATCGCGCGAGGCGTGGCTCGCTGCCGGCAAGCCGCCCAATCCCGGCCGCCTCAACGATCTCCGCCACATCATCTACAAATCCGCCGACGCGCCGTGGCGGCGCGCGCGCAAGAATCTGGGCTTGATGATGCGCGAGGGCCTGCTCAAGGAGAACATCGACGGCGAAGCGCTGGACTGGGCGCACAAGCGGCTGCTGGGCCGCGCCGAGCAGCGCAAGATCCTGATGATGATTTCCGACGGCGCGCCGGTCGACGATTCGACGCTGTCGGTCAATCCCGGCAATTACCTGGAACGACATTTGCGCTACGTCATCGAGGAAATCGAGACCCGCTCGCCGGTCGAACTGATCGCAATCGGCATCGGTCACGACGTCACCCGATACTATCGCCGCGCCGTCACCATCGTCGATGCCGAAGAACTTGGCGGCGCCATCACCGAGAAACTCGCCGAGCTGTTCAGCGAAACCCACGGCCCTGTAACCGCCAAGACCGGCTCGCGGCGCCGCTTGCATTCGTAACTCAATCAAGATGTCATTCCGGGGCGTGAGCCAACGGGTCCGGCCTCTGGCCGGCCGATCACAGGCTCCGCGAACGAACCCGGCATCCACAACCACGAGCAGGGGTTATGGATTCCGGGCCTGCGCGCCTGAGGTCGGCAATTGCCGACCCAAGGCCCATCCTCCGATGCGCAATTGCGCATCGGGGAATGACGACGGCGGGATAAGGAATTAGCCGTTGGACATCTCCCGCCGCCGTATGCTGAAATCCACTGCGGCGGCGCTTGCGGCGCAAGCGATGCCTGATGTGGCGCGGGCGCAGTTCGCCACCGATGCGCCCACGCCGCTCGCGCCAGGCGACTCACTGGACGGCGCACCGGTTCCCATCGAGGTCAAGGCCCGGCCGATCCCCTCATTTGATACCCGTGACCACCAGCGGATGCGGTTCGGGTCGCTGGAGTTTCGCAGCGGGCTGGTCCTGACCTCGCCGTTCCCCGGCTTTGGCGGGCTGTCGGGATGGCGGTTCGATGCCAAGGGCGAGCGCTTCATCTCCTTCAGCGACAGGGGCAGCTGGCTCACCGGCCGCATCCTTTATCACGGCCGCGAGATGACCGGGCTTGCCGACGTCGAGGCAGCGCCGATGCTCGGGGCCGATGGCCGGCCGATCACCACGCGCGGCTGGTTCGATACCGAATCGATCGCGATCGACGGTTCCCTGGTCTATATCGGCCTCGAACGCGTCAACCAGGTGCTGCGCTTCGATTTCAGCCGGGGATTTACGCGCGCGCGGGGCGAAGTGTTCCCGATGCCTCCGGCAGTGCGCAAGCTGCCGTTCAACAAGGGCCTGGAAGCGCTGGTCTTCGTGCCAAAAGGCCTGCCGCTCGCCGGCACACTGATCGCGATCTCCGAACGCGGCCTCGATGCCCAAGGCAACCTGATCGCCTTTCTGGTCGGCGGCCCGGCGCCGGGACAATTCAGCGTTCGCCGCAGCGACAAGTTCGATATCAGCGACGCGGTGCTGCTGGCATCTGGCGATCTCCTGGTGCTGGAACGGAAGTTTTCGCTGGTCGACGGCGTCGGCATCCGGATCCGGCGCATCGCACTGTCATCGCTCAAACCGGGCGCGGTGGTCGACGGGCCCACGATCTTCGAGGCCGATCCGGGCGAAGAGATCGACAACATGGAAGGCATCGACGCCCACGTTTCGCTGGAGGGCGACACCGTGCTGACCATGGTCTCCGACGACAATTTCTCGCTGCTGCAGCGCACGCTGCTGCTGCAATTCAAGCTGATGGAGTGAACGGTGCTTTCGGCGCGAGCCGCGGCCCGGAATGCTTCTGGCAGCGCAAATCGCGTGGCCGAACTGCCCGACGTGCCGACGCCGATCGAGGCCGGCCTCGTCGATGCCGACAGCGCGACCTGGATCGGGGTTTTCATGCCGGCGAAAACCCCGCGCGACATCATCGACAAATTTCACACCGCTGGCGTCAAGGTTCTGACCGATCCGGCGACGCAGGAGAGCCTGCGCAAGATGGGGGTCGAGGCGGCGCCGATGTCGCCTGCGCAGATGGACGATCTCGTCAAGCGCGACATCGCCGCCAACGGCGCAGTGGTCAAGGCCACTGGCATCACGGCGAACTGAGCGGCAGTTGAGGAAGGCGGTATGGCTCGTTAAATAGAGGCCAGCGAGTTCCTCCCTCCGGTCAGGACATCCCTATGAGCGCCCTGTTTTCTCCGATCCGACTGCGCGGCCTTGAGTTGCAAAATCGCATCATGGTGGCGCCGATGTGCCAGTATTCGGCCACAGACGGCGCGGCCAATGATTGGCACTTCGTGCACATCAACACGCTCGCGCTGTCGGGGGCGGCATTGTTCTGCATCGAGGCCACGCATGTGGAAGCCATCGGCCGCATCACGCCGGGATGCCTCGGCTTGTGGAACGACCCGACCGAACAAGCGCTGCGGCCGATTCTGGCCGCGTTGCGCAAGCATTCGAAGACCAAGGTCGCGATGCAGCTGGCGCACGCCGGCCGCAAGGGATCCAGCCACGTGCCATGGAACGGCGGCCAGCAGATCCCTCTCTCGGAAGGCGGCTGGCAGACGGAGGGCCCCTCTGCGGTGCCGCACAAGGAGGGTGAACTGGCACCGCTGGAGCTCGATGGGCTCGGCATGGCGCGGGTGCGCGAGGCGTTCGTGACGGCGGCCAAGCGCGCCGAACGGCTCGGCATCGACGCCCTCGAGCTGCACAGCGCGCACGGTTATCTCCTGCATCAGTTTCTGTCGCCGATCGCCAACAAGCGCACCGACGCGTATGGCGGCAGTTTGGAAAACCGCATGCGCTATCCCCTGGAAGTGTTCGAGGCGGTGCGCGCGGTGTTTCCGGCCGAGAAGCCCATCGGCGTCAAGGTCTCCGCCACCGACTGGGTCGAGGGCGGCTGGGACCTCACCCAGACCATCGAGTTTGCGAAGGAGCTGAAAAA
>NZ_JBEKXH010000273.1:0-8922 GCF_049512235.1 Bradyrhizobium sp.
CCGGCCCGCGGACCGCGCGCCCGGCAGTTTACGCCACAACACCGGCGAGAGCGTGAAGCCGACCAGATAATCCAGCGCGCGGCGCGCCATGTAGGCGTCGACCAGCGCGCCATCGATCTGGCGCGGATGCTTCATGGCCTCCGACACCGCCTGCTTGGTGATGGCGTTGAAGACCACACGTTCGATCTTCTGGTCCTTGAGCGCGCGCTTCTCCTTCAGCACCTCCAGCACGTGCCAGGAGATCGCTTCACCCTCGCGATCGGGGTCGGTTGCGAGAATCAGCCGGTCGGCGCCCTTGAGCGCCTTGGCGATGTCATTGAGGCGGCCAGCCGCCTTGGGGTCGATCTCCCAGATCATCTGGAAATTAGCCTCCGGATCGACCGATCCATTCTTGGCCGGGAGGTCCCGGACATGGCCAAAAGAGGCCAGAACCTCATAGGAGGAGCCCAAATATTTGTTGATCGTCTTGGCTTTCGCGGGCGACTCGACAATGACGATATTCATTTTATTCCAGTGACTTAGGGGAAAAACAAGGACCTGTCCGCGGGATTCGCGACGGCCGCTTCGCTTGCGAACATGGGTGCAGCGGAGCCCCCTGTCAAATCGACAGATGTTGAAAAGCGGCCGTGATCTCCGAATGGCGGCCCCGTGGAGCGGCAAATTCGCTCTAGAGTTGTGTAATCAAACGGAGTATCCCTTAAGCAGAGGCTGTAGCGTTGGATGTAGGTTTGTTGACCAAGAAAGCGCATCGGCGGACGCTCGGATCCAAGACCAGGGATCGACGTTTGCGAACTCATGAGCCGCGCGGAGAAGGCGGGCCGGAAGAGGCTGCGGCCTTCATTGCGGAATCTGCCGCCGATCTGGCCGGGCTGGCGCGGCGCCACAGGCTCGGCATGCTTGGCTTCCTGCTCGGGATGCTGCAACTGGAAGCCGAGGAACAGCTGAGGCTTCGCAGCAAGCGCGATCTGTCATGATGGACGCGGCCCGTGAGGCCGCGCAACTCCGGCGAAATTACCGATGTTGCTCAGCGGTATGCAGCGGGGTCTCACCAATCTGGTTGAGCCTGTCGCCGGATCGCGCCGGAACCTGCTGCGCGATTCGCGCGCACGCGTGGCATTTGCAGCAAATACGGTGTTGGCCAGCAGCCCAACAAGAATGACGTGACTGACCCCATGCTGCTTCAATTGCAGATCGAGGTCGGTATTTGCGCAAGCAGCTGTTCAGCTGCTCTGAGGTCGGCCGTTTCAAATCCTTCGCTGAATGCTGCGTAGACCGGCTGCAGCAGCGTCCGTCCGCTTTCAGAATCTCCCTGCTCGACCAAAAGCTTCGCGAGGTCCCTCGCGGTGCGCAATTCCCAGGCGCGCGCACCTTGATGGCGGCTCAATTCGAGGGATTGCATGAAGCAATTCCGCGCCTCGTGGACGTTGGGTTCACGCATCGATAGCAGAAGTCCGCCTTTTACCCGCAGCAGTTCCGGCATGTAGAACATCTCGCCACTGACGTCGACTTGCTGAATACTTTCGTCGATCAAGGCCACGCTTTCATCTGATCTGCCTATTGCGACCAATCCTTGAGCGAGCGCGATGTTGAATTCCGTGGTGAGCACCTCATGTCGCGCTGCGTGCAGTCGCTCGAGCGTTGTCTGCAGATCCTTGACGCCTGCCTTGGTGTCACCTCGCAGAATCGCCAACTCCGCTTTGCGACCATGTCCGATCGCCACAAGAGGCCCCAAGGCATTGGCTTCGGCATGGGAGAGGGACAAATCGGTGTGGTATTGGGCAGCATCGAGATCGCCGGCCCAGAGAAAAATCGACGCCGCGCCGGCCAAAACCAGCCCCAATGCTGCCGGATGGCCCATGGCTTCGGAGGCTTCGACCGCCTGGCGTGCGAGTTCCAGCGCCTGGATCGGATAGCCTTGCAGCCAAAGCGTCCGTGCCAGTGCGATATACGAATGATAGTGGGGATCGTAGTTCAGGAGGATCGGTCCATGATGGGATTGAGATAATATCCGCATCAGCGAATCGAGTTCCGCACGCGAACCCGCAAGATCGCCGGTGACCTGCAGTGCCCTTCCCAACATGGCGTGGGCCACCGCTTTGACCGTCAGGTCGTCAGACGTTTCGGCGACAGCCCGGCAACGTCTGGCGTATTGAAGCGAAGTCCTGAGATCTCCTTTGCGGGCATGGGAAATGTGTTCCATGTTAAGCAATCCGGCTTGATGGACCGTGTCGCCGTGCTGTTCTGCAATAGCCAGGCTCCTGTTCAGGGCTTGGCTTACGGCGTTGCTTTCTCCATACATTTGCGATGCCGAGAAACCCAGCGCGGCCTGCAGATGCATCTCGTCGAGGCCTCCCGCGGAAGAGCCGTCAAGGGCGAGGATGGCACGTTTTGACCAGCGGTGGCATTCCGGAAGTAAAGACATCGCCAGAAAAACCTGCGTCGCAGCGGCTGCAAGCGATACGCCCAACGCGATGTTTCCCCCTGAAGAAAAGCACCATTCGAGCGCTACCCGAACATTGTTGACGCCGGCAAAATGGGATGCTCGTTCAATTCCACTCGATAAGCCCGGCCATTCCTTGCCGTTCTGTTCCAACCAACGGCGGAAGTACGACGCATGCCGTGTCGAGAGGTCGAGAGCATCGGCGTCGTCAATTGCGACCTGAAGGGCGTAAGCGCGCGTCGTGTCGAGCAGTCGGTAGCGCATCATCGCCCCCAGCGGGCTCGTTGCGACCAGCGATTTGGCAGCGAGACTGTCCACGGCGCCAACAACGTTCGATCTGTCGAGAGTGGCGCAGGTGACGACTTCCAGCGCCGCATCCAGGGTGAAATGGCCAACGAATACGGCGAGCCTGCGAAGCGCTGCGCGCTCCACCTCGGTCAAAAGCCCAAAGCTCCAATCCAGCGTGGCCTGCAGTGTTTTTTGACGCGGTGGCGCAGTTCGCGACCCCAGCCACATCAGGGTCAGGTGTTGATCGAGAAGTGCTGCGGTTTGCTGCAGTCCATAGGATTCGACGCGTCTGGCCGCCAGCTCGATGGCGAGCGCTACTCCGTCGAGCTTTCGACAGATGCTTGCGACGATCGGGGCTTCGGCGTCGCTGAACTCCAAACGCACGCCGCTCTCCGCCGCGCGCTCCATGAATAGCTGCATGGCCGGGAACGTCCGGACTGCCGCAGCCGTAAGCCCTGGGTCATCCGGCGGACATGCCAGCGCATCCAGTCGGTAGATATGTTCGCCTTCTACCCGAAGAGCTTCGCGACTGGTTGCCAGAATGTGGACCTGGGGTGCCGCACCGATGATGCGCGCCGCCAGCGGCGCTACCGCTTCGACGAGATGCTCACAGGTATCGAGGATCAGGAGAATTCGCTTGTCGCGCAGGTATGCGACCAGATTGGGCATTGCATCGTTCGTTTGAACCGATAGCCCAAGCATGGAGGCCATGCCCGCTGTTACCAGTTCGGGGTCGCTGAGCATCCCGAGGTCCACGAACAGCAGGGTGCCCGAGAAGGCGTCGTTCAGGTGGTGCCCGACCGCTATTGCAACGGTGGTCTTTCCAACGCCGCCGGCACCGACAATAGTGACAAAGCGCGAAGCGTTCAGTTGAGCCGACAGCCTCAGAACATCCTGGTCGCGGCCGATCACCCGGCTCAGGCGGCTGGGGAGATTGGCATGCGGAAATTTGTTGGCAACGACAGTCGCGTCATCGCGCGGACTGGCCGGCCGCGAGACCGGCGCAACGAAGCAATAGCCCCGTCCTGGGAGTGTCGCGATGTATCGAGCGCCACCCCGCCCATCACCCAGCGCCTTGCGCAGCCCGTTGATGTGAAAGCGCAGGCTGCCTTCCTCAACGATGACATCGGGCCAGACCCGCGACAGCAAACTTTTCTTGCTGACGATTTCGTTCGGGGTGGAAGTCAAGACGATCAATATATCGAGGGCACGCGCACCCAATTCGACGGCGACCCCCTGCTTCGTGAGGAGGCGCTCGTTCACCAGCAAATTGAATGGGCCGAACGACAAGCCGCCGTCCGTCCGATTGATAACCGTCGCCATAGACCCCTCTGTGACCGCGCCGGCCGAGGTCGCTGTGCTGGAGATTACGACCCTTCCCGCAAACCATCAAGGGCAACGCGATCGAGCCTTTCCGCGACCACCGAGCGCTGGAATTTGCCTGAAACGACAAGGGATTAGGCGCGCCTAACAGGGGATAACAACGCCTAACGGGTGATTTCGTCCGGGTCGGGATAGGTGTTGGGCAGCACGCAAGTGCACCCGAGCAACCCTCAACCCAGGAGAGACGCCATGGATACGATCAAGACGCCCGAAGCAACCGGTCAGGACCGCCGTCGGCTGTTCGGCACATCAGGCGCCGCGAGCCTGCCTCCGTTACAATCAGCCGCCGCGCACGCGCGCGATTCGATACGCCCCTTCCGCGGCGTCAACGTTCCGGAAGAAGCGCTGGTCGATCTGCGACGACGCATCGCCGCGACCCGCTGGCCCGAGCGGGAAACGGTCACGGATGCATCCCAGGGAGTGCAACTCGATACCATCCAGGCGCTCGCGCGCTATTGGGCGACAGAGTATGACTGGCGCAAGATCGAGGCAAAAATAAACGCCCTGCCGCAGTTCATCACCGAAATCGACGGGCTGGACATCCACTTCATTCACGTCCGCTCGAACCACGAAAACGCGTTGCCGCTGATCGTCACGCACGGATGGCCCGGCTCGATCACCGAACAGATGAAGATCATCGACCCGCTGACCAATCCCACCGCACACGGCGGAAAAGCATCTGACGCGTTCCATGTCGTGATTCCGTCGCTTCCCGGCTACGGTTTTTCCGGCAAGCCGGCCACGACCGGCTGGGATCCGGCCCATATTGCACGTGCCTGGACCGTACTGATGAAGCGCCTCGGATACACGAAATTCGTGGCGCAGGGAGGCGATTGGGGTGCGATCATCACCGAACTGATGGGCGTGCAGGCGCCACCGGAATTGCTCGGCATTCACACCAACATGGCGAACGTCATTCCCCTCGACATCGACAAGCTGGCCTTTTCCGGCGCGCCGGCACCGGCGAATCTCTCGACCGACGAGAAGCTCGCTTACGAGCGGCTGAGCTTCGTCTATGCCAAGGGCATCGGCTACGGCTTCCAGATGGGCTTAAGGCCGCAGACGCTGTACGGAATAGCGGACTCACCGGTCGGCCTGGCGGCCTATTTCCTCGACCACGACGCGCGCAGCTACGAAATGATCGCTCGTGTCTTTGCCGGAAACAGCGAAGGCCTCACCCGAGACGACGTCCTCGACAACATCACGCTCACCTGGTTGACGGATACGGCGCTCTCCGGCGCCCGCCTCTATTGGGAGAACAAGGGGGCGTCTTTCTTCGCCGTCAAGGGCGTCGTGGTGCCGACGGCCGTGAGCGTTTTCCCTGACGAACTTTATCCTGCGCCACGGAGCTGGGCGGAACGGGCCTATCCCAAACTGATCCACTACCACAAGCTCGATAAAGGCGGCCATTTCGCTGCCTGGGAACAGCCGAAGCTTTTTGCCGAAGAGCTTCGCGCGGGCTTCGAACCACTGCGCAAATCGGCCTGAAAACCAAGGCCTCCACGGCAATATTGATGTGACAACCACCCTTGTCTGAATCGACCCTCGAGGCTCGCGGGCACGTTGCGCGCGGGCATCGAGACCTCTCATCCAGGGTCACTACTCCAAAAAAGAGTGCGCCATGAGCCATATCGTAAAGTTGCTCCATACTGCCAAGACCGAAACCGCGGGAGGTCGCGATAATGGCGTCTCGCGCAGCTCTGACGGCCTGCTCGACATCAGGCTCTCGACCCCCGGTTCGGCGCGCATCGGTACCAACCCGGAGCAACTGTTCGCAGCCGGCTGGTCGGCCTCTTTCGCAAATGCGATCGCGCTTGCGGCTCGCAACAGAAAAATCGCGCTACCGGCCAAAATCAGCATCGATGCCGAAGTGGACCTGAACCTCGGGGACGGCGGCTATTTTCTCAGCACTCGGCTCAATGTCAGGCTGCCGGGTTTGGAGCGCGATGTTGCAAAGGACCTGGTTGACGAAGCAGAGGAGCTTTGTCCGTACTCGAAAGCGACATGCGGCAACATTGAAGCAACGATCAAGCTAATCTGAGCCGGATTGTTGGTTAAGTCCGGACCGAAGCGCGTTTCCGGCCCTTTGCGATCGGCCGCGGCTTTAACGCGGTGTCGGCAGCCTTCAGCAGCCGGCCATCCTGAGCGCGCAATTCCAGCTTCTTGACCGGGCGACCCTTCTCGCGATCGACCAGGATGGTCGCGATTGCTTCGGGACGCTGGTCGAACGCCTCGCTCCATTGCCGCAAGCCGACGAGAACAGGAAACACGCCGCGCCCCTTCGGCGTCGGCACATATTCCTGATAGGCGCTGCCGTCGGAGGCCGGCGCCATCTTCAGGATGCCATGGTCGACCAGCGTGCGTAGCCGCACGCTGAGAATGTTCTTGGCGAGCCCGAGGCTCTTCTGGAACTCGCCGAAGCGGCGCCGGCCGAGCAGGGCGTCGCGGATGATCAGCAGCGACCACCAGTCGCCGATCGCATCCAGCGAGCGGGCGATCGGGCATTCGGCGTTCTCAAGGCTGGTCCGTTTCACCATTGTAATTCCTGGCCCGTTTTCTCCACAAAAGCCGCGCCGCACCAGAATGCTGTGCCGCGCTGGCCCGCGATCACGCCGTTGTGTGGTTGCATCATAAAACCAGATGGCCTAGATGGCAATGTTGTTCAACAATGCAACCAATGGAGATGACGATGAGGCTTGCTGGCAAGACGGCGTTGATCACCGGCGGCAACGGCGGCATCGGGCTCGCGACGGCGCGGTTATTCGTGGCCGAGGGGGCAAAGGTGACGATCACCGGCCGCAACCGGGACACGTTGCGGGAGGCGGCCCGGGAACTCGGACCGAATGCGCTCGCGGTGGTGGCCGATGCCACCGACATCGCGGCGACGGAGGCCGCCATCAAACAGGCGGTCGACAAATTCGGCAAGCTCGACGTGCTGTTCGCCAATGCCGGCATCCCCGGCAACACGCCGCTCGGCGGCACGACGCTTGCCGGGTTCGAACAAGTCTTAAGGACCAACCTCACCGCGGTGTTCTTCACGGTGCAGGCGGCGCTGCCCTATCTCAACGACGGCGCCTCGATCATCCTGAACGGCTCGGTGATCTCAGTGCTCGGCAATCCCGGTTATTCCGCCTACGCCGCAAGCAAGGCCGGGGTGCGGGCGATGGCGCGGGTGATGGCCTCGGAGCTGTCGCCGCGCGGGATCAGGGTCAATGTGGTGGCGCCGGGCGCGGCACGCACGGCGATCTGGAAGGGTGCTGCGCCGACGGCCGAAGCCTTCACGGCGCTCGAACAGCGCATCGCGCGCTCTACGCCGCTCGGCAGGATCGCGGACGCCGATCAGATCGCAAAGACCGTGCTGTTCCTGGCCTCCGACGATGCCGCGCATGTGCAGAGCGCCGAAATCTTCGTCGACGGCGGCGCGACGGGCTCGCCGGCCGGCGCGCCGATCTATCGCGGCTGACGGGCGGGTTGGCGCGGCGCCCCAAGCGCCTGGTGGTACAGCTTCCGAGTAGTCGTGAGGTGGGTTGAGCTCTTCGCGAATCCCACCAATTCCGCCGCTCGCGATGGGTTTCGTGACCAGTTCGGACGTGCGTCCGATCTGGTCACTCTACCCATCCTACAAGTGATCAGTTTCATGGAATCGGTCGTCTGGGATGTTGGCCGTGGACTGTCCCCGATCTCTCGCCAGCTATCTAAAGACCTCTTAATGTCGATAATCCGACCCCCGAGCTGCGCTCTCCGCTCGGCCGTATAAGTGTGCTCGGACCGGATGATACCTTCAGCGGACACGACGCATCCTATTCAATCACGTCGTCGGCGAGCACGATCAAGTTACGCGGCATGGCGAGGCCGAGCGCTTTTTGCGACAGTTGATTTCAGCCGATGCCCGGTCTATGAATGGGCACCTTGGCGAGGTTGCCGATGTCCCATCATTTCGACACGCCGACCGCACGCGAAGATCCGCGCATCAACCTCTGCGATTTTTATCTGTTCTCCGGCGGGCCGGCTGCGACGGTGATGGCGATGACCGTCAATCCCGACGCCGGACTGTCCGCTCCGGACACCTTCCGCGAGGAAGGGCTTTACGCCTTCCGCTTCGATCTCGACGGCGATGCGCGTGAGGAGCTTGCATTCAAGGTGACATTTGGCCCGCCGTCCCATGCCGACGGCGATGATCACAAGCATCAGCAGACCTTTGAGGTCCGCCGTTCGCACGGCGCGGCCGCTTTGAAAGGAGCGAACGGCGATCTCATCGCCGCCGGTACGACCGGTGCGGCGGTCAAGTCCAAATCGGGCGTCACGGTGTTCGCCGGACTGGCGCCCGATTTGTTCGCGGTTGACGCCGCCGCCTTCCGTGCCTTCAGGACGGCGCTGTTCGACCAGAACAGGTTCGAACCGGCCGCGTTTCTCAATGGCAAAAACTTCTTTGCAAAGCGCAATGTAACCGCCATTGTCATCGAACTGCCCAACGCGACGATCGGCGACGGCCTGGTCCATGCCTGGGCATCGGTCTCGTTGCATGGACACGCACCGGAGGTGCAGATGTCCCGTTGGGGACTGCCACTGATCACCCACCTGTTCATTCCGGACCAGGAGATGCGCGAGCAATATAACCGGGCGGTACCGGCCGACGATCTTGCGCGCTTCTCCGGACAAATCGGCGGAGTTGCGGAGAAGCTGTCCGCGCTTGCCGGCTCCGCGACCAAGCCCGGCGACCATGCCCGCAAGCTGATCGCGCGCCTCTGCCCGACGATGCTGCCTTATGTCATCGGCACCCCGGCCGCCTTCGATTTCGTAAGCTTCAACGG
>NZ_JBEKXH010000274.1:0-8866 GCF_049512235.1 Bradyrhizobium sp.
TGCGGCGGGAAAACCTGGAATGGCCCGGACAAGCCCGGCCATGACTGCTCCCGCATTTCCGAAGTTCCGATCATCTGGAAGCTTGCGCTCCTGCGCCCCCTCTCCCGCACTTCGCGGAGGAGGGTTGGGGTGGGGGAAGCTCCGGGCGAAAATCCATCGATCGCGTATCGCGGCTACATGTAACTGACACCGCCGATGCCGCGCCCCCACCCCACCCTCCCCCGCGAAGAGCGGGAGAGGGGGTGAGAGGCCGATGCCCGTGGCCTGATCGCTGCGATATAGCCATACGGTCCCAATCCGCAGATCACGCCGGTGGCGGGCGAACGCGGCTGCATTCCGATGAGCCTGGCCGCGAGCTACGGCTCGGCAAGCCAGCCGCAGCGCCGACGCGGCTCTCGCATCTAAAATATCGAAAACAACCCCATGCAAAGTAGCTTGGCGGTCGTTTGGCATGCGCGATCCGCCTCAAAATCGATCAATACTACGATTACAATCAGCAAGAGGCAGATGACGAATTCCGGGCGGCGACAAGCGGCACGACTTGCTTGTCGATCAGGCCTTCTTTGCCATCTGGGCCAGCGCGTTGATCGCCGCAATATAGCCGTAAGGTCCCAATCCGCAGATCACGCCGGTCGCCACCGACGAGATCTTCGAATGCCGGTGATATTCGTCGCGGGCATGGATGTTGGAGATGTGCACTTCCAGCACTGGGCCTTCGAAGGCCTTGATGGCGTCGAGGATCGCAATCGAGGTGAAGGAATAGCCGGCCGGATTGATGACGATGGCATCGGCGCTCTGCCGCGCCGACTGGATCAGGTCGACCAGTTCGCCTTCATGGTTGGACTGGTGAAAGGAAAGCGCCATTCCCAACTGCCCCGCCACTTGCTCGCAGCTTTGCCTGATCTCGGCCAATGTGGTGGTGCCATAGATATGCGGCTCCCGCACACCCAGAAGATTGAGGTTGGGGCCGTTCAGGATCATCAGTCGTTTCATGGGTTGTCCTCCTCCAGGGGTGGGCCGCCGAATTGGCGCGGGCGTGGCGTCGGTACCGTAGCCCGGATGGCGCGCGGCGCAATTGGGGGGACGGCGAGGCTCCCGGGTCCGAAAGCACGGGCACGACGAAATAGTCTGGGGGCCGAGGGCGGCCTGTTCGCGCTACCGCTGCGTGAGCGAGCGTGGCATCATCGTCCTGGCCAGGTCGATCAGCTCGTGGGGCGTGTGGTAGGCGTGCCAGGTTCGTCCTGGACTTCCGGCGGAGCGGATGAGCACGCGCTTTCCGGCCGGATTCGCCGGCGTACAGGCCTCGGCGGCAGCGGCCTGCGGGTAGATCTGGACATCCCAGACACGCACTCTCTCGTCGAACGTGCCGGTCACCGCGCGGGAGCCGTCCGGGCTGAATGCCGCACAAGTCACGCTTCCACCATCGTCGGCAAGCACGGCGATTTCAGCGTGATTGGCGATATGCCAGATGCGCGCCGACTTGCCTCGAGCGATCGTCAGGACGCGCGTGCCGCCGGGATCGAATGCGATGCCAGCTTCGCCCTCGTGTTCGAGGACGGCGATCTGCGCACGCGTTTCGGCATCCAGTATCCGCGTCCGGTTGCGGGAGGCGATCAGCACACAGCGTCCATCGGCGCTGAATGCGGCGCTCGTCGCCCCCCCTTCGATCCTCGGCCCGATCTGCTGCTGCGATGCGGCATCCCAGATTCGCACCGAGTTCTGGCTTGCGGTGACCACGCGCACGCCGTCGGGGCTGAATGCCGCGCTCAGCACCGCACCGTTATGCCGCAACGGCGCGCCGATCGGCCTGCGGGTTTTGACATACCAGATCTGGGCGCCATCGCGCGCCGCGGTCACCACCCGCTTGCCGTCCCGGCTGAATGCCGCGCTGGTTGCGATATGCTTGTTGTTGCCGAGCTGGACGACCGGCTCGCCGCGGATCGCGTCCCAAACCCGCACGCGCCCGCGACCCGAGACCGTCAGTATCCGCCTGCCGTCGCAGCTGAACGCCACCCAGACCACGCCATCGAGATGCCGCATGGCCGAACCGACCCGCGCAAAGGTTTCGGCGTCCCAAACCTGCGCCGTTCCGTCAAGCGATCCGGTCGCGATTCGCTTGCCGTCGTCGCTGAATGCGACCGACGTCACCTTGGCGGAATGCGCGTCCAGCACCGCGAGCTCGCGCAAGTTCGCGCAGGCGCGCAACAAGGCCTGTTCGGCTTCGGGGACGTACACGAAAGCCTTCCTCTCACGTTTGAAGGCTTCGAGCGCGACCGCCACCGCGGTGGCATAGTCGCCGGCCTGAATATGTTGCTCCGCCACGTCGGCAAGGTGTCGCGATTCCTCCTCGATGGCGCACGTACGGCTGACCTCCAGGTAACGCGTCGCGCGATCGAGCTTGATGATTTTGACCTCGAACCGATCGTTGAGCGAAATGAAGCTCAGATCGAACCGGCCCAGCCGTCTGTGCTTTACCCTTTCGACCACCACCTGCTTGGAGCGGCCATGACCAAAGCTCTGGCGCACGACGCCCGGCTCGACGGATTTCTTGAGCGACATCACCGGAGTCGCGACCGGCCTGGGCACGGGTGAATCCGGCACGGCGGTTCCCGGTATTTCCGTTGCCGGCAGCCGGGCGAAGACGCCGCCGAGATCAACCACCAAGTGGTCATCAAAGATGCAGCCGACGCGCGCCTCCAGGCGATCGCCGATGTTCAAGCGGAGCAACGGATCGGGCCGCACTTGCTCCACGGCCAACGAGACGGCCCGCTTTGCCGAGTCGATGTGAATGATCTTTGCCTTGAGCTTCTTCCCGACCGGGAACTGACCAGCCGGATCAGATCCTGGCTGCAATCTCATATCGGTGGCGGGCAGCCAAGCGTTGATACCGCCGAGATCGATCACCGCGCCCGCGGCGGCGACGCCGCTTACGCGTCCGAAAACGCAGGTGCCGGCCCGTAGCTTGCTCAACGGGTCGGGCTGCAGCTGCTTCATTCCCACCGCAATTTCGCGTTTGGCCGCGTCGATGCGCAGGATCTGCACCGGGATCCACTGCCCGATCGAGAGCAGCTGCGCCGGATCCGATCCCTGCCGCCATGAGATATCGGCCGCCGGCAGCCAACCATCGATGCGGCCAAGGTCGACAAGTGCGCCCTTGGCACCGATCTCGCTCACGCAGGCGGTGACGCTGGCGCCAACCTGCAGACCGCATACCGGGTCCGGCTGCAGCTGCTTCATTCCCAGCGCAATCCTGCGCTTGGCCGAGTCGACCTGAATGATCTTCACCTTCACCCGTTGTCCGACCAGGAGCAGCCGGCTCGGGTCCGGCACTTGCCGCCATGTGATATCGGCGGCCGGCAGCCAACCGTCGACATCACCGAGGTCGAGCACCGCGCCGTGGGCCGTGATCTCGCTTACCCGTCCGACCGTTTCGATCCCGGCCTGCAGCTCGCCAAGCGGGTCGGGCCGAAGCTGCTTCATCTCGAGAGCTACTTCGCGCGTGACCCGGTCGACACGCGCGATCCGCACCTTCGCCCGCTGACTGACCCACAGCAGACGCGTCGGGTCGCGCATCTGCCGCCACGTGATATCGGCCGCCGGCAGCCAGCCGTTGATGGTACCGAGATCGATGACCGCCCCCTTGGAGGAGATCTCGCTCACTCGTCCAGACGTGCTGATGCCGGCCTGCAGCTCGCGCAGCGGGTCGGGCTCCAGCTGCTTCATGCCCAGCACGATCTCGCGCCTCGATGGATCGACATGGTTGATCTTCACCTTTACCAGCTGTCCGACCGAGAGCAGACGTGCCGGATCCCGCACCTGCCGCCATGTGACATCGGCGGCGGGCAGCCAACCGTCGACGTCGCCGAGATCGATGACCGCCCCCTTGGCGGTGACCTCGCTGACGCGTCCATGAACACCGATGCCGGCTCGCAACTTGCCGAAAGGGTCGGGGATGAGTTGCTTTGCCCCCACCACGACCTCGCGCTTGGCCTGATCGATGCGGATGATCTGCACCTGGATCCGCTGCCCCAGCGACAGCGAACGCACCGGATCCGGTAGCTGTCGCCACGTGATATCGGCGGCAGCAAGCCAGCCATCGATGCCGCCGAGGTCGACCACGGCGCCCTTGGCGGTGGTCTCGCGCACCCGGCCGCCAAGAGGGGCGCCGGTCTTGAGCCGGCCGAGCGGGTCAGGCCGGCGCTGCTTCAAGCTCAGGGTCACCCGGCGCCGCGCGGGGTCGGTGCTAAGAATCTTCACCCTGACCTGCCGGGGGACCGTGAGCAGACCGGCCGGGTCCGGCCCCTGCCGCCACGTCATCTCGGCGGCGGGCAGCCAACCCTTGATCGGCCCGAGGTCGACCTCCGCGCCCTTGGCGGTGATCCTGCTCACCTCTCCGACGGCGCTGAGGCCGACCTGCAGGTCAGCGAACGCGGCCGTGTGAAGCTCGCGCACCAACAGGTCGCGGCGCTCGCGATCGTTACGAGTCACCACCACCCGGATTCTCTCGTTGAGCGTGACGCTCGCGTGTTCGTCGAAATATGAGCGTTCGTCGAACGGCAACGTTCCGAACACCCCGCCAAGGTCCAGTCGCGCGTGGTCCGCGAGAATATCGAGGACGCGCGCGGTGGCACGATGACCGGCCTTCAGCCTGCCGACCGGATCGGACACGGCTTCGAGCTGCTTGATACCGAGGGAAATTTCCTGGGTGTCGGGACCGATGCCGATAATCTGGGCCCGGACCCCCTGGCCGGGCCTGAGCAGGTCGAGGGGATTCTTCAGCTTCCGGGACGTGACGTCTTGCTCGCGCAGCATCCCCTTGATCTCGCCGTCACGCAGCAGTTCGAGTTCGCCGGCGTAATCGATCCCGCGCAGGCCGATGATCGCCTGATCCGGCTGGATCGCCTCGACGATACCCTCCACGACCTGTTTGATCTCGAGGTGCGAGCGGCTCGGCCGAATGGCCCACGACTCGGCGACTTCGGCCGGCATGACGGCGGGCGCGAGTTCCTGCAACGCCTTGCGCACGAGGTCGGCATGAAGCTTTTTCTTCTCCCTCGGCTCAATCTCACGGATTCTGTCGGGGACCTGATCGAGCAGCGCGACGCGAGACCTGAGTGGCCCGCGAATGTCGCTTGCGCTCCAATCCAGCACGCCCTCCGGATGGGTCAGGACGATCAGATATTGAAATAGGGAATCGTCGTCGAATCGACGATCGAAGTTCTTGAACAAATCCTTGATGGCGTATCGCTTCGCCTGTCCCTGCGGAAACGGGTTCTTGCGTTCCGCGCCATCCACCACCCAGGCTTTGTTCTTGTTGGGAATGATGCTCGCGCCGCGCCAGTTCTTGAACTCCAGTGCGAAAATTCCGCGCGGGCTGATGACGATGCTGTCGACCTCACCCGTGCCGAACAGCCCCCAATCCTCGAAGTTGTGCGATTGGATGTTGGTGGTGACGATCCAGTCGCTCGGCAATGCCCCTGCCAGGCATCTCTGCGCCTTGCTTTCAGGCCCGGAGCCGGGATTCACTTCGACCAGCGCCATCGCGGTTCACCTGATCGCATTCCATTCAAGAGGGGCATCGTGCCCACGGACAGCCGTGCTGCCAACGGGGAAACGGCATCATAGCTCAATATCCCTCCGCGAAAGGAAATTTGGCCGGCGGTGTGATCGTGACGCCGAGTTTGGCCTGCAGTGCGGCGTCCAGATGCGCCCTCAAAGCCGCGTCGCAGACCGCGTAGCCCCAATTCATGAGGCGGTCCTGAACATCGCGGGGCAGGGCCTCAAGACGGGTCGGGATCTCCGCCAGCGGGGTTGGGTTTCTGGTCGCGCATTGGAGCGGATCGGCCGCGAGCTTGTAGTCGACGAATGCGGTCCGGATGCCCCAGTAGGTACCGCTATGCTCGTTCCGCAGGTAGGAATCGATGAGGGTGCGCTTGCGCAGGCTTCTTACCTGGTTGTCGATCGTATCCAGCACCCGCAGCGAGTGCCGGGCCCAATCATGTTGGGGAGCCTCCTCCGGAGCAATCTTCTGGCCGGCGTCGCTGACAAGCAGCGTCGCGTAGCGTTTCGTAATGGTTTCGAGGCCGAGATTATCATACACGCCGCCGTCGCTCAGCACCGCGGTCTTTGTGAAAGGTTCGCGGTGTAGATCGGCGCCCGGCATGTTGACGACCGGCTGCCCGATCTGAAGCGTCAACGGCGACAGCACCGGCGGAAAGGCGGACGAGGCTGCGACCGCGGTGGCCAGCGGGACATCCGGGTGCTCCACCAGGCCGACCCGATAGTCCCCCATATAGTTACGGGAGAAGCGCCAAAGCGCGGCGGTCTGGATGTTGGTAGCGTTGATAACGAAACCAGGGTTGCCGGGCTGGGAATCATCGGGCAACGCGCTGAGCTTGGCGCCCTGGAAGAGGACGGAGTCGTACGCTTTGGCCACCCGGTCGCTGATCGACCCCGGGAGCAGGATACCGCCAATGATCGCGCCAGCGTCGACCGACGTGTCGGCCATCTTTCTGACCCGCTCGACGACGATCCCGAAATTCGACGCGACATCGCCCGTGAACGTGAGGTCCTTCCAGCTTATTCCAAGTACCCCCGCGGTAATGGACCCGCCGGAGACACTTGATATCCGCTTGACCTTGCGCAGCAGGGCGACCTCGTTGAGGCGAATAAGCGCGCCGACGTGGAAGACCATCGCGCGATAGCCGCCGCCGGAGAGCGCGAGCCCGACGCCATCCTCCAGCTGCGCAGGTGGCTGGTCGAGAAATTGGTCCAAGGACATTGCTCGCTCCCGACCGCGTCTTGTTGCAGTCTACAACGTAATCCATAGGCCGACTGTGATCAGCTTCACTTTTCAGCCGATCTTTTCGCGCCCTGTCTGGCGCGAAATGCGGCATCTCGGGACGCATTTCCGATCGGGCCGTGACCGCGGCCGTGGAGCAATTCTGCGCGTACATCGGATATCCCGAACGGAAGCAGTGACCCCGGCCTCGGCCTACGCCCATCGTCGCGGGCAATCAGGTGGCGAACCGAGGCGAACGGATCGGTACATCTTGGCGCAATGACGCTTGCCTTGGTCTGTGATAGGGTTCAAGTGCGGTGCCGCGTCGGATCGCGCCGCAAGACTCGCAGGAAGCGCCGATGTCGAGACCCGTGATTTTCACCATTTCCGCCTCTTGGGATCAGGAGGCCTCGGTCTGGAGCGGTCATTGCGACGACATCCCCGCCGCCGCCGACGCGCCGACATCAGACGAACTGCTGCAAAAAATTTCCGAAATGGCGCTCGATCTGTTGCCGGACAATCATCCTGATATCGCGCCGGAATCGCTTTACCTGCAGATCACCGCGTTGCGCGAAGCCGAGCCGGCTACAAGCTGAATGGCGCCGCAGTTCGATCGCGCGCTCAGGGATTTGCAGCGCGCCGCCGGCTGCACGCGACGATGGCCTTTCAAGCAGGATGTTCCTGTGCGGTTGCTGCCGCACTCGGGTTCTTGTCTGTCGATGCTGCGATCGAGGACAGATCTATTGCATCAAAAACTGCGCACAAAAGTTTCGTGCTGATCGGCAAAGGGAGCCTCGGCGTCGCTATCAGGCAACTCCCCGTGGTCGGGCCTTGCATGCAGAACGAAATCGGCGTTACCGCGACTGAATGCGATCCGTGTCGGATCATGGTGCGCCCATCGAGCGTCAAGGGAGGTCGTCGCCCACTTCGGACGGTGGCGCGGCGTTGAGTCAGCTGGCGACAAACAAAAAATCGCCAGGACTCCAGCTCTGTCATAACTGCGGGCGCGCAGCGTCTGTCTTTTTTGCGTCAGTCACCTCGTCGGACCAGAGGGCATCATGAAAGTAAGCGGCAGGCCCGGTTCCGGCGCATCTCGGCTTCGACGTCGATCTTGCAGCAACCAGCCCAACTCGCCCGGAACACACGCCACAGGGATCTCTCCCGACGGCGTCCTGTCGGCGCGGCGCCGTTCCCATGTGCCGCCAAAAAAGCGCGGATTTACACCGGCGGCAACAAGGGCCGCCCCCACTTATCGAAGGGCATCCTTTGCCGCCCTCAGCTTGTCTCTAGTTCCAGGGTCTTTCGCGAGGATGCCATCAATCTCCGCAGCGACTTCTTCGGCCTTTCGGTCGCCTCTGCGAAGCGCTTGATGTTTAGATATGAACCCCGTGGGGTCTTCACCCATTTGGAGAGATATAATCTTTACTCCGCGGCCAACCGCATACCCAACCTCCTGCTGAGTCCAGATACTTTGGGCAAAACCTACTGTGTGGATCGCCAGAAAAGCGTCCATCGTTCGGAGCGCCTTCTCTACTTCGGCTTGCCATTCTACAGTGGGCTCAATGTCTTCGTGCGCTACAAATCCATCAATACCATAGCGGATGAGGCAACTTTTAAGGCGAGTCGCCTTGTCCTTATGAATCGCAATGTGGCTGATGAACATGCGAAAACGTTGAGGGTTTATCCAGTTCGCAGGCGGAGATGAGGCCATTGCGCCATGCGATTGATTTTCAGGTTGATCACTGAGTTTGTACCCGTCGAAGACGCCAAACTCTTCGCGCCTAACGACGTGAGCGCCTGCATGTGCAGCCACCGGCCTAATTGCTCCGACCAGCTTTTCTAACTCCTCCGTTGGACGTGTTTCTCTATCAAGAGCAGCATTGACGAATTTAGCAAAATCGTAACTGCACCACTCCAAGTAAGGCCATTTCGAGCGACGTTGCGCAGGAGTGCCTTTCGCAATTCGGTCGAAAACTCCATTTGTACATCCGCGGATAGATTTTTTCCAGGAGGAGCGCTAAGCGTCGCACAATGTATATTCTGGGGTTGGGTAAAAAACGGCTGGGCAATCTGACCTCCCCAGCC